>DAOMWV010000029.1:0-20105 GCA_035436725.1 Hyphomicrobiaceae bacterium
GCATGTACATCGGCGACACCGACGACGGCTCCGGCCTGCATCACATGGTCTACGAAGTCGTCGACAACGCCATCGACGAGATCCTCGCCGGCTACGCCACCGAATGCCGCGTCACGCTGAATGCCGACGGCTCCGTCACCGTCCGCGACAACGGTCGCGGCATCCCGACCGGCATCAAGCAGGACGATGACCACGAGCCCAAGCGCTCGGCCGCCGAAATCGTCTTCACCGAACTCCACGCCGGCGGCAAGTTCGACCAGAATTCCTACAAGGTCTCCGGTGGCCTGCACGGCGTCGGCGTTTCCGTCTGCAACGCGCTCTCGACCTGGCTCAGGGCCCGCATCTGGCGTGACGGCAAGATCCACGAGATCGAATTCAACGACGGCGTCACTGTCGCCCCGCTGAAAGTCGTCGGCGATGCACCGAAAGGCGAGCGCGGCACCGAAGTGTCCTTCCTCCCCTCGCCCAACACGTTCCACAACGTCCTCGAGTTCAACTACAACACGCTCGAGCGTCGCCTGCGCGAACTCGCGTTCCTGAACTCCGGCGCCAAGATCGTCCTGACCGACGCACGCCATGCCGACGTCAAGGTCGAAGAGATGTTCTACGAGGGCGGCGTCGCAGCCTTCGTCAAGTACGTCGACCGCACGCGCCGTCCGCTCATCGAAGAGCCGGTGATGATCCGCAACGAAAAGGACGGCATCACCGCCGAGGTCGGCCTCTGGTGGAACGACGGCTGGGACGAGCACATGCTCTGTTTCACCAACAACATCCCGCAGCGCGACGGCGGCACCCATCTCGCCGGCCTACGTGCGGCCGTGACCCGCATCATCAACAAGTACGCCGACGAGACCGGCATTGCAAAGAAGGAGAAGGTGACGCTCGCCGCTGACGACATCCGCGAGGGTTTGACCTGCGTCCTCTCTGTAAAGGTGCCCGATCCGAAGTTCTCCTCCCAGACGAAAGACAAGCTCGTCTCGTCGGAGGTTAAGCCGGTGGTCGAAAGCGTGGTCTCAGACAGCCTCGGCGCCTGGTTCGAAGAGCATCCGCGCGAAGCGAAGATCATCGTGGGCAAGATCTGCGAAGCCGCCATCGCCCGCGAAGCCGCCCGCAAGGCGCGCGAACTGACCCGCCGGAAGGGCGCGCTGGATCTCAACTCGCTGCCCGGCAAGCTCGCCGAATGCCAGGACCGCGACCCCGTCAATACCGAGCTCTTCATCGTCGAGGGTGACTCGGCCGGTGGCTCTGCCAAGCAGGGCCGCAACCGCGAGTTCCAGGCCGTGCTGCCCATCCGCGGCAAGATCCTCAACGTCGAACGCGCGCGCATGGACAAGATGCTGTCGAGCCAGGAAATCGGCACGCTCATCACCGCGCTCGGAACAGGTATCGGCCGCTCCGCTTCGGACGAGCCGAAGGATGCCAACGGCGTCGCACTTCCCAAGGACGCCAATGGCAAGGACAAGGACGGCTTCGGCTTCAACCTCGCCAAGCTGCGCTATCACAAGATCATCATCATGACCGACGCCGATGTCGACGGCGCTCACATCCGCACGCTTCTCCTGACGTTCTTCTATCGCCAGATGCCCGAGCTGGTCGAGAAAGGCCACCTCTACATAGCCCAGCCGCCGCTCTACAAGGTGACGCGCGGCAAGTCGCAGGCATACCTCAAGGACCAGCGCGCCTTCGAGGAATACCTCATCGACGGCGGCCTCGAGGAAGCATCCCTCACGCTGGCATCAGGCGAAACGCGCGCCGGCCGCGATCTGCGCGATATCGTCGATCAGGCCCGTCAGATCTCGTCGATCATCGACGGTCTGCATTCCCGTTACACCCGCTTCGTCGTCGAGCAGGCCGCGATCGGCGGTGCCTTCGATCCGAACGTGATCCTGTCGTCGGACACCGCAAACCGTGTCGCCGCCGACGTCGCCCTCCATCTCGACGGCATCTCGGACGAGACCGAACGCGGCTGGGAAGGCCGCTACGGCAACGAAGGTTTCGTCTTCAAGCGTCTCGTACGCGGCGTCGCCGAAGTACACATGCTCGACCGCAACATGCTCTCGAGCGTCGAGGCCCGTCGTCTCAACGAGCGGCGCGAACACCTGAGAGAGATCTACGGCAAGCCGTCGACGCTGAAGCGCAAGGACGTCGAGAAGACCGTGACGGGACCGCGCTCCCTGCTCGAGGCGGTCTACGAGTTCGGCCGCAAGGGCGTGACCCTGCAGCGCTACAAGGGTCTCGGCGAGATGAATCCCGAGCAGCTCTGGGAGACCACGCTCGACCGCGAGGCGCGCACGCTGCTACAGGTGCGGCCGGGCGACGTGACCGAGGCCGACGAGATCTTCTCGCGCCTCATGGGCGACATCGTCGAGCCGCGCCGCGAGTTCATCCAGGAAAACGCGCTCAACGCCAGCGTCGACGTGTAAGGGCTCGAACGCGGGTGCCGCCGCCGTGCTGCTCAGTCGGTACGTCGCGTTGGCGTGCGGCGAGGCACTTCGATATCGAAGTGGTGCGCCGTCTCCTGCGAGCCGAGCTTTTGATATAGCGCGATCGCTGGCGCGTCCTCGAGATCGGCCTGCACGAATATCACGCGAGCACCGCGCAGCTCCGCGATCGTCTGCAACCGGCGGATCAGTGCGGTAGCGACGCCACGTCTCCGGTAGCGCTCGGTAACGGCCAGGTCGTAGATGTAGATTTCGCTGTCTTCCCGCTCGGGCTTGTCGAGAACGTACGCCGTCAGCCCCCCGACGACGTCGCCGCTCGCCATCGCGACAATCGAAATGAAGGTCGGCTTTGCAAGAAGGTCGGCGAGATAACGGTCCCCCGGCTGCTCCGACGAATAACGCTCGTGATCTTCGAACGCCGCGCCGAAGACGTCGAGAAGGCGGCGCATTGCCACGATTTCGGTCGGTCCGAGACAGTGGATGTCGATTGCGCTTCCTGCCGTCATCGCCCGACCCACCTCTTCGCCATCACCCACGACGCCCACGCGGCGCCGATGTGTGTCGCTGCCAGGACGAGTGCGAACGCCGGACCGAAGGTGCTCGGCGATTGTCCGTCTCCGACGAGTGCGGGACCGTCGAACATGCGGAACTTCGGATGCAGGGATGCGACGAAACTGACCAGTCCACTGACCGGCCCGATCCACGTGGGCATGCGCTTTAGCAGAAACGAAATTGAGACGGACACCACTCCGGCGAGCGCCGCCCACGCAATTCCGACGAAATGCGCGAAGAGGACACCATAAATGAGCAGAAACGGTCCGATCCAGAACCCGTCCTTCGTGCCACTCGCGACCGCAAGCAGCGACGATCCCGCAGCAAAGATCACGAGCCCGATCAGCGGCCCGAGGCCGCAGAATACGGCCATCGACTTAAGTACGTCCTTGAACGACGTCATCGACCGTCCACCCGGCTACTTGAACAGCACCAGCGACATTGCCATAGCACCCATCCCGACGATCATGCCGTAGGCGGCTTCATGGCCCTTCGAGTAGCGCTTCGCTTCCGGCATCAACTCGTCGAGCGCGAGGAACACCATGACGCCGGCGATGACGCCGAAAACGGCGCCGAACACGACCGGCGACAGGAACGGCGCCAGCACGAGATAACCTATGATCGCACCCACCGGCTCGGCGAGCGCGGAGATACACGCGGCCAGGATCGCGCTTCTTTTGCTGCCTGTCGCGTAGTAGACGGGGATCGCGATCGACACGCCTTCGGGGATGTTGTGAATGGCGATGGCGAAGGCCAGCGGTGCACCGACGACCGGGTTGTCGAGCGTCGCGAAGAACGTCGCGAGCCCCTCCGGAAAATTGTGCGCTGTTATCGCCGCCGCCGCCAGCAGTCCGACGCGCTTCAGTCGTTCCTGCGCCGCCTTGTCACTCGCCCCCTCCATCCCGTGATGCGGGTTCGGCACCAGCCGGTCGATGAGCGCTAGCATCGCCACACCGCCGAAAAACGAAAGCGTGGCATAAGTGTAGCCGAGCTTCGCACCGTATGCTTCCGTGAACGACGTGAGCGCCTTGTTGAAGATCTCGACGAGCGAGACATACACCATCGCCCCGCCCGAGAACGCGAGGCCGAACGCGAGCATGCGCGGGTTGTGCGGATTGGTGCGGAAAACCAGCAGGCTTCCAATCACGGTCGCTGCCGCAGCACCCGCACATACGGCCAGCGCAGTCAGAGCAGCAGGACTGAAAAGATCCGGCATTCGGCGTGCACTCTCGGAGTTTGGTGGAACGATCGGACGTGAACGATTCGACGACAGGTCGAAGTCGCGACCGCTGATGGAGCAGTGGTCTGGCCACCCCGTCAAGGGTAATGTCTGTTACCGGCTTGCCGATTGCGTGAGCGACGTCCTATTCAGAATCCAGCCGGGCCATTCCGATCGTCGACGACACGGAGGAAGACTAGCCGTGCAGCCGCAATTCACGACTGGACCCCATGTTCATGAGATCGAGACTAACCGAATGGGTACGCCGCTATGCGCCGCTGGAAGCTGCGTCGATGGTTGCAGCCCTGGCTGGCGGATGGCTCGCGGCTGCAATCGGCGCATCGACCGTCACTGTCTCCTTTGCTGCCGCATGGTCCGAGAACATCGGCTACTATGCCGTGGCGTTCGCGCGTGAGCTGCGCCGGATCGGAACCAACGAAGCCGGCGTCGGATTTGCCCCGCGAGCCCTTGAGGCCTGCCGTCGCCTGATCTGGGAATTCGGCGTTGCAGAAGTCCTCGACAGCTTCATCGTTCGTCCCTTTGCCATCTGGTCGGCGATCGCGCTGACCGGCCATACCGGTTGGGGCATCGTGGTCGGCAAACTTGCCGCCGACGCGGCCTTCTACGCTGTCGCTGTGGTTTTCTACGAACGATCGAAAACGAGCCGCTGATCCCGATGTCCAGCCGCCCATTCCAGCTGGTCTGTCGTGCACGGCGGACTATCGCTTGCCCTGCCCCAGCCGCTAAAGTGCGCCCGAATTCGCACCGCAAGAAAAAGTGGCACCACGCCCAATGACCAAACCCCTCGAAGGCCTCCTCGTCGTCGCCCTTGAACAGGCCGTCGCAGCCCCCCTCTGTTCGCGCAAGCTCGCCGATGCCGGCGCCCGCGTCGTCAAGCTCGAACGCCCCGAGGGCGATTTCGCCCGTGCCTACGACAGCCTCGTCCACGGCGAGAGCGCGTATTTCGTCTGGCTCAATCGCGGCAAGGAATCGGTCTTCATGGATCTGTCCCGCGACGAGGACAGGAAGCTGCTCGACGCACTTCTCGCGAAAGCCGACGTCTTCATCCAGAACCTGAAGCCCGGCTCGGTGGCGAAACTCGGCTACGCCATCCCCGACCTCGTGAACAAATACCCGCGCCTGATCTGCGCCTCGATCTCCGGTTACGGCGAGCACGGCCCTTACGCGAGCCGCAAGGCCTACGACCTTCTGGTCCAGGCCGAGAGCGGCCTCGCCTCCATCACCGGCGGCCCCGAAAGCCCGGCCCGCGTCGGCGTCTCCGTCGTCGACATCGCCACCGGCATGAACGCCTACGAGGCGATCCTCGAGGCGCTGCTCCGCCGCGCCGTCACCGGCAAGGGCGGTGAAGTCCAGGTCTCGCTGTTTGACAGCATGTCCGAATGGATGGCCGTACCGCTGCTCCAGGCCGGCGGTGGCAAGCCGCCGAAGCGCGTCGGCTTCCAGCATCCGACCGTCGCGCCGTACGGCGTCTTCGACACCGCCGATGGCACGCCGATCCTGATCTCGATCCAGAACGACCGCGAGTGGGCGACGTTCGCGAAAAAGATCCTCTCCCGCCCCGAACTCGCGACCGATCCGAAGATGGCAACCAACATCGCCCGCGTCGCCAATCGCGCCGAGATGGACGCGATCATCGCCTCCAATTTCCGCGCCCGTGCCATCGACGAATTGGCGTCCGCCCTCGACACCGCCGAGATCGCCTACGGCCGCGTCAACGACGTGCACGGCCTCATGCGCCACCCACACTATCGCATCACCACCGTCGGCACGCCCTCCGGCCCCGCCGATGTGCCCGCCCCGCCTGGCATTCACGTCGGCGAGAAAATCGCCTTCGGCCCTGTCCCCGGTCTCGGCCAGCACGACGCCGCCGTGCGCCGCGAATTCCTCGGCTGACGTTTACCGGCCCCCTGTCCCTTAACCCTGACCATCGAATCCGCGCCCGAATCTATGCTCGCCCCCCTCGGCCGGGCGGATACTGCGTCCATCCGGGACGCCGGAGTTCTTTGACAGGTAAATCATCGCCGGCTGTGCATCGCGTTCGCACCGGACGTGAAATATGGCGTGGTTCGGTCTAACCTCTCGTCCGTTCGCGCTTCGGCGCGATGAGAAAACGGAGTCCCCACGACACATGTCGAAGACCTACATCCTCGCCATCGACCAGGGCACCACGTCGTGCCGCGCCATCGTCTTCGGCGGCGACTTCTCCATCCGCTCGGTCGCCCAGTTCGAGTTCCCGCAGCATTTCCCCGCCTCCGGCCATGTCGAGCACGACCCCGAGGACATCTGGTTTCTGACCCTCGAAGCCTGCGTGTCCGCCATCCAGAAGGCCGGCCTCTCACCCGGCGACATCGCCGCCCTCGGCATCACCAACCAGCGCGAAACCTGCCTCGTCTGGGACCGTGCCACCGGTAAGCCCATCCACCGCGCGCTCGTCTGGCAGGACCGCCGCACCGCCGCCGACTGCGCGCGCCTGAAGGCCGATGGCGTCGAACCTATGGTATCCGCAAAGACCGGCCTGCTCCTCGATCCCTATTTCTCCGCCACAAAGCTCGCCTGGATTCTCGATACCGTGCCTGGCGCCCGCGCCCGCGCTGAACGTGGCGAACTCGCCGCCGGCACCGTCGACACCTTCCTGCTTTGGCGCCTCACTGGCGGTCGCGTCCACGCCACCGACGCCACCAACGCCTCCCGCACGATGCTGTGTGACATCGCGTCAGCCGCTTGGGACGATGAACTCCTGAAGCTCTTCCGCGTCCCCCGCGCCATGCTTCCCGAGATCCGTGACAGCAACGCCGACTTCGGCACGACCCATCCCTCGCTCCTCGGCTCAGCCATCGCCATCCGCGGCATCGCCGGCGATCAGCAGTCGGCCCTCGTCGGTCAGGCGTGCTTCGCGCCCGGCATGGTCAAAGCCACGTACGGCACCGGATGCTTCGCGCTCCTGAACATCGGCGACGTCAAGGTCGCCTCGAAAAATCGCCTCCTCACCACGATCGCCTATCAGCTCGACGGCAAGCGCCACTACGCCCTCGAAGGCTCCATCTTCATTGCGGGCGCTGCGGTCCAGTGGCTCCGCGACGGTCTGAAAATCATCACGTCCGCTTCCGAGACCGGCCCGCTCGCCGCTGCCGCCGACCCGGAACAGGACGTTATTCTTGTCCCCGCCTTCGTCGGCCTCGGCGCACCACACTGGACCCCGGAAGCGCGCGGCGCACTGTTCGGACTCACGCGGAATTCTGGTCCCGCCGAATTCGCCCGCGCCGCCCTCGAAAGCGTCGCCTTCCAGACCAACGATCTGCTCGATGGCATGCGCGACGACTGGCCGGCTTCCGCCTCGACGACACTCCGCGTCGATGGCGGCATGGTCGCTTCCGACTGGACCATGCAGGCCCTCGCCGACATCCTCGACGCCGACGTCGATCGCCCGACCATTCTCGAAACCACGGCACTTGGCGCGGCCTGGCTCGCCGGCAGCTCGGCCGGCGTATGGCCCGATCAGGTCGGATTCGCCAAATCCTGGAAGCTCGATCGCCGCTTCGAACCCGCCATGGAACCGGCGCGGCGCACGACGAAGGTCGCCGCCTGGCGCCGTGCAGTCCGTGCAACCATCGCCGCGTCCACCGCCGATTGAACCAAACGCCGCCGTGGCGCGTATTACAGCCGAACCCCTGCGCAAGGCTTCTCCGTATGCAACGCTATCTGTCGCTGATCGCCTTCGCCGCAATTGTTTTCGCCATGGCCACTACCGGCGCATTGTTCCGTCCGGGCGCCTGGTATCAATCGCTCGCCAAGCCCTCCTGGACGCCGCCGAACTGGCTCTTCGGCCCGGTATGGATGCTCCTCTACATCATGATCGCCATCGCGGGCTGGCGTGTGTGGCTCGCTGGCGGCATGAGCGCCGCGATTGTCGTCTGGGGGATCAACATCATCGCCAACGGCCTCTGGTCGTACCTGATGTTCGGCATCAACCGCATCGACCTCGCCTTCTACGACATCGTCGTGCTCTGGCTGACGATCGCAGCCTTCATCGTTCTGGCCTGGCCGCTCGATCGCACCGCCGCGCTGCTGTTCGTGCCGTACCTGATCTGGGTGAGCTATGCGTCCGCCCTGAACCTGACGATATGGCGCATCAATCCCTGACGGCGTCGCCCCGCGCGCGTGATCAGAATGCGCCGTCGGGGTAATCGACCTTCGTGAGATAGAGACCCGACGGTGGCGTCACCGGCCCGCATCGCGATCGGTCGCGCGCATCGAGCGCCGCCTTGAGATCTTCCGCCGTCCATTTCCCTTCGCCGACCAGCTTCAGGCTACCGACCATCGATCGCATCTGGTGATGCATGAACGATTGCGCCGATGCGTTGACGTGGATTTCCTCGCCAACCACCGAGACGTCGAACCGCTCCAGTGTCTTCACCGGCGACTTCGCCTGACATCCCGCCGCCCGGAACGTCGTGAAGTCGTGCCTCCCGACGAGTTGCGGCGCCGCCGCCTTCATGCGCTCCGCATCGAGCGCCTGCGGCACCCACCAGACGCGGAATTTGTCGATCGCGGGCGGTGCACGCCGCGCAAGGATGCGAAACAGGTAATGTCGCTTGATCGCACTGAACCGCGCATCGAACGTCTCGGGCACCTCGACGACGTCGAGCACCGCGATCGGATCGGGACGCACGTGATAATTGATCGCCTCGCGGATCACGTAAGGTTTGTAAGCCTTCGGCAGATCGACGTGCGCGACCTGTCCGAGCGCATGGACACCTGCGTCCGTCCGTCCCGCGCCCCGTACTTCGGGCCGCACCCCGCAGAGCTTCTCGACCGCATCGACGAGCCGCCCCTGCACGCTCGGCCCAAGTGGCTGCATCTGCCAGCCGAGGAACGGCGTGCCATCGTATTCGAGTGTGAGCTTGTAGCGCGGCATAGGATTCCGGCGTCGGCGATCGGGAGCGGCCCATACGCCGCTCCGTCAGTGCCTACCGCCCTAGTGCTGGCCGCGCAAGCAGCGCGCCGCTTATCGCCGCGAGCCGTGATTGAAGTTCTGGTTGTAATTGTAGTTGTAATTGTCGCCGCGATTCCGCGACCCCGCATCCACGTCCAGGTTGATCGTCGCGCGGTTGCCCGGATTGATGATCACGCGATCCACCGGCGGAAGCGGCCGCCACACGCGCACGCCATTTTCGACCGTCACCACCGCACTCGTATAGGGGCGCGTTTCGATCCGCAACGTCCGCGCTTCCGCGAGGGCTGCGGTCGCGCTGAGAAGTACGGCTCCGAGGCCGATGAGTGTTTTCGTTGTCGTCGTCATGTGGTCTGTCCCGAAAGCATTACATGCCGGGACATTACCGGGTGCCCGAGCGGCCCCATTAGGGATTCTTTAACTTTGCTTAACCGGCCGGACGGCCGGGCCGGACCACGACGCCCCGTAGCTCAGGTCCCTTTGATCGTGACGCCGCCGGCAATACCCCGCAACATCGCCTCGTCGCTCATGGCACCCTTTCCCGCCCGCTGCACCGTCACGAGACGCACCGCCCGCCCGTCGCCGCACGCGATCGTCAGACCCGGCCCGGCGATCATCCCCGCCGCCGCCCCCGCGGCTGCCTGTGCAAGCGAACTTCTGAGAACCTTGACGCGCTCGGCTTTCCCGCCGAACTCGATTTCGCACCACGCTCCCGGATGCGGCGACAGCCCGCGCACCCTGTCGTGAACCTCCTGTGCTGGCCTCGTGAAGTCGAGGCGCGCCTCGGCCTTGTCGATCTTCGCCGCGTACGTGACGCCGTCGCCTGGCTGCGCCGTCTCCCCGAGCGAACCGCGCTCGAGCGCTGCCATTGCCCTTACCATGAGCTGCGCGCCCGTGAGCGATAGCGTGTCGTGCAATTCGCCGGCCGTTGTGTCCGGCCCGATCGCAACGCGCTCTGCGAGACAGACCGGCCCCGTATCGAGCCCGACGTCCATCTTCATCACCATGACCGCCGTTTCTGTGTCACCGGCCATGATCGCCCGCTGGATCGGCGCCGCCCCCCGCCATCGCGGCAGGAGCGACGCATGCAGGTTGAAGCACCCGTGCTTGGGCGCGTCGAGCACCGCCTTCGGCAGCAGCAAACCGTACGCCACCACGATCGCCGCATCCGCCTCGTGCGCGCGAAACGCCGCTTGCGCCTCCTCGCCCTTCAGCGAGACCGGCGTGAACACCGGAATACCTGACGCTTCCGCAAATCTTTGGACCGGCGATTTGGTCTCCGCCATGCCCCGCCCCGCAGGACGCGGCGGCTGCGAATAGACTGCGACGACGTCGTGCCCGGCGGCGATCAGTTCGCTCAGTGTCGGCACGGAAAACTGCGGCGTGCCCATGAACACAAGTCTGAGCATTCTCACCTCGCTCGCCCGAATCCGGCAGCCGACGCCTCGCCCGTCAGGCGGGTCGCGCCAGCTTCTTGAATTTCCTGATCACCATGTCGCGCTTCAGCCGTGACAGGTGGTCGATGATGAGCTTGCCGTCGAGGTGGTCTATCTCGTGCTGCACGGCGGTCGCGAGGAAGCCTTCGGCGTGGAGCGTCTGCTCCTTGCCATCGAGGTCCAGATACGTGACCGTCACCGACGCTGGCCGTTCCACGTCGACCCGGACGTCCGGGATGGAGAGACAGCCTTCCTCGTGCACGTTCGTTCCTGCCCCCGTCGCCACGATCTTCGGATTGATCAGAACGATCGGCGACTTCTTGTCCTCCTCGTCCGAAACGTCCACGACGGCCAGCCGCCGTGACACGGCCACCTGCGGCGCCGCGAGCCCGACGCCAGGCGCGTCGTACATCGTTTCGAGCATGTTCTGCGCCAGCGCCCGCAACTCCGCGTCGACGCGTTCGACGGGTTTTGCGACGAGGCGGAGCACGGGGTCCGGGATCAGGATGATGGGCAGTATCGTCATGGCGTCGAGATAGGATAAGGGCCCGCCGTGGTCAACGGTTGGTCAAGGTCCGGATCATGCCGGGAAGTCTCCCCCGGCCCGGTCGCAACCTGTTACCGTTACGTCGCGTGCGTTGAAAATTCTTAAATAGTCCATTCACGGATTATGGTGCAGGCTGCACCGATCGAATTTGCCATCGCGTGCCCCGGACCGAGGTCCCCGCCGATCGCGCAACTGACCGGGAATACTTCGCATGCCGCTTACGACAGAACGACTGCTGGACGGCATCCGGCGCTGGGTCGAAATCGAAAGCCCCACCAACGACAGCGCCGGCGTCGACCGCGTCATGACGCTGGCCGAACGCCAGTTCCGCGAAGCCGGTGCCGACGTCCGGCGAATTCCCGGCACCGAGGGTTTCGGCAGTCACCTCGCGATCTCGTCCTCATGGGGCGGCTCGGGTCCCGGCATTCTCGTGCTCTGCCATCTCGATACCGTTCATCCGCTTGGCACGCTCGCCGGCCCTCTGCCCTACCGCGTCGAAGGCGATCGGGCCTATGGTCCCGGCATCTACGACATGAAGGGCGGCGCGTACCTCGCTTATTCCGCTTACGCCGCCATCGCAGAGAGCGGCAAGTCGACGCCGTTACCCATCCGCTTTCTCTATGTTTCCGACGAGGAAGTCGGCAGCCCCACCTCCCGCGCACTCATCGAGGCCGCCGGCCGCACCGCGAAATACGTTCTCGTCGTCGAGCCGGCGCGCGACGGCGGCAAGATCGTCGTGGCCCGCAAAGGCGTCGCCCGCTACGAGATCGCCGCCGAAGGCCGCCCAGCCCATGCCGGCGCCCGCCACGAGGATGGCCGTAGCGCGATCCTCGAAATCGCCCATCAGGTCGTCGCCATCGAATCCATGACCGACTACGCCCGCGGCATCACCGTCAATGTCGGCATGATCAACGGCGGCACCGCCGAAAACGTCGTGCCCCAGCTCTGCCACGCCTCGATCGACCTCCGCATCAGGACGATGGAAGACGCCAGTGAAATGGATCGCCGCCTGAAGTCGCTGACGCCCCGAAATCCGGACGTGAAACTGACCGTGCAAGGCGGCATCAACCGCCCGCCTTATGAAAACAACGATGGCGTACGCCGACTGTTCGACCACGCCCGAACGATCGCGGCCCCGCTCGGAATCGACCTTGTCGGTGTCTCGACAGGTGGCGGCAGCGACGGCAATTTTGTCGCCCACTCTGTCCCCACCCTCGATGGCCTAGGCGTCGACGGGGATGGAGCCCATACCCACCGCGAGCATCTGCTCGTGTCGTCCCTGACGCCCCGCGCCAATCTGCTCAAGCGCTTGTACGAAACACTTCAGTAACTGGGGTATTTCGGAAATTTATGGAGTATCCAAATTTCCTTATAGTGGCCGCCGGACCTCCATATTCATCAAAAAATCGACGCGTGCGCGATTTTTCACATTTCCCGTTCATGCTCTGGCCATCTTTGCGCTAATATCATCTTGTTATCGGGCGAGGACGAGGGATACCTTGGCATCGCCGCATTGCCGTCAACGCCGCCACGGCTTCCCCACTTCCAGGAGGATCTGCATGAACCGTTCCTTTAAGCTGACCGCGATTGCCTGTTCGGCGCTTGCGCTTGCCATGATCGTCCAGGCGAATGACGCCGAGGCTCGCCGTGGTCGTGTCGCCGCTGGTGTCGTTACGGGTCTCGTTGTCGGCGGCATCATCGCCGGTGCGGCTGCCTCTGCCCGCGCCAGCGAGCGTCGCTACTACTCTGTGAACTCCAGCTACTGCCGCGACCTGCGTCGCCAGGCTCGTTACAACGAAGAGATCGGCCGTCCGCGCCGCGCTGCTTACTACTGGGATCGCTACGCCGCCTGCCGCGGCCACTGATCCCCGTTTGCTCGTTCGCGAGCCCTCGGAAAACGCCCGCCGGCTGCTCGACAGCGCCGGCGGTTTTTTCTTGCGCGCCTCGCCGCCTCCGGTGCAGCCTGCCGATCCTCAGGATTTGTAGGATGACACGACATGC
Organism: Hyphomicrobiaceae bacterium; assembly: GCA_035436725.1. Classification (GTDB taxonomy): domain Bacteria; phylum Pseudomonadota; class Alphaproteobacteria; order Rhizobiales; family Hyphomicrobiaceae; genus JABFRJ01. The sequence continues at coordinate 13,169 of DAOMWV010000029.1, forward strand.
AGGCACCCTCTCCCGATTTCGCAGCCGGATGGCGTCAGGCCACGCGCTACCCGGACCCCGCCATCGTCGCGCTCGACCCCGTCTTCGAAAAGTACTGGCTGAAGCTGTCCTGTGTCGAACGTATCGCAACGGGCTCGCGCTGGGCCGAAGGTCCGGTCTGGTTCGGTGATGGCCGTTACCTGCTCTGGTCCGACATCCCGAACAACCGCATCATGCGTTGGGACGAGGAAACCGGCGCCGTCTCCCACTTCCGCAAGCCCTCGAACTTCGCCAACGGCAACACCCGTGACCGCCAGGGCCGCTTGATTTCCTGCGAGCACGGCGGCCGCCGCGTCATCCGTACCGAGTACGACGGCACCATCACCACGCTCGTCGAAAACTTCGGCGGCAAGCGCCTCAACTCCCCGAACGACGTCGTCGTCAAATCGGATGGCTCCGTCTGGTTCACCGATCCCGTCTTCGGAATTCTCGGCGACTACGAGGGCCACAAGGCCACCCCTGAACTCGATCCCAACGTCTATCGTCACGATCCCGCGACCGGGAAGACCACCGTCGTCGCCGAAGGCGTTCTCGGCCCGAATGGCCTCGCCTTCTCGCCTGACGAAAAGATCCTCTACGTCGTCGAAAGTCGCGGTGTGCCGAATCGCAAGATCCTCGCCTACGACGTGAAGCCCGACGGCGCGACACTGGCAAACAAGCGCATCCTGATCGACGCCGGTCCAGGCACGCCCGACGGTTTCCGCGTCGATGTCGACGGCAATCTCTGGTGCGGCTGGGGCATGGGCGACCCCGCTCTCGACGGCGTCATGGTGTTCAACCCGGACGGCAAGCCGATCGGTCGCATCGCGCTGCCCGAACGCTGTGCCAACCTTTGCTTTGGCGGCGTCAAGCGCAATCGCCTGTTCATGGCGGCGAGCCAGTCCGTCTACGCCCTCTACGTCAACACGCAAGGCGCGCCCGGCGGCTGATCCCGCACCGGATAATCCCACACTGCACGACAAGGAAACTCCATGCTCACCCTCTATCACGGCAGCGTTCAGACCTGCTCCCTCGCGACCCACATCGCGCTCGAAGAAGCCGGCGCGAACTACACCACCGTCCGCCTCGACATGGCGAACAACCAGCAGCGCAGCGCCGAGTATCTTGCGATCAATCCCAAAGGACGCGTTCCCGCGCTGGTGACCGACCGCGGTATCCTCACCGAGAATGTCGCGCTTCTCTATTACGTCGCGCAGATCTATCCCGCCGCGAAGCTCGCCCCCGCCGACCCCTTCGATCTCGCGAAGATGCAGGCATTCAACGCCTGGCTCGCCTCGACCGTTCACGTCAATCACGCCCACAAGATGCGCGGGTCTCGCTGGTCCGACGATCCCGCCGCACAGGAGACGATGAAAGCCAAGGTCGCCTCGAACATGACGGACTGTGCGGCCCTGATCGAGACGGACTACCTCGCGAGCCCCTGGGTCATGGGCAGCCAGTACACCGTCGCCGATCCCTACCTTTACGTCATGGAACTCTGGATGGAGTCCGACGGCGTCGACATGAAAAAATTCCCTAAAATCACAGCACATCGTGCTGCTATGGAGGCCCGTCCAGCCGTCCGGACAGTTCTCTCGCGCTACGCTTGAGCGGGTGCGGCTCCGGAAAAATACGGGGCCCCGTCCGCCCAACCGGCCGGCAGATTGTGCCCGTTTTTCGCGCACGCCCATCTTGTCCGCCGGCGGAAGCCCCGTCTAAGGTCTGCGCTTGTTCCGTCCGCCTGTTGCGGCCGGCATTCTCCTGGAGGAACTAGATGATCCGCCACGCAGCTCGCTTCGCCTTGACCGCCCTTGCGGTCGGCCTCGGAGCCGTCGCCGCCCATGCCCAGACGAAGATCAAGTTCGCACTCGACTGGCGCTTCGAGGGCCCTGCCGCCCCGTATTTCGTCGCCATCGACAAGGGCTTCTACAAGGCCGAAGGTCTCGATGTGACGATCGACGCCGGCAATGGCTCGGTCGAAGCCATCAATCGCGTCGCGACCGGCGCCTACGAGATTGCATTTGGCGACATCAACTCGCTCGTCAAGTTCCGTGACAGCAAGGACAACGCGCCGGTCAAGGCCGTGATGATGGTCTACGACCAGCCCGCCTTCTCGATCGTGACACTGAAGAAATCCGGCATCACCAAGCCGAAGGATCTCGAAGGCAAGACCCTCGGCGCGCCCGCTCCCGATGGTGCTTACGCCCAGTGGCCCATCTTCACCAAGGCCAATGGCATCGACGCCTCGAAGGTGAAGATCGAGAACGTCGGCTTCCCCGTGCGTGAGCCCATGCTCGCCCAGGGCAAGGTCGACGCCATCACCGGTTTCTGGTTCTCGTCCTACATGAACCTCAAGGCCAACGGCGTCGCCGGCGATGACATCGTCGTTCTTCACATGCGCGATCACGGTGTCGAACTCTATGGCAACGCCATCATCGTCAACCCGAAGTTCGCCGCTGAAAATCCGAAGGCCGTCGCCGGGTTCATCCGCGCCACCATCAAGGGCATCCAGGAAACGATCAAGTCCCCGGAAACCGCGATCAAGTCGCTTTTGACGCGCAACCAGATCGCCAAGGAAGATGTCGAACTCGAGCGCCTGAAACTCGCGATCTCCAAGAACTTCGTGACCAAGGAAACCGACGCGAACGGCATTGGCGCCGTGGACATGGCGCGTCTCACGAAGTCGATCGACCAGATCGGCCTCACCTTCGATTTCAAGAACAAGCCTTCGGCGGCGGATGTCTTCGATCCGCAGTTCCTGCCGCCCAAAGACCAGCGCATGACGAAGTAAAGCTCCTGTCGCTTGCGGTCCTTTTGCCCTCTCCCTCTCCCTCTAGGGAGAGGGCGCCGCCGGACATCGTCCGGCGGCGGGTAAGGGGACTTTGCTAACGGCAAACTCCGAGAAGCCCGTCCGAAAGTGATGCCGCATGTCCATCATCGCCAACGCTCCCGAACTTGTACGCCTCGACAACGTGACGATGCACTACGGCCGCGGTCCTCAGGCGGTCCAGGCGATCGACGACGTATCGCTCTCCATTCGCAAGGGGGAGTTCATCGCCGTCGTCGGCCCCTCCGGCTGCGGCAAGTCCTCGCTGATGAAGCTCATCTCCGGACTTCACATGGCCTCCAAGGGCTCCGTGACCGTCCACGGCAAACCTGTGACCGGCCCATTGAAGTCCGTCGGCATGGCCTTCCAGAATTCCAATCTGCTGCCCTGGCGCACCGCCATCGAGAACGTCATGCTCCCGCTCGAGATCGTCGAGCCGCACCGGAGCCGCATCCGCTCGCACAAGGCCGAATACCTCGAAAAATGCGAAGCCCTCCTCCAGCAGGTCGGCCTCAAGGGCTTCACGCAGAAGTTCCCCTGGCAGCTCTCCGGCGGCATGCAGCAGCGCACCTCGATCTGCCGCGCGCTCATCCACGAGCCCGAAGTCCTCATGCTCGACGAGCCCTTCGGTGCACTCGACGCCTTCACCCGCGAAGAACTGTGGTGCGCGCTCCGTGACATCCAGGCCGCCCGTGGCGTCACTGTCATGCTCGTCACCCACGACCTGCGCGAAGCCGTCTTCTTGGCCGACACCGTCTACGTCATGTCAAACCGCCCGGGTCGCATCGTGAAAACAACGCGTGTCGACCTGCCGCGTCCGCGCGATCTCGAAGTCACCTACACCCAGCCCTTCTCCGATCTCGTCCACGAACTGCGCAGCCACATCGGAGGGCGTCACTGATGAACGACCGCGTCGTCCAGATTCTCGCCCCCACGCTCTTCACCGTCGCTATTTTCGCGATCTGGGAGTTCGCCTGCCGCGCCTTCGCGATACCCGTCACGATCCTGCCCGCCCCCACGCAGATCTGGCAGGCGCTCGTCCAGTATCGCGCGCCGATCATCGACAACTCGCTCTACACCCTCGGCACCACACTCGCCGGCTTCGCGCTGGCCACTGTCTTCGGCCTCCTCCTCGGCGTCGCCGTCGGCTGGCACAAGGCGATCTATGCCGCCGTCTATCCCGTCCTGATCGGCTTCAATTCGGTGCCGAAGGTCGCCGTCGTCCCTGTCCTGATACTCTGGTTCGGCCTCGGCGCGATCCCTGCGATCCTGACCGCGTTCCTGATCTCGTTCTTCCCCATCGTCGTCAACGTCGCGACCGGCCTCGCCACGACCGAACCCGAACTCGAGGACGTGCTGCGCGCACTTGGCGGCTCGAAGCTCGACGTCATGCGCAAGGTCGGCATCCCGCGTTCGATGCCCTACTTCTTCGGCTCGCTGAAAGTCGCGATCACGCTCGCCTTCGTCGGCGCCGTCGTCGCCGAGACCGTGGGCGCCAACAAGGGCATCGGCAAGTTGATGCTCGACGCGCAGGCCGGCTTCCAGGTTCCGATCGTCTTCGCGGGCCTCGTCGTCCTCGCCTTCCTCGGCATCGTTCTCTACGCCATCACCGCGGCAATCGAGACCCGCTTCACCGGCTGGGCCTTCCGTGGCCAGAACCGCAACTGAGCTCGGCTGTTTTCCGGGTGGCTAACGGGTGTGCGGTGTGACAGGGACGAGGGAGAGCGCGGCGCGCTCGCTCTCCGCCCGGTCTGTCCGAAAGGTCAGCCCTCTCTGCTATCCCGACCGCCCTACGATGCCCGACGCGAAATCTGACCTCCGATCCAGCGACCTCGGCGCGGCCGGCGTCAATCGCCTCGCACTCCTCCTCTACGGTGTGGTCCAGGCGGCCCTGACGACCGGCATCGCAACCCTCATCGGATCATGGCGTCTCAGCGCCACCGTTTCCGAGTTCCTCGCCAACTGGTCACTGAGCTGGGCTTTGGCCTGGCTCACCATGCTGCCCGCGGTGATCTTCGCCTCGCCCGCGATCCGCCGCGCAGTCGAACTCGTGCTCACAGCCTACCTCGCCCGTCGCAGTCGCTTGCGCTCCTGACTACGGTCTCTGACCGTCAGACCGACGCCCGCAGCGGCCGGACGAAGTCGTGGATGTCAGCCGCCAGTGCCGCCGGCTGCTCGAGCGCTGCGAAATGCCCGCCCTTCGCCATCGGCGTCCACCGCCGGATGTCGGTGTAGTCGCGCTCCGCGATCGACCGTGGCGGCCTGCGGATCTCGCGCGGGAACGCCGCATATCCCATCGGTACATCGACCGTCTGCCCGGCCGGAATGGGCCAAGCCCCATGCTGGCGCGCGTAATAGGGCCAGAATGACGACCCGATCGCACCCGTGAACCAGTAGAGCGAGATGTTGGCGATGAGATCGTCCCGTGAAACTGCGGTCTCGTGATCGCCGTCGTGATCCGTCCAGACGTGGAACTTCTCCGCGATCCACGCGGCGAGCCCCACAGGTGAATCCGTGAGTCCGTACGCCAGCGTCTGCGGTCGCGTCGCCTGGATTGCCGTGTAGCCGATTTCTTCCGTCAGCCAGACCGTCATTTCCTTGAAGTACTGCTCCTCTTCGGGTGTCGGCTGCGCCGGGCGTGGCGTCGCCGGGTTGGTCCCGAGCAGGTTTAAATGTATGCCGGCGACGCGCGCCTTGTGCCGGATTCCCATCGCCGACGACGTGAACGCCCCCCAGTCACCGCCCTGAGCGAAAAATCTGGAATACCCGAGCACCGTCATCAGCTCCGCAAAGCAATCCGCGATCTCCGGAATGCCGAGCCGTTTCTGCCCCGGCGTGAACGACAGTCCGAACCCCGGCAGTGACGGCGCGACGATGGTGAGCGCATCCTCGGCTTTCCCACCGAACCGCACTGGATCGGTGAGCCTCGGAATGATGTCCAGAAACTCGAAGACCGACCCGGGCCAGCCGTGGATCAGCAGCATCGGCTTCGGGTCGGGTCCGTTGCCTCGAACGTGCAGGAAGTGGACATCGACCCCGTCGATACCCAATTTGAACTGCGGAAACGCATTGAGGCGCGCCTCGTGTTCCCGCCAGTCGAACGATGTCTGCCAGTACTCCGCCAGCACCTTCATGTAAGCGAGATTGCTGCCGTACTGCCATTGCGCCCCGGGCGGCTCGTCCGGCCATCGCGTCCGCGCGATGCGATCCTTGAGATCGGCGATTGCGGCATCGTCGACGTGTAAACGGAAGGGCTGCGCCACTCGCTGCATTTCTGAATTCCCGGACACGACATGGTGAGATCGTGCGAGTGTCACCGTCGTTGGACGTCGTTGTCCATCGGAGCGTAGACACGTCTGCTATTCGCATCCGGCTTTCATGACAGCAGCGTCGAGGCGCGCGTCATCCAGTGCTTCGCTCCTGTCGCACCGGCAACAGACGCGTCGGCAGAACGTCGGTTCTTGATTTTCATTGCTCGCGACTCTACGCTCAAGTTGTTCCCGGGGAGGGATGTGAACCCTGGAGGTGCGTCATGCGCAGATTTCTTCTGGCGTCGACCTTGGCGGTCATGACCGCTGCGACCGGAATGTCCTTGAATACAACGTCCGTCGAGGCCCGAAGCGGCCGCGTCGTTGCCGGCGTCGTCGTCGGTGCGATCATCGGTGGTCTCATCGCGCGGGAAATCCACCGCAAGCACTATCGCAAACGTTACTACCGCAGTTATGCCTACGAGCGCCGCTATTACCGCCCGCGCTACTACACCAGCTACTCCTACTACCGCCCCCGCCATCGTCACTTCGGCTGGTAACGCCACAATCCGTCGTTTCGGTTCCTTCCCCTCTCCCCGTTCGCGGGGAGAGGGTTAGGGTGACGGGCAACCGCAAACGCCACCTTTCCGGTTCTTTCCCGCCCCGCGCGTATGCTGATGGGCATCTTAAGCGCGATGAAAGCAGCGGGAAGGGGCTAGGGGTTGGGGGCATCGCACCGAAAGAGCCGCCTATTTCCTCGTGAGCCTTCACTTCGGGAAACACGCGCCGGTCTGCATGAAAGCAAATGAGCCGGCCAAGCTCTCCCTTGGCCAGCTCATAAATG
>DAOMWV010000030.1:0-19918 GCA_035436725.1 Hyphomicrobiaceae bacterium
GTAGTTGACGAGGAAGGCGTTGGTCGCGGCGCGGGGTGCGTTGGTGCCGAGGTTTTCGAGGTGACGCCCGTCGCGCCACGCCCGCGAGTCCGCCACCAGGACGCGGTACATGGGGAGCTTCTTGCTACCAAAACGGGCGAGCCGAACCTTGATCATCGGTGCCTCGACGATGGTGCCGGCATTCATGCGGTAGGTGTGTGCGAGTTTCGGGTGCGAAAGCCTGAGCCGGCCATCGTCCAACACCCGCAGTCGGGCGAAACGCTCATAGGCACGCAGCGAGTAGCCACCCGTTGCCGTGAAATCGAGAACCCGATCGAATGTCCCCCGATCGAGATCGGCGAACGGCGCGGCCGATCGTACTTCCGCGTAGAGCTCTCCGGCGTGAAAAGGTCCCGCGCAGGCACGTCCCCAGATGTGCTGGGCGAGAACGTCGAGCGCACCGCGTCGCGACAACACCGCGTCCTGCGCCCCCGCCTTGGCCGCATCGAGCGCCGCCCGGCACTCCAGAACCTCGAACCGGTTGGCCGGCACGAGCAGGGCCCGGCTCGGCTCGTCGAAGCGATGATTGGCACGTCCCACACGCTGGATAAGCCGGCTCGCACCCTTGGGTGCGCCGACGTTGACGACGAGATCCACGTCACCCCAGTCGATACCGAGATCGAGTGTCGACGTCGCGACAACCGCACGAATCCGGCCCTCCGCCATGGCCGCCTCGACCCGTCTTCGCCGCACGGCATCGAGCGATCCGTGATGCAGCGCGATCGGCAAGGCATCCTCGTTGATGCGCCAGAGTTCCTGGAAAACGAGTTCCGCCTGACTGCGCGTATTGACGAACACCAGTGATAACCGCGCCGCCTTGATCGCCTCGTAGATGCGCGGCATCGCGTAGCGCGCGCTATGCCCTGCCCACGGCAGCGGCTCGTCGGCCTCGATGATTCCGATATCGGGCTCCGCACCGCCGGCGACGCGTACGATATCGGACAGGTCGGTCACCGTATCGGGTGACGACTGCACGCTGAGATACGCCCTGAGTTCAGAAGGCCGCGCCACCGTCGCAGACAATCCGATCCGTCTGGACTGCGGCGCGATCGCACTGAGCCGCGCGAGCCCAAGCGCGAGAAGATCGCCACGCTTGGATCCGGCGAGCGCATGCAGCTCGTCGAGTATGACCGTGTCCACCTCGCCGAAAAGATGCGTGCTGTCTTCGTGACTGAGCAGCAGCGCGAGTTGCTCCGGTGTGGTGAGCAGGATGTCCGGCGGCGTCTCCCGCTGCCTCTTCCTGCGCGCAACACTCGTGTCACCCGATCGCGTCTCGATCCTGATACCGAGGCCCATCTCCGACACCGGCGCCGTCAGATTGCGTGCGATGTCGCTCGCCAGCGCCTTCAGAGGAGAAATGTAGATCGTATGCAGCCGCCGGCGACGGCGCATCTGTCCGCGCCCACTCGCATGCAGTGAAATCAGCGATGGCAGAAACCCCGCCAGCGTCTTGCCGCCACCCGTCGGCGCGATCAAAAGCACCGGACGACGCGTCTCGGCTTGCGCCACGAGTTGCATCTGATGCGGGCGCGGTGTCCAGCCTCGCTGTGCGAACCAGGCGGCAAAAGGCGCCGGCAGTGCGCCCACTTTCCCACTCGCCGACGATGCCCGACCGTTACGCGCCATTCTGCCTGCACTTGCCCTTCGACAGGTCTCATCGCCGGGCTCAGGGCGCATCCCGAGATGCAGGCTGGTACGTCAGCCCTCGAGCGATTTCCCGGCCCATTCCGTCGCGCGGACGCCCGTGAGCATCGCGATCGAATTGCCCGCAGTCCGCCGCGCCGCCGCCTGCAGCCCGTGTTTGATGCGGGGGACGAGACCCGGCCCCTCGTATATGAGACCGGTATAGAGCTGAAGCAACGTCGCCCCGGCTTCAATCTTCTGAACCGCCGTCTCGGGGGAGGTTATGCCACCGATGCCGATCAGCGGGATTTTCCCTTCGGTCAACTGATAGACGCGGGCGAGTACGACGGTCGACCGGTGAAAGAGCGGTGCGCCGGATAGTCCACCTGCTTCCTTGGCTCGCTCTGCGTCCGTCAGACCGGCACGCGACAGCGTGGTGTTGGACACCGCAATACCATCGACCGCACGCGCAACGAGCCGCTCGACGATGGCGGGAAGGTCGGCCTCTGCGATGTCCGGTGCGATCTTCACGATCACAGGCCGGCGCGGACCGCCACCCTGGACCAGTTCCTCGCGTGCCGCCATCACCCGACGCAGAAGATCATCGAGAGCCGCCGGTGCCTGCAGGTCCCTGAGCCCCGGCGTGTTGGGCGACGAGATGTTGACGGTGAAGTAGCTGGCCAGCGGATTGAACAGCCGGAGCCCGGCGACGTAATCGGCGGCCTTGTCGTCTGTGTCCTTGTTGGCCCCGATGTTGACACCGACGATCCCGCCCTTGGCGCTCCGTGCTTCGAGACGCCTGAGCGCCGCGTCATGTCCACCATTGTTGAACCCGAGGCGGTTGATGACCGCCTTGTCACTCACGAGTCGAAAAACGCGCGGACGCGGATTGCCTTCCTGCGGCCTCGGCGTCACCGTGCCGATCTCGGCAAAGCCGCACCCCATACCGAGTATGGCATCCGGAACGCGACCATCCTTGTCGTAGCCGGCAGCGATCCCGACCGGATTCGAGAATCTGAGCCCGAACGCCTCGACCGCGAGGGACGGGCTGTCGGCCACCAGATCGCGGGGATAGACGCCGCTTTCGAGCGCCTTGAGCGACATTTCGTGCGCCTGCTCCGCCTCGAACGAGAACAGTACCGGCTTGGCAAGATGAAACAGGGCCGAGAGCATGACTGTCAGTTCTCCTGCGGAAACACGTGTACGCCGTCGGCTCCGACGGGAAGGTCCTTGACCCAAATCGCGAGCGCCGTCTTCAGCGGGGCGTAGAGATGCGGGAACCGATCGCCGCCGCGCGAAACCTCCCAGCGCAGGTCCGGCCCGAACGACTGCGCATCGAACGCGACGAGCACGAGATCGTCCCGCCCACGGAAATGCTTGCGTGCCGTCGTCGGCGCCTGCACGCCGGTCGAAAAATGGATGAAACCGTCCCTGACGTCGTCCGCCGACCCGTGGAACACGCCCTCGGCCATGGCCGCCTGCCACGCCGCCCTGTCGACGATCTTGTAGATGAGCATCAGGACCTCACTTGTCCCGATGCTAGAACCACACCCGCGCCCCGACTGCAACAGGCGATCTGATACAGCATGACGCAGCCATCAGAATGCCGAGGCGCCGGATCCGGCGCCAGATCGCCAGGCCCGGATATTGCTTTCGGAGAAGCGCGGAAGAACGCTCGCAGCAATCAGCTCAAAGCAGCTTCTTGATCTCTTCCTTGAATGACGTCGCAAGGTCGGAACGCTTCAGCGCATAGGCGACGTTGGCCGTCAGCCAGCCGATCTTGGAGCCGCAGTCGAAGATCTCGCCATCGAAGCGCACCGCATGGAACGATTGTCCCCCGGCGCCCGCGAGCTTGATCATGCTGTCGGTCAGCTGGATTTCCCCGCCTGCGCCGCGCTCCTGCGCTTCGAGCAGCGCGAATATCTCGGGCTGCAGGATGTACCGCCCCGTGATGTGCAGATTGGATGGAGCCGTCCCCCGCGGCGGCTTCTCGACCATCTTCGTGATCGCCGAAACCTTGGCCGAAGAATCCGCCACGCCACAGATCCCGTACATGTGTGTCTGGTCTTCCGGCACCGGTTTGACGGCAACGTGATTGCCGCCGAGCCGGTCGTAGGCCTCGATCATCTCCGCCATGCACGACTTCGGCGCATGGTGCAGCATGTCCGGCAGCAGCAGCGCGAACGGCTCGTTGCCGACGAGTTCCCGCGCACACCACACCGCATGCCCGAGGCCGAGCGGCGCCTGCTGCCGCGTGAAGCTCGTCTGCCCCGGCTTTGGCAGATCGCGGAACAGCAATTCGAGTTCGCTCTTCTTGCCCCGCATCTCGAGCGTATTCTCGAGCTCGAACTGGCTGTCGAAATGATCCTCGATGACGCCCTTGTTGCGGCCCGTAACGAAAATGAAGTGCTCGATGCCCGCCTCGCGCGCCTCGTCGACCACGTGCTGGATCACCGGCCGGTCGACAACCGTCAGCATCTCCTTCGGCATGGCCTTTGTGGCAGGCAGGAACCGGGTACCGAGACCGGCGACCGGAAACACGGCCTTGCGGATCTTTTTCGGACGGGAAGAAGTCATGCGTCGCAGTCCTGCTTGGTTAAGGAAGTCCTGACCTCGGGATACGCGCGTCGCCCGCCGGCCGGCAAGCGCCTAGAACCTTACGAACCGCGCGAAAATGTGACGCCGCATGCCTTTGGCCACAAGCCTCGGGAACAACAGTTGGCGATCCGGAGAAGGCATATATTCGAGCCGTTAAAATCCCCGTAAACCGCTGTTAATCGAACCATGGCAGAAACGACGTAGGCCGCCGGTCACGACCCGAGCCATCCCGTTCATGCGTTTCCCCGAGAGTTCCCTATGACGATTCTGGTTACCGGCGGCGCCGGCTACATCGGCAGCCACATGTCCCACGAACTGGCCGATCTCGGGCGTCCGATCGTCGTCGTCGACAACCTGACCACGGGCTTTCGCTGGGCCTTGCCGGAAACCGCCCGCCTCGTCGTCGGCGACATCGGCGACCAGGACCTGATCCGCGCGACCATCGACCGCTACGGCGTCACGGGCATCATCCACTTCGCCGGCTCCATCGTCGTCCCCGAAAGCGTGGCCGACCCGCTCGGCTATTATCTGAACAACACTGTCAAGTCCCGGTCCCTGATCGAGGCCGCCGTCATATCGAAGGTGAAGCACTTCATCTTCTCCTCCACTGCGGCCGTTTACGGCATGGCCAAGGAAATGCCGGTGCGCGAGACGACTGGCCTCGAGCCGATGTCGCCCTACGGTTCCTCGAAGCTCATGACCGAAATCATGCTGCGCGACACCGCATTCGCCCACCCGGAGTTCAACTACGTCGCCCTGCGCTACTTCAACGTCGCTGGCGCCGATCCCAGGGGCCGCACCGGCCAGTCGACCAAAGGCGCCACGCATCTCATCAAGGTCGCCTGCGAAACCGCTCTCGGCAAGCGTCCCGGCATGGAAGTGTTCGGCACCGATTACGACACACCTGACGGCACCTGCGTGCGTGACTACATCCACGTCACCGACCTCGCCCGCGCCCACGTCGCAGCTCTCGGCCACCTCGAAAAGGGCGGCAAGTCCGACATCTTCAACTGCGGTTACGGCAAGGGCTATTCGGTTCTCGAGGTTCTCGACGCGGTCCGCCGCGTTTCCGGCAAGCCGATGAACGTGAAGATGAGCGATCGCCGTCCCGGCGATCCCGCCATGATCGTCGCAGCCTCCGAAAAGATCCGCGCGACCCTCGCCTGGCAACCCGCGCTCGACGACCTCGACGGCATCGTCGCCAACGCGCTTGCCTGGGAAGACGCACTCGGCAAGCGCAACAAGACCTGATCGGCTGCCCGGGACATCACCTGCGACGCGCGACGAACAGAACCTGGCCTCGCGGCAGCCGACGCGCATCCCTCGCCACCTCGAACCCGGATGCGGCACAGAGATGCCGCACGTCCTCCTCCAGCATGTGATAGGGCGCCCGCGTGTCGTGCGTGACCGCGCCATCGGGTTGGCGCACCGGGAGCAGCGACGACGTCGCATCTGGCGCGAGAAAGACCGTGAACAGGAACAGGTCCAGCTTCGGAAATCGCCCGTGCACCGAGATCAGTGCGCGCCGAAGGAAGTTCATCGGCAGATGCGTGAACACCGCGAACGCGATGGCGTGTGTGACGCTGGCCGGAATGCCGACGAATTCGAAGGTCTTGTCCTCGACGAGATGTTCCCTCGGCAAACGCGCCTTGTCTGTAATCTCCGCGTCATACCCCTTGCGCAGGAGCGCGCCCGACATGTCGGTAGCCCAGTAGTTCCCTGGATCTAGATAGGGCACCGCCTTGCATCCGAGCCGCAGGCTTCCGGCGCCGATGTCGAGCAGGACATGTTGCGGCGCGAGCCCCGCGTCGACGAGAAGCGCCATCTGGACGCGCCCGGTCTCCTCCCAGCGCCCGCCGACGATGTCACGATGCCGCCCCTTGGCGAGAGCGTCCTGATAAAAACCGGGTGCGTGGTAGGGTGAGATGTGCCGCGACATGACGCGCTTTTGCCTGATCCAGCCCCGACCTTCAACGCTGTTCAGGTGAACGCCTGCACACGTCGGCCGTCCCGACGTTGGTCTTGACGCAAATTCCTGCCATAAACATCCCGTCAACGAAGCTGGCCCGGGCCGCTTCCCGCCCATGCCTCCTGGACAGGTCAGCGTTGAAATCCGAATGACGATGCGAAAATTCACCGCCCTGCTGACCATGCTCGCGCTGGCTCTGCTCGGCGCTTCGTCCAGGGTCGCCACCGCCGATCCGTCGTTCCAGGCCTTCGTCGCGAGCCTCTGGGCCGAAGCCAGCCGCCCGCCCTACAATATCAGCCGTACGACGTTCGACCGAGCGACGCGGGGGCTGACGCCGGATTTCTCCCTCCCCGATCTCGAAGTCCCCGGTCGGCCGCCGAGCGCCGCCAAACAGGCGGAATTCGTCCGCCCTCCCCAGGACTACATCAACGCGCGCCAGCTCGCGAACCTCGCAACCCAGGGCCGGACGCTGGCGACGAAACATGCGGATGCCATTCGCCGCATCGAGCGGGAGATTGGTGTCGAAGGCCCGATCCTTCTCGCCATCTGGGGCCGAGAAACGGCATTCGGCACCTACCGTCTTCCGCACGCGGCATTGCGCGTGCTCGCCACGCAAGCCTGGGTCGGCCGGCGCAAGGACATGTTCCGCACCGAGTTCCTCTACGCGCTAAAGATGGTCGAAGACGGGATCGCCACGCCCGAGACGATGCGGTCGTCCTGGGCCGGCGCGATGGGCCTCACGCAGTTCATGCCGAGCGAGTTCTACACCTCGCTCCGCGGATTGGGCGGCGGACGCCCGGATCTTTTCAATTCGCCACCCGACGCGCTCGCCTCTGCGGCCTGGCAGCTGAAGCAAAAGGGTTGGGTCACCGGTCTGCCCTGGGGCTACGAGGTCGACCTCGGCCGGACTGCCACCTGCGCTCTCGAGGGGCCGCATCAGGGCCGACGCATTTCCGAGTGGATGAAACTCGGTATCGTACGCGCCGACGGACGGGCCTTCACACCCGCCGAACAGACCCAGGAAGCCTACCTCATGTCACCGGGCGGCAGTTACGGCCCATCCTTCCTCGTCACCGAAAACTATAAGGTCATTCGCCGCTACAATACGTCCGATCTCTATGCCACCTTCGTCGGCAATCTTGCCGACCGCATCTCGGGCGGCGGGGATTTCAGGCGTCCCTGGGCGAACATCGTCCAGTTGCGCGAGGAAGACGTCCGCTCCATCCAGCGCCGATTGCTGGTGCGCGGTTTGCCGATCGAGAAGCTGGACGGAAAAACCGGGTCCAACACACGATCGGTGATTGGTGCCTACCAGGTGAAATCTAAGCTGCAGGTCGATTGCTGGCCGACGGCCGCATTGCTCGACCATCTCGTAAAGACGGGTGTGAAATGACAAGAGACGATCGGCCCCTGCCGCCCCGCAGCGCGAATTACGCAGACGAGATTCGCGACCGCGCCGAAGCCCGCATCGAAGCTGAGATCGCTGAACACGACGCGCGCCGGAATGTCGGACCGGGCTTCATCATCACCGGAGCCGCTTGCCTCGCACTCGGTGCCTATCTCGTATTCGCCGACACCGCCGGCACCGGCAGCCGCGTCGACGCCAACGTCGCGATCACGCCCGATCGAGCGCAACCGTCCATCACACGCGATCGCACACTCGATACGGCGCGACCGGCCCTGTCGCCCCCCGCCACCGAGCGCCCGAGGACAAGCGGCTTTGCACTAGACCTCCTCGAGGACGTCGCGCGTACAGCCCAGGCGAGCGGCGTGCCGCGAGCGACGACAGAACGTCTGCTGGCCGCCGCCGGCACGCCCGCCGAAGACGTGGGGCGCCTCGCCCAGGAACAGCCGGAATTCACCCGCACTGCCGGCGACTATCTCACCCAGCGCGTCACCCAGGAGCGGATCGACGCCGGCAGGCGCAAGCTGGTGGAGAACGCCGCGCTCCTGACCCAGCTCGAGCGCCGGTACGGCATCGACCGACACCTGCTGGTCGCCATCTGGGGGATTGAAAGCAACTACGGCACCAATGTCGGCGACCGCCCCGTCATTCGGTCCCTGCTCTCGCTCGCCGCTACCGATCAGCGCCGCCGCAGCTACTGGCGCGACGAATTGACGGCGGCGCTGTCGCTGGTCGGCAACGGCGATGTCGCACCGGATCGCGCTCTCGGATCGTGGGCCGGCGCGTTGGGCCCGATGCAGATCATGCCATCGAGCGTGCAGCGCTATGCGACGGATTTCGACGGTGATGGCCGTCGCGACGTCGTCTCGAGCCTCCCGGACGCACTCGCGACCGCCGCCAACCAGCTGAAATCGTCCGGCTGGACCGAAGGCCGCATATGGGCACGCGAGGTGAAGCTGCCGCCGAACTTTGATTACGCTCTCAGCGGACCGCAGTCCGCGCGTTCCGTCGCCGCGTGGCAGATGCTCGGTGTCAGACCCGCAACCGGCCTGATCCCCCTCGATGACGAGCCCACGTGGCAGATCGTTCTTCCTGCCGGCGCTGCCGGCCCGGCATTTCTCGCCTCCTCGAATTTTGGCGTTCTGCTGAAATACAACCGGTCCACCGCCTACGCGATCGCCGTAGGTCACCTGGCGGACAGACTGGCCGGCGGCAGCCCGATGTCGGCAGCATGGCCGCCCGACGACGTGGCATTGTCCATGAACGAAACAAGCGAGTTGCAGCGGCTTTTGGCAGCGGCAGGGTTCGATCCCGGCCCGATCGACGGCATCGTCGGTCAGTACACCAGGGACGCGCTGCGCAATTATCAGAAAGCTCGCGCCCTCGTTCCCGATGCACATCCGACGATCGCCGTGCTCCGCCAGCTTCGGACAGAACGTCGCAACTAGGCCCCGGTCAACGACCTGATGCGTTGGTCGCACGACACGGCTATAGTGGTGCAGACGGGAATCACGACCTTGGAAGCGACACGACGAGCGGGTGCTTTGACAATGGCGGTCGGACCGACGACATCGGCTCAAATTGCAAGAATACACGCCTCTCGGCGCGGGCCGCTGCGTCATATCATTGCGGTCGTGGGCGTGTTCGTGTCTGCGGTCTTCGCCTGTTCGCCCGGCGCTGACGCACAGGTCGCGGGCAGCGACGTTGGCCCCTCATCCAGCTACATCACGCCTTTCCCTCCGGCCGACACCTACCGTGTCCAGGTCTACGGCGACTGGATGGCCGAAAGCCTTCTTCCCGCTTTGGCGGAAACGCTGCAGACCGAGCCGCGCGTACAGGTCCTGCGACGGGCACGAACGCTCGTTCCGCTGGTGCGCTTCGATCACGAAGACGACATCCGCGCAGAAGAGCAGTCACGCGACCCGTTGCAGATCGGCATCCTCTTTTTCGGCATTTCAGATCGCACCAATTTCCGCGCCGCACCAGGTGCGCCTCTGCTCCGTCTCGGAACGGAAGCATGGCAGGCCGAGTACGGACGACGCGTCGACCGGCTGCTGAAAGCCCTGAAGCGGCGAGGCGTCGCCGTCTATCTCGTCGGCCAGCCACCTCTTCGGCGTGACGAAGCCAACGCCGACGCGATGATGCTGAGCGAGGTCCTGCGCGACAAGGCCTTTGTCAACGGCGTGCGCTTCATCGACATCCAACCCGCTTTCGTCGACGAAGACGGCAATTACTCCCAGTACGGGCCGGACTTTTCCGGCGATATCCAGCGACTGCGCGAATCCGACGGCGTAAGCCTGAGCTGGATCGGCAATCGAAAGCTCGCCGCCATCATCGAAAAGGAAATCAGGAAGGATCTCGCCATCGCCTACGCCGAACGGGCCGTGCCGCTCGCCGGCACCGAGGCAGAACAGCGGCGCATCAATCCGGACAAACCATACGTCGCTCCGCAGCGGGCCAACCTCGCCCCTCAGGTGCAGCCGTCCCAGAAAGACGGTCGCGGCCAGGCCACCGCGCAGCCTTCCGCTACCCCCGTCCCTGCCCCCGGACGCCAGCCGGCATCGATCACGGATCACAAGTCGGAAACCAGCCGGCTCGTGCTCCGCATTCCCGACCAGACCGGCCGCGAAGAAAACGTAACCACCGAAATCGTGCGACCGCCGATTTCTGCAGCAACCCTCACGCTCCTGAAGCGCAAGGAAACCGCCCAGGTCAACAATCAGACCTTCGACACGATCGCCGCCGAACTTTCCGACGGTACCACTCTCAGTCTTTTCGTGGCCCCAAGCCAGAATAGTGGCTCGCAGGCGAAGGGCGCGGCTTCTCCGGCACAGGAGATCTACAATACTGTTTGGATAAGGGGGGACCGTCTCCCACCCAAGCCGGGCCGCGCCGACGACTTCAGATGGCCGCCACGCGACGAGATCCCCTACGTCGCAGCGCCATCCGCCCCGGAAGGCGGACGACAGCCGGTAGCCCAGCCGGCCAAGGCTCCAGCGGGACTTATTCGTGCGAACCCGCCGGCGAACATCCCGCGGGCGCGGCTCCAGTCTACGAATTGAACAGCAGGGAAAATCGCGACAACTTGCGATCGGTGCTCCGATCGTCGCAGTCGATCAAGCATGAACGTTCGTTTGCGCCCGCCGTCAATAGTTCCCGGCGACCGTCCCGACCATGTCCTTGTTGTAGAGGTCCCGACGGAACTGGATGACGCCGTCTTCGGTGGCCCACGCTGTGACATAGACGAAGTACAGCGGCATCGGCTTCTTGAGCTTCACGTCGAGCCGCTCACCGGACTTCTTCATGTCCATGACGCGTTCGATCGACCAACCCTGATCGGCCATCAACCACGCGGCGAGCTTCTCGATTCCTCCGACCCGAACGCACCCTGAACTCGCGGCGCGGAAGTTCCGGCCGAAGAGCGTCTCGGACGGTGTCGAATGCATGTAGACCGAATGGCTGTTGTGAAAATTGATCTTCACGAAGCCGAGCGGATTTTCCGGCCCCGGCTGCTGCCTGAAGGTATAGCCCCGTGCCGCTCCGGACGACCAGTTGATCTTCGAGCTGTCGATCTTGCGACCAGTCCCGTCGTAGGCGTCGATACCGTACTTGGCCAGCACGTTCTGCCCCTTGGACGCCATCTCCGCGCCCTTCGGCACCAGATCTTTCGTGATCACGGTCGGTGGCAGATGCCAGACCGGATTGAAGTTGAGTTCGTGAATCTGCGATCTGAGGATCGGTGTTTGCCGATCGATCTTTCCGACCACGCCCGCATGCCGCGATATCACCGCATCGCCATCGATGGCCTCGATCTGGGCCGCCGGAATGTTCACGACGACATATTTTTTTGGAACCGTGCGGGCGAGTTCGGTCAGCCGTTGGAAGTTGACGCGCAGTTGCCGAAGGCGCGTCCCGGCCGAAACATTGAGCGCCACGATCGTCCTCTGGTCCACGACGCCTGTCGGACTGAGGCCGTTGGAGGCCTGGAACCGGCGAACGGCCTTCTCGAGATCGTAGTCGAAATTCTGCGACAGATCGCTATCGTCGCGGAGATCGCCCGACAGGACGAGGCGCTGTTTGAGCAGCGACACCGCCGGCGAAAGCGCACCGAGTACCAGCTTCTGTTCGGGAATGACGGGGAACCCGCCCTCCGAGACGATCTTCTCGTATTGCTGGATTGCCGCCTTCATTGCCGCGAGATTTTGCTTCGCCAGCGTCGGAAAGCCCTTCGGCGGGCTGGCCTCCCACTGCTTGATGAACTCACGGTCGATCCCGTCCGGACCGATGGTGTCCGAGCGCTGGCTGGGGAAGCGGACCCAGGACATGTTGTCGTCGGCACCGGCCGGATTTGCGGGGCTTGCCAACAAGCCCACAGCGATCACGGCTGCCAACCCGCGCCGACGCGAATGCGCACGGTCGCCAGACCAGACCCTTGAAAGTGAAACGCCGCTCGTCGTCATCATCGTTCCTTGCCTGATCCCGGCTTCGAGATAAGAGCCGGGTTTCGTCACGCAACTACCCGCCGAATCGGGATAGCACACAGCCGCCTCGGTTTCGACAGCAGGCCCTCGCACGGCATGCTAGGGCGCCTCCACCGTGCCCTACAAACCGCACCAGTCGGTTACCGGAGGGATCGCGCGCGACAATGTGAAATGTCGTGATCGCCCGACACCAGATGCTCAGTTCGACTTCCCGTCGCCGAAGAAACTTGCGACGCGGGCGAAAAATCCGTCAGACGCCGGCGACGTCTCCTTGTTGCTGGCCGTCTCGAATTCGCGCAGAAGCTCCCGCTGCCGCGACGTCAGGTTCTTCGGCGTTTCGACGTCGACCTGGATGTACATGTCGCCCAGTGTCTTCGACCGGAGCACCGGCATACCCTTGCCCTTGAGCCGGAATTGCTTGCCGGTTTCGCAGCCCTCCGGGATCTTCACCCGTGTCATGCTGCCGTCGAGCGTCGGCACCTCGATTTGCCCGCCGAGCGCAGCTGTCGTCATGGCGATCGGAACGCGGCAGAAGATGTCGGCGCCGTCTCTCTGGAAAAACTCGTGCGGGGTGACCGAGAGAAAAATGTAGAGATCCCCGGGCGGGCCCCCTCGCAGTCCCGCTTCACCCTCGCCCGCGAGACGGATGCGCGTGCCGTCTTCGACGCCGGCCGGAATGTTCACCGAGAGTGTCCGTTCCTTCGTGATCCGCCCCGACCCCGAGCAGTTCGGGCACGGATCCTTGATGACTTCGCCTCGTCCCTGACACTGCCCGCACGTCCGCTCGATCGTGAAAAAGCCCTGGCTCGCCCGGACCTTTCCCGTCCCCGCGCATGCCCCGCATTGCACGGGCTGTGTCCCGGCCTTGGCACCGGTCCCCGAGCAGGTCTCGCAGCCGACGCTCGTCGGCACGCGGATCTGCGCGGTTTTGCCTTGAAACGCCTCCCCGAGCGATATGTCCATGTTGTAGCGAATATCGGCGCCGCGCTCGCGTCCCGAGCGCTGCCGTCCGCGCCGCCCGCCCATGAAATCTCCGAACAGGTCGTCGAAGATGTCGGACATCGACGACGCGAAGTCGGGACCAAAACCACCAGCGCCAGCCCCACCACTGCCGTCGACAGCCTGATGACCGAAACGGTCGTACGCCGCCCTCTTCTGTGCGTCAGACAGCACCTGATAGGCTTCGTTCACTTCCTTGAAGTTCTGCTCCGCCACCGCGTCACCCGGATTACGATCCGGGTGGTACTGCATCGCCAGCTTGCGATAGGCCGACTTCAGTTGCGCCTCGTCTGCTGTCCTGGAGACGCCGAGAACGTCGTAATAATCCCGCTTCGCCATGACTGTGGCCTACCTTTTCGATCCCGGTCTCGCGACCATGAGCGCATTGAGTTTGGTCCGCTGGGCAAGGTCGTAGCCGTGCGAACCGAGTAATTTCACGACCGGAGCGTCGTTTTCGTCACGCCCGGCTTCGCCCCGCCCGACCTCGACGATGACCGCCTCGGGCCAGAGTGACGGTGGCGCACTGGCGTAAAACGCCTCGAGTACGTCGTAGTCGAAGCCTTCCACATCGATCTTGAGAATATCGATCCGGTCGAAACCGTGCGTACGGCAGATGTCGAGAAGAGGCAGGATTTCGATCCGGGAGTGACCCGCCCCACCATCCGTGCTGTCACTGCCACCGTCGACGACCCGGTGCTGTCCGCGGTTGGTCGCATGCCCGGCCAGATAGGCGGTTCCGCGACGTGCCCCGACGCCCGCTGCAACGACGGCGAACGTATCTCGAGCACCGGAGAAGGCGATGTTCCGTTCCAGCCGGCGCCGCGTCTCCGTATCCGGCTCGACCGCCAGCACCTTGACGCCCTTGCCGGCGTTCCGCCCTGCCGCCACCGCCGAAAGCCCGTAGAGCCCGACGTTTGCTCCGAGATCGACAACCGCGACAGTATCGCGCGGCGCATGCGCGATCCGCTTCGCCATGAAATCTCGCTCTTCGCGATCGAAGAACTTGACCCCGACCACGGCACGCTTTTCGCACCTGTTCGTGGACGGAAAGAGCCGCGCATTTATGGACGGAAAGACCTCGATGTCGACCGGCGTTCGACCCTCCCCGATGAGGGCTCTCCGGATAAGCGACGCCCCCATCCGGCCGAGCCTGCCGTCAGGCAAATACTCGGCTCGTCGCCTGAGCCATTCCCGGCCCGGCGATAGTCGATAGCTCCCGAATGGCAGATCTTGCGACGGCTCGGTCATCTTAGATCCTGCGCCGGACCCTGCTCAGTGCAGCCGAACGAACGCGAGCGCCCCAGCCGGCAATCGAATGAACTTCTGAAACCCCACCTGACGGAAGAGGCTAGGGCACCGCTCGCAGGAGCGGTGCCCTCTTGAAGCCTCAGCTCGACTTCTTCTTGTCGTCTTTCACTTCCTCGAAATCGGCATCGACGACATTGTCGCCCTTCTTTTCGGCTGTCTCGGCCCCGCCGTCGGCGTCACCGCCGCCGGCCTGCCCGCTGTACATCGCCTCACCGATCTTCATCGAAGCCTGCGCGAGCGCTGTGGTCTTGGCCTTGATGTCCTCGACGTCTTCGCTCTTCGCCGCCTCCTTGAGGGCGGCGATGGCAGCCTCGATCGCCGACTTGTCGGCGGCCGCGACCTTGTCGCCGAGATCCTTGAGAGACTTCTCGGTCGTATGCACGAATGCCTCGGCGTGATTGCGCGCCTCGACGAGATCACGACGCTTCTTGTCCTCGTCCCGGTGCGATTCCGCCTCCGCCATCATCCGCTTGATGTCGGCTTCCGTCAGTCCACCCGACGCCTGGATTCGGATCGACTGCTCCTTGTTGGTCGCCTTGTCCTTGGCATTGACGTTGACGATACCGTTAGCGTCGATGTCGAACGTCACCTCGATCTGCGGCACGCCGCGCGGAGCCGGCGGAATTCCGACCAGATCGAACTGTCCGAGCATCTTGTTATCGGCCGCCATCTCGCGTTCACCCTGGAACACGCGGATGGTCACGGCATTCTGACCGTCTTCCGCAGTCGAGAACACCTGGCTCTTCTTCGTCGGGATCGTCGTGTTACGATCGATGAGACGCGTGAACACGCCACCAAGCGTCTCGATGCCGAGTGACAGCGGCGTCACGTCGAGCAGCAGGACGTCCTTGACATCACCCTTGAGAACACCCGCCTGGATGGCCGCGCCGATGGCGACGACTTCATCCGGGTTGACGCCCTTGTGCGGCTCCTTGCCGAACAGTTCCTTGACGACGTGCTGGACGCGCGGCATGCGCGTCATGCCGCCGACGAGCACGACCTCGTCGATCTCGGCAGCCTTGAGACCGGCATCCTTGAGCGCCTGCAGGCACGGACCTTTCGTCTTCTCGACGAGATCGTCGACCAGGCTTTCGAGCTTTGCGCGCGTGAGCTTCATCGTCAGATGCAGCGGCGACTGAGTCTGCGCGTTCATGGAAATGAAGGGCAGGTTGATCTCGGTCTGCTGCGAGCTCGACAGCTCGATCTTCGCCTTTTCAGCGGCTTCCTTGAGACGCTGCAGCGCGAGCTTGTCGTTCTTCAGATCGACGCCGTTCTCTTTCTTGAACTCGGCCGCGAGATACTCGACGAGACGCATGTCGAAGTCTTCACCGCCGAGGAACGTGTCACCGTTCGTCGACTTAACTTCGAACACGCCATCCCCGATTTCGAGGATCGAGATATCGAACGTACCACCGCCGAGGTCGTACACCGCGATCGTCTTGGCGTCCGTCTTCTTGTCGAGACCATACGCAAGCGCCGCTGCCGTGGGCTCGTTGATGATGCGCAGAACTTCGAGACCGGCGATCTTGCCGGCGTCTTTCGTGGCCTGACGTTGGGCGTCGTTGAAATAGGCGGGCACCGTGATGACGGCCTGTGTCACCGGCTCGCCGAGCTTGGCCTCGGCGGTTTCCTTCATCTTCTGGAGGATCGCGGCGGAGATCTCTGCGGGCGAGTACTGCTTGCCCTGCGCCTCGACCCAGGCGTCGCCGTTCGGACCTTTGACGATCTTGTAGGGGACGAGCTTCTTGTCCTTCTCGACCATCGGGTCGTCGTAGCGCCGGCCGATGAGACGCTTGATGGCGAACAGCGTGTTCGTTGGGTTGGTGACACCCTGGCGCTTCGCCGGCAGGCCGATGAGCCGTTCGCCGTCGGTGAACGCGACGATGGATGGCGTCGTATTCGCGCCTTCCGAGTTTTCCAGAACCTTCGGCTTGGAGCCATCCATGACGGCCACGCACGAATTCGTGGTGCCGAGGTCGATGCCGATAACTTTCGCCATGATGTGTATGTCCTTTCTTGAGGCAGATCGCCCGGCCCCGCCGCCTCCGGTAATCCCACCGGCGAACGACTGCTGGCATCCGGTATCGCGGCCGTACCCGGCCCGGATCAACGATCCCCGCTGCTGACGTTTTTGTGACTGGTATATAGGAGGGGGGGCGGAGTGCGGCAATGCCTGCCCTCAGGGAAAATACGCGTTTTCACCGGCCAGCGACGGCCAAACTGCAACAGTGAGCACATGCCGGCACCACTCCCCCCGTCTGTCATGTACCTGAGCGGAAAACTGACCCTCGACACGCAGCAGGCACTGCTCCGAGACTTGGTACAGATAATTGAAGTTGCACCATTTTTCAGCCCGACCATGCCACGAACGGGCAAACCGTTCTCCGTTCGTATGACCAATTGCGGTCCCCTTGGATGGGTCTCCGATCGCGGCGGCTATCGCTATCAGCCGCATCATCCTGTGACCGGAAGGCCATGGCCGGCCATCCCGTCCATCCTTCTAGACCTCTGGCACCGGCTGTCGGGTTATCCTGCCCCGCCCGAGGCTTGCCTCGTCAACTATTACGACACGACCGCGAAGATGGGATCACATCAGGATCGGGACGAAGAGGACTTCGAAGCCCCGGTTCTTTCAGTCAGCCTCGGCGATACCGCAGTCTTCCATGTCGGCGGAGTAACGAGATCCGGCCCCAAGGCGCGCATCCGTCTCGCATCCGGCGATGTCCTGCTTCTCGCCGGCGAGAGCCGCCTGGCGTTTCATGGCATCGATCGCATCCTCGGCGGTTCGAGCACCTTGCTGGCACCGCCAGTGTTTCCCGCCGGTGGCCGCCTCAATCTCACACTGCGCCGCGTCACGAAGCCGAAGTAACCTCGACGATCAGCCCTGCTCGCTACCCGATGGACCGGCCCCGCTCGCCTCGTCCCCCGCCTTATCGTCCCCTGGCGCAGCATTGGCATCCCCCTGCGGTTCCGCCACCGCCCCCGGCTTCGGTCCGCCCGACGACACCGTCACGACGGCAGCCCTGAGCACACGGTCGCCGATCATGTAACCCTCCTGCAAGACCTGCAGGATCGTACCGGACGGCACCTCGGGATTGGGAATCTGCATCATCGGCTGATGGAAGTGCGGAGAGAAAATTTCGCCGAGCGACTTGATGCGCTTGACCCCGTGCCGCTCGAGCACGTTCAAGAACTCCCGCTCTGTCATCGCCACCCCGTCGACGAGGCTCTTCAGCGTCGGATCGGCCTCTGCCGCACCCGCCGGCACCGCCCCCGTCGCACGCTGGAAATTGTCCACGAGATTGACGATGTCGCCGGCGAACTTCTGCACGCTGTACTTGGCTGCGCTTGCCTTCTCTTCTTCCGTCCGGCGGCGCAGGTTTTCCATGTCGGCGAGAAGCCGCAGGTTCCGGTCCTTGTAGTCCGAAAGGTCGCGACGCAATTGCGCGATGAGGTCGTCGGCATGCGTAGGCTTGGCGGCGGCCTCACCTTGAACCGCGACGTCTTCGGCAGGTTCGTGGCCGGGCTCAGCGCCCGCGCCGTTCTGCGCATTTTTCCCGTCATTCATGATGATGTACCTCGCAAATGCACCCGCACGGCATCAGCCGGGGCGCGATTGATCAACCCCCGCCATATCGGCCCAACACATTGGAAAATCAAGTCAGGATGCGGCCGACGAGCTGCGCCGTATAGTCCACCATCGGAATGATGCGGGCATAGTTGAGGCGGGTCGGACCGATTACCCCGAGAACGCCGACGATCTTGCGGTTGCCGTCGCGGAAGGGTGCCACGACGAGCGACGAACCCGACAGCGAAAAAAGCTGCGTTTCCGATCCGATGAAGATCGACACACCCTCCCCGCGTTCCGCCGACCCCAGGAGCCGCACCAGTTCCCGTTTACTTTCGAGATCGTCGAACAGCTTCCTGATCCGCTCGAGATCCTCGATCGCTTCGACGTCCTGCAGCAGATTGGACTGCCCGCGCACGATCAGGCTCTGCTTGTCACCGAACGCCCCTGACCAGGTCGCGAGCCCTGCCTGAACGACCTTCTGCGTCAGCTGGTCGAGTTCTGCCTTGGCATGCGCAAGGTCGCGTTCGACGGCCGCCCGCGCCTCCTCCATCGTCTGGCCGCGGATGTGCGCGTTGAGATAATTCGCCGCCTCCACGAGCGCCGACGGCGGCAGCCCCTGCGGCAGGGTGATGATGCGGTTTTCGACGCGGTTGTCTTCGCCGACGAGCACGACGAGCGCCTTGCCCGGTTCGAGCGCGACGAACTCGATGTGCTTGAGCCGCTCCACCTGCTTTTCGGTGAGAACGACACCCGCGCACCGCGACAGGCCCGACATCATTTCCGTGGCGTCGGCGAGAAACTGATCGAGCGTCTGTTCACCACGCGCCCTGAGTTGCGCGTCGAGCATTCCCCGCTCGCTCTCGGCGAGATCACCGACCTCCAGAAGGCCGTCGACGAAAAGCCTGAGCCCCAGTTCCGTCGGCATGCGCCCGGCCGAGGTGTGCGGCGCATAGATGAGCCCGAGATGCTCGAGATCCGCCATGACGTTGCGGATGGACGCGGGCGACAGCGAAATCGGCAGGCCGCGCGACAGGTTCCGCGACCCCACGGGATCGCCTTTACTGAGATAGCTCTCCACGATCGCCCGGAAGATCGTGCGCGTGCGGTCGTCCATGCTGGCGAGCGTCGGTTGTGAGGTCGCCCCGATCGTCTTGCCGAGCGCGGAAACACTCCTCGTCTGCGGACCGTCCTTCGCCATTCCCATCCTCTGGTCGTGATCCCGGTGATCTCACCCGGCACAAGCGACTATAGTTGTCACACGAGTTGCCACACCGATTGTGGCACGTCTGTCCTGCGCCAGAGTCCTAAGTTAGTGACTTGCCTCGCCCCCCGCAACGCTCCCATCTGCGGGTCGCCGCGACGCGGCTTCCAAAGCCGACCCGAACTGCTATGTTCGCCATGGAAAACCGAGGGAGATGCAACAAATGCCCAAAGGATACGTCATCGCGCGCGCGAACGTGACCAACGCCACGCAGTGGGCGACCTATGCCGCCGCTGCCGGTGAAGCGATCAAGAAATATGGCGGCAAACCTCTCGCACGTGGTGGTCGCACGATGGTCGCCGAAGGCGAGGGTCGGGCGCGCAACGTCGTCATCGAATTCGAGAGCTTCGAAGCCGCACAGGCCTATGCCTTTTCTCCGGAGTATGCAGCCGCACGCAAGCTGCGCGAGGGAGCCGGCTCACTCGACATCGTCGTCGTCGAAGGCGCCTGATCGCACGGACCATGGCCGAAGACGCAACGGATCGACCGCAAGGAGCGATGGCGGCGCGCCCGCCCTGGCAAGCGGTCGTCATCACGCTGTTTCCGGCCATGTTTCCGGGCCCCCTCGGCCACTCGGTGGTCGGTACCGCACTGGCCGAAGGCCGCTGGCAGCTCGATACGATCGACCTGCGCACGTTCGGCATTGGCCGTCACAGGGTGGTCG
>DAOMWV010000031.1:0-19831 GCA_035436725.1 Hyphomicrobiaceae bacterium
AGGCGGTCTTCGAGGCTGTGGAAGGTGACGACCACGAGACGGCCGCCGGGGTTCAGCGCGCGCTCGGCGGCGGCGAGGGCACGGGTCAGTTCGCCAAGTTCGTCGTTCACGAAGATGCGGAGCGCCTGGAAGGTGCGGGTGGCCGCGTGGCGGCCGTCGATCTTCGGCGACTTCAGGACGCGGGCGACGAGATCGGCGAGCTGCTTCGTCCGGGTGAAGGGCGTCGTCGTGCGGTCCATGACGATGGCGCGTGCGATCTGGCGGGAGCGGCGCTCCTCACCGAACTCGAAGAGGATGTCGGCCAGTGCGTCGGCCTCGAAGGTGTTGACGACATCGGCGGCGGAAAGACCGGCGTGCGGGCCGGACGGAGACATGCGCATGTCGAGCGGGCCGTCGTGCATGAAGGAGAAGCCGCGTTCGGGCTGATCGAGCTGCATCGAGGAGACGCCGATGTCGAGGACGACGCCGTCGAGGTTCGGCAACGACGTCTCGAGTGTCGCGACTGCAGCGTCATCGAGTGCACCGAAGCGGGCGTGTACGGGCAGGAGGCGGCCAGAGTAACTGCCAGAGAGCGCAACGGCCGACGCGAAAGCCGCGGGATCGCGATCGAGGGCCAGGACGCGACAGCTGGCGGCATCGAGAATGGCACAGGTGTAGCCACCGGCGCCGAAGGTTCCATCGAGATACGTTTCGCCGTGACGAGGCGACAGGGCCGCGAGCACCTCGGCGAGAAGGACGGGAACATGTGGCGCGGTGGCGGTGTCGGTCATCGATAGCTTTTTAGACGAGGGCCAAGACGCGCACTCGGGTGGAAGTTGCCGACATCCCTACGAGATCCCGTGTCTGCACTGCACCACTCCGTGCCGCAGTGCGCACGCGATGACAATGGTTTTCTCGTCGGGCGACCGTATATTGGCTTTCAGAGGGTCAAGAGGACAGCGATCCGGCCACATCAAGCCGGACAAAGAGCCATCGGCCTCGCGAGGTCTCGACAGAAGGCGCAAGACATGCCCGTCAACAATGCTCTTCAGGCGACTTTCGGTTGCGCTGGAGGGTGGCCGGACAAACAGGCGACGCTGACGGCGCTACATGCGGCGGCGCGGATGCGCGGGTGGCGGGTCGGCGCGCTCCACTGGAACAAGTATCCGATGAGCTTTCACTGGGCGGGGCTCGAAGCGGAGCATGGGGTGGTGAGCCTGCTCGTCCACGCCGACCGGCCGGTTGCGGCGCTGACGCCGGGCGAGCCGCAGTACATGGCACTCGCATTCTTCGACGATCCGGGCCTCGCGGAGGCGCTCGCGGCCTGTCGCGCACCGTTCGGTCTCCTGCCGGCGGCGGATCTCTCGGCGGCGATGGCGCCTGAGGACGCGGTGTTCGTTCGTGGGCTCGGACGCGATTTCGCGCACAACATGGGATACTGGAAACCGAAGACCGCTGGCGAGGTGATCTTCAACTGGTGGGACTGATCACGCAGCGGACGCGCGGCGGCGCAGCATCGAGACGAGCGGCATCATCAGGAACAGCAGCGCGAGGCCGGTGATCGACGCAGCGAGCGGGGTCTTGAAGAAGACCAGCGCGTCGCCGCCGGAGAGCAGCATCGACTGACGGAAGGCGTCTTCGGTTCGATCGCCGAGCACCATGGCGAGCACGAGCGGTGCGATGGGATAGTCGAGCGCCTTCATGAGAAAGCCGAGCACGCCGAAGATGAGCAGAAGCCAGAGATCGAACGGCGCGCCGGCCACCGTCCATGCGCCGATGATGCAGATGAGCGCGATGATCGGTCCGTTGATCGAGAACGGCACCTGCATGAGACGGGCGAACAGCGGCACCGTCGCCAGCGCCATGATGACGGCGACGACGTTCGAGAGGTACATCGAGGCGATGAGACCCCAGACGAATTGGGGATTGTCGCGGAAGAGTGTCGGACCCGGCGTTATGCCCCAGATCATGAGACCGCCGAGGAGGACAGCCGCCGTCGCCGAACTCGGCAGGCCCAGCGCGAGCATGGGCAGCATTGCGCTCGATCCGGCAGCCTGATCGGCGGTTTCGGCGGAGACGAGACCGTCCGGCGCGCCCTTGCCGAATTCCTCGGGCTTCCGCGAGGCGCGCTTGGCGACACCGTAGCTCATGAACGAAGCGGCCGTCGGGCCGCCCGGCGCCACACCCATCCAGCAGCCGATGAACGCACTGCGCAGCAGCGACACCCAGTAGCGCGGCCAGGTGCGGATGGCGTCGAACAGTTCGCGCAGGTCGAGTTTCGTCGTCAGTGCCTTGGCGGTGACCGGGCTCTGCATGGTCTCGAAGAGTTCGCCGAGACCGAAGAGGCCGATGACGACGATGAGGAAACTGATGCCGCGCACGAGCTCCTGTACGTCGTAGGTCAGGCGGACGGAGCCGGAAATCGTATCCATGCCGACCGTCGCGAAGGCGAGGCCCATGCCAATGGACACGATCGTCTTCATGGGGGAGGAGCCGCCGAAGGCGACGAACGAGGCAAAGGCGAGCACGAAGACGGCGAAATACTCGACAGGGGAGAACAGCAGTGCAAAGCGCGTGACGGCACCGGCGAGCAACGTGACGACGACAACGCCGAAAAGCGCACCGAAGCCGGACGACATGAAGGCATAGGTCAAGGCGCGTGTGGCATGGCCGGACCTGGCCATGGGATAGCCGTCGAACGTCGTAGCGACGGACGACGGCTCGCCCGGAATGTTGAACAGGATCGACGTCGTCGAGCCGCCGATCAGCGCGCCCCAGTACATAGATGTCAGAAGGATGATGGCGGAGACCGGCTCCATCGCGAACGTGAGCGGGAGGAGAAGGCTCACGCCGTTGGGGGCACCGAGCCCCGGCATCACGCCGACGACGAGACCGAACATCACGCCCGCGAACATCAGTGCTATGTGCGTGAAGGTGAGGGCGACGGAAAAGCCCTGAAACAGCTGTGTGACGTTGTCGAGCATGGGACCTCACAGCATTCCGAAGAGGGGACCGAGCGGCCCCTTGGGCAGTGGGGTCTTGAAGGCGAACTCGAAGAGGACGAAGAGCGCGACCGGCAGCAGGACCGCGACGGAAAGGGCCCGCCGGAGCGGTTCGCGGGCGACGACCGCGATCGTGACGAATAAATACAAGGCTGCTGAGATGTAGACGCCGAGCACCGGCGTCGCGGCGATCAGTGCGATCAGCGGAAGGGCGAAACGGGCGAGGCCCTTCATGGCGGAGACGTTGAGGAACGGATACGGCGCGCCGGGACGAAGGATTGCGCGCGCGAGGTTCACCAGCGACGCGACGAAGATGATGATGCCGAGGCGGTACGGGAAATAGCCGGCTTCCGGACCGGTGTCGCTCCAACCGGTATCGAGGTCACGCGCGCCATAGATGACGACAGCGCCGAGTGCTGCCGTGAAGATCGCAAATCCGATCTCGGCGGCACGCCTCGTGACGACTGGTCTCGTGTCTGGCATAGCGTCCGGCACCGGATGAGAAAAATGATATGCCGCGGGCGGCTGCGCTTTCGATCGCCACCCGCGGCACGATACTGCAAACTGGCGATTACTTCACCAGCCAGCCTTCTTCCTCGTAGATCTTGCGATTGCGAACTTCATCCGCCTCGATGAACTTGGCGAACTCGTCGCCGGTCAGGAAGCGCGAGGACTGCGAGGTGCGCGTGATGTACTCCTTCCACTCCGGCGTATCGAACGCCTTCTGGAGAACGCCGCGCCAATAGGCGACGGCGTCGGCGGGGACGCCGCCCGGCAGGAAGATGGCGCGCGGCATGGTGTAGGCGTCGACGGCGATGCCGGACTCCTTGCAGGTCGGGATGTCTGACCACGCCTGCGTGTCGGTCACCTTGTCGCCCTTGGCGAGACGGACGGGCGAGAAGACGCAGAGCGCGCTGGCCTGTCCGGCCTTCCACTGACCGACGTTTTCAGCAGGGTTGTTGGTGTTGGCGTCGATGTGGCCGCCAGCGAGCTGTACGGCGGCTTCACCACCGGATTTGAATGGGATGTAGGTCGTCTTGAAGCCGGCCGCCTTCTCCATGATGCGCACGAGCGTCTGGTCGAGGTCCTTCGCCTGGGCGCCACCGATCTTGAGCCCGCCCTTCTTGGCGGCCTCGACGAACTCGGCCGCGTTCTTCCACGGGGCGTTCGGCTTGGTCCAGAGAATGAATTCGTCGAAGGCCATGGCGGCGACGGGGGTCAGGTCCGTGCGCGTCCAGCCGACCTTCGAGACGAGCGGCAGCATCCACTGGTTCGACGTGCCGAAGACGATGCGATGCGCGTCGCCCGCGCCCGACTTGCCGTAGACGAAGCCTTCGGCGCCGGAGCCGCCGCCCTTGATCGAGATGACGATCGGCTGCGGCATCAGGTTGTGCTTCTGGATAATGGACTGGATGGTGCGCGCGAAGATGTCGGTGCCGCCGCCAGCGCCGGCCGTGACGACGAATTCGACGGGTTTGGACGGCGTGAACGCCTGAGCCGCAGATGCAAGGGCCAGCGCGGCCACCATCGCGGTGGAGCCAATAACTTTCTTCAGCATTCGTTTTCCTCCTGTTTCTGTTGGTCTCGATTATCTGAAACTCTCTTGCGGAGTTCTGGAGCTGTCGCCCCTCAGGCCGCACGCCCGTTGCGGATTCGAGCTTCGACGGCAAGACGCGCGGCAAGCAGCATCGCCGCCTTTGAAGCGCCGATGTTGGCGATACCCTTGCCGGCGATGTCATACGCGGTGCCGTGAGCCGGGGTGCAGACCGGCACCCTGTAGCCGCCGATCAGTGTCACACCCTCGTCGAAGCCGATGAGCTTCATCGCGATCTGGCCCTGGTCATGGTACATCGTCTGGACGGCATCGAAGTCGCCGCGCTTGGCGCGCAGGAAGACCGTGTCGGACGGGAACGGGCCGTCGCAGACGATGCCGCGAGCCTTTGCGTCGGCAATTCCGGGGGTGATCTCGTCGTCGTCCTCGTGACCGAAGTTGCCACCGTCACCTGCATGCGGATTGAGGGCGGCAACGGCGATGCGCGGGCGTGCATATCCGGCTTCCCGCATACAGCGGTCGGTCAGCATCAGGCCTTCGAGGACGGCCTTGCGCGTGATCAACTTCGATACGCCGGACAGGGGCACGTGCGAGGTGATGCGCGCGTTCCAGATGTTCGGCAGCACATTGAACTCACGGCCGGGGCCGCCGCCGAGTTCGTCGGTGATGATCTCGATCTCGTCGATGTACTTCGGGTACGAGAGCCGCATGGCGTGCTTGTTGAACGGCGTGAAGGTCACGGCTTCGGCGAGGCCGTCGCGGCCGAGATTGAGGGCGGTGCGGAAGTTCCGGAGCGCAAAGGCGCCGCCGGCCTCGCTGCTCTCGCCGGTGGTGAGGGTGGCAGGGTCGAGATGGCCGAGATCGAGGAGCACGGCACCAGTCGCGAAGTCGGGCTCTGCGTTGCCACGTTGCCAGAGCGGCAGTTCGACCCTGGTGCCGGCGATGCGGTTGCCTTCGGCGAGGGCGCGGGCGTCACCGACCACGATGAAGTTCGCAGCGGCGCGGACGTCCTTGTCCGTCAGAATTTTCGCCAGCAATTCCAGACTGATGCCGGACGGATCGCCCATGGCGAGCGCGATAGCCGGTTTGCCTGTCACAACCTGTGATGCCGCCATGGCGCGTTCCTCTCCGGTCCGACTTTGGCGTCGGGCGTCTTGTTTGCGGCAACGATTGCATGCAAACTTTGCGGAATCAAGGGAACGGACTCCAATATTGCGTCGCAGCAGGGAGGTTTGCATGCAACTGCTTTCCGAGCGCGAAGCCGATCCGCTGGACAGCGCGCGCGGGCATGCGACGCGGCAGGCGACGGAGCGGCTGCGCGAACTGATCCTCGACGGAGGCCTCGCGCCGGGAAGCCGGATTTCGGAGAGGATGGTTCAGGAGCGCTACGGGATTTCCCGCACGCCGCTCAGGGAGGCCCTGAAGATCCTCAGCGTCGAGGGGCTCGTCGCCATCTATCCCAATCGCGGGGCGGTGGTGGCGCTGTTGTCGCTCGAGGAACTGCAGGCGGCGTTCGAACTGCTGGCTGCGCTGGACGGGGCAGCGGGGGAGCTGGCGGCGGATCGCGCGTCAGACGCGACGATCGCGGAAATCGCGGCACTGCACGACGAAATGGTGCGGCATTACGAGGCGCGGCAGCTCCAGGATTACTTCCGCGTCAACAAGGCTATCCATCTCGCGATCGTGGATGCTGCCGCAAATCCGGCGATCTCGCGCGTCTACAGATCGGAGTCGGCGCGGGTCGACCGCTATCGCTATCGCGGCAACCGCGATCCCGGTGTGTGGGCGCGGTCGATCCGGCAGCACGAACAGATCCTCGACGCGCTCAGGATGCGACACGGGGCGCTTCTCAGAGAGACACTCGTCAGTCATCGCCGCTCGGGCTTCGATCTCGCACGCCGGGTTCTCGATGAAGACCTGGCTCACATGCCGAACCAGGCGGTGGTTCCGGTCAATGAGCCCGCGCCCGGCGCCGGCAGGGACTGAAAAGGGCGTGGCAGTTCGACACACTTGATTTCGAGCAAGGCCCGCGGCCGCAGGCTGTGCCCTGAAATACGGCACCCGAACCCGAAGCCAGAGGTCGCTCGCCATGTTCTTTTCCCAAATCAGAGGTCGTCTCGTCCCGTTGGCCGTCGCCGCTGCCGTGTCCGTCGCGATGCCCGTCGTGATGTCTGCCGCGGAGGCTCAGGAGGGGTACAAGGTCTCGGCCAAAGCGGGCAAGTTCGAGGATGTCGTCGACAACCTCAACGACGCCATCATCAAGCGCGGCTTCGTCGTCGACTACACGGGCGAACTCAACAAGATGCTGGAGCGGACAGCCAAGGACACCGGGACCGTCACGGCATCCGGCAAACTTACTCCGTTCAAGAATGCAAAGTTCCTGCAGTTCTGTCCGGCGAAGCTGACGCACGATGCGGTCAACACCAATCCGATCGGCATCGCCAACTGCCCGATCGCGATTTTCGTCTACGAACTCGATCATGAGCAGGGCAAGATCAACGTGGGCTACCGCATGCCGGTGTCCAGCCCGTCGCGCAAAGCCAACGAAGTCAACAACAAGCTCAAGGCCGTGCTCGCCGACATCGTCAAGGAAGCGGTGAAGTAAGCCGGCTTACATGCCGCATCACTCCGACGGCCGGTCGATCAACCGGTCGGCGGTGATGCCTGTCAGCGCCATGCTGAAAAGGGTGAGGATACCGGTCAAGGCGAAGATGGACGTGCCGGTAACGGCCGCGCCAACCGCGCAACCGCCCGCGAGCATTCCGCCGAAGCCCATCAGGCACGCTCCGGTCAGGTAGCGCAGCATCGAGGTGCCGCCCTCGAAGCTCTGCCAGCGAAACTCGCCGAGCCAGAGCGTAGCGATCAGTGATCCCGCGAAAACGCCAGGGATAAGGCCGAAATCGAACGACAACGGCAAGGCCGGCGTGTTGATGAGACCCATGAGCGTGTCGGCGGACGGGCCGATGAACGTCACCGAGGTGACCTTGCCGCCCTCGAAGATGAGACCGGCGAGTGCAAAGGTGAGGACCCAGCCGAGCGCGATCGCCGCGCCGGCCACGACAGCGGATGACATGTGTGCAAGCGGGACGGCACGGGAGCGGGCGAGCCGGATGCCAATCGCCAGCACGATCAGTCCGAACAGCACACCTGCCACCGGCCCGAGGTGTACGACAGACAGCAGGTCGCGCCCGCTGCCGCCCGGCACGATCCAGAGAGCGGCGAGTTTCTCGCGAGCCGGAGACAGGAAACCGCGCAGCGACGCCTGGGCGACGATGGTCAGGATGAGGCCGGTGACGAGAGCACGAAGGTTGCCCGTCGCGGACAGTATCAGAAGACGGCTGGCACACCCGCGCGCGAGCACCATGCCGACCCCGAACATGGCCCCGCCTATGACAGCGCCCGACAGCGAGCCGGCGTTGGCGATCTGGCGCGTCTGGGAGGGGTCGAAGAGGCCGGCGATCACGGCCGTCTGCGTTGCGGCGACGGCGACCGCGAAACCGATCAGCCAGACCGCCAGTCTCGAACCCCAGACGCCGCGCCCCACTTCGATGGTCGCGGCGCGGAAACAGAACGAGGAATGACGCCCGGCCGCTCCAAACAAGAGGCCGACGACCAGCCCTGCCAGCGTCAGTGCCCAACCATCGCCGAT
Organism: Hyphomicrobiaceae bacterium; assembly: GCA_035436725.1. Classification (GTDB taxonomy): domain Bacteria; phylum Pseudomonadota; class Alphaproteobacteria; order Rhizobiales; family Hyphomicrobiaceae; genus JABFRJ01. The sequence continues at coordinate 8,183 of DAOMWV010000031.1, forward strand.
GCGATCGAGAATTGCGTTCATCGACACGAGGCTCCGCTCGACGGGTCCGGCCCGTCCATTGCAATGACGAGCCCGCCCGGTGACGGGGCTCCGGGGTGGCGACGGCGCGATCGCCTGACATCGTCCTACGTCCTGTGGAACCAGTTGCCCGCACCGGCATTGACTTCGGTCAGATCAGTCACGTCCAGCATCGAGCGCGTTGTTTTTCGGCACGTCTTGAGGAGCGGGCCCTGGCGGCCCATATGCGCAAAGTATTCGAGACTTCGGTCTATGGAGCCACGACCTTGGACAAGACGAAACGCCCCGGGGCAGCGCACGCGGTCGCAGCCGCCGTCATCGCCGGTTTCATTGCAGCCTCGGCGGCAACGCCGGTCGTCGCTTCGGACGACCCCGAACTGATTTTCAAGAAGACGACCGTCTGGCGGCCGTTGTCGCCGGACGCAAAGCTCTCGACCTACGTCGTGGACGATCCCGGGATCGAGGGTGTGTCGTGCTACTTCACCGTTCCGGAAGTCGGTGGCTGGAAAGGATGGGCCGGGTTCGCCGAGGAGAAATCCGACGTGTCGCTCGCGTGCCGGCAGACGGGGCCGGTGGTCATCAAGGAGAAGTTTTCGCAGGGCTCGGAGATCTACCGGCAGCGGCGGTCATTGTTCTTCAAGAAGATGCAGATCGTGCGCGGCTGCGATGCCAAGCGCAACGTGCTCGTCTATCTCACCTACTCGGATCGCGTGATCGAGGGTTCGCCACAGAACTCGACGTCCACCGTGCCAATCATGCCGTGGGGGAACTCACCGGCGCCGAAGTGCAGCGAGTTTCTGAACTGAGCGCGAGCGACCGTCTTATTGCAGGACGCGCGGTGGCCGCGCATCAACTGCGTCGCATTCGTCAAGGATAGCACAGGCGAGCTCACGCGCTGCGTCCGGATCGAGCGCGTATGGCGTTTCCTTCTCGAAGCGCACCAACACTTTGTCTTCGTGTGTCGCCCTGCCGACCCCGAAGGTGTCTGGGCATTTCATGGGTTCAAGCGAAGATTGCGATGCACTCGCAATGTCGCAGAGCGCAGCCACCAGTTCCTTAGCCAGGACAGGTGTGATGGACAGCTGGTGCTGGCGGCCTTGCGGATCGAGCAAGGTGAGATCGACAGTTTCTATGGTACCGCCAGTGTCAGCGCGAACCGCCGAAGTCGACAGGCGCGACGCAAGTATTTTCTGGCTCATCGGGTCCCCCGCGAGGTCAATTCGCGGGCAACATATTCCAGATCACGTCTGGCATCTGTCGTCACAAAGACACACAACCACAGCCCTTTGCAGGGTTGTGGCTGTGCGCAAGCATTCAACACGCACTGATGACGTGTCGCGACGACTTACATGTCGCGAAGATCACGCGACCAATTGTCGATTTCCGTCTTGGCGCGATCCTTGGCGTATCCATACCGCTCCTGCAACTTTCCTTCGAGTTGCTCGCGGCGGCCATTGATCTGCGCGAGGTCGTCATCCGTCAGTTGACCCCACTTTTCCTTCGCCTTGCCGGAAAATTGCTTCCAATTGCCTTCGATACGGTCCCAGTTCATGTGTTACTCCTCCGTACACAGTGTCTCAAGACAATTTCGGCGCTCGCGTTACCGAACACGTGCTGTCAAAACTTCTGAGAGCGGTGAAGGTTCCAATCTGGACGCGGTTTTGCATCGCTCGGGGCGGAGCGTCCATCGTACCGGCTGGCAATGAATTGACCTGTCAGACGACTGCGCGAAACTTTTCGAGTGCAGCGCGGTCGATGTCGATGCCGAGGCCGGGCGCATCCGGGATTTTCACGACGCCGTTCGCGTGTTCGAGCGGCGCCGTCAGTATCGCCTGACGGAAGGGATGCTCGGAGCGGTCGAATTCGAGCATCGGTTCCAGCGGCGTCTTGCGGGGCGGATTGTGCGGGAGGGCGGCGAGCAACTGCAACGATGCGGAAAGTCCGATGCCCGTGCCCCAGACGTGCGGTAGGTAGCGGACGCCGAATGCGGTGGCCATGTCGGCGATCTTCTTGCACTCGGACAGGCCACCGGCGGCGCAGGTGTCAGGCTGGATGATGTCCATGGCGCGCCGCTTGAGCACTTCGCGGAAGCCCCAGCGGGTGAATTCGCATTCCCCGCCCGCAACCGGTATCGGCTGGCCGCGCCGAACTTCGACGTAACTGTCGAGATCGTCGGGGACGACCGGCTCCTCGAACCAGCCGATGTCGTATCTTGCAACGCGGCGTCCGAGGTCGATGGCTTCGATCGCGTCAAAGCCGTGATTGGCGTCGAGCATCAGGCCGGTCTTCGGTCCGATCGTCTCGCGCACGGCGGCGATGAGCTTTTCGTCCTCCGTGACACCGAAGCCAATCTTGAGCTTCACTGCGGAAAAGCCTTCGCGGACGTAGCCGGCGACTTCCTTCGTGACGTAGTCGAGCGGGTTGCCGGAGCGGAGGCGATAGGTTCCTGTCGCGTAGGCGCGGACTTCGCGACGGAGCGGGCCGCCCATGAGACGGTGGACGGGCTGGCCGAGGATTTTGCCCTTGAGATCCCAGAGTGCAATGTCGACGCCTGACAGCGCGGAGATCATCACGCCCTTCATGCCGTAGTCGCGGAACTGGTTGTAGAGCGTCTGCCAGTGGAGATCGGTGGCGAGCGGATCGCCGCCCAGGAGATGCGGACGATAGGCAGCGAGGATCGCGGCGTTGATGCGCGAGGGGCCGTAGCATTCGCCCCAGCCCGTCGTGCCGTCTTCGGTGACGATTTCAACAATGCAGGAACCGCGCACGCTCGTCTCGTTGAAGGACCAGCCGAATGGCTCCGACAACGGTGCTTCGAGGACGTGGACATTGACGGCGGCGATGCGCATGCGGCGGGCTCCGATAACTTGATCAGGAGGGCAGGGACTGGAACAGCCGGACGAGGACGCGCGTTCGCGGGGCCAGGCACGGGATCAGCAGATGCTCGTGATGGGTGTGCGGGCCATCGCCGACGACGCCGAGGCCGTCGAGGGTGGGGATGCCGAGCGCGCCGGTGAAGTTGCCGTCGCTGCCACCGCCGGCCACGCGTTCGCCCCGCGAGGGGTAGCCTTCCTCGTCGGCGAAGCGCGACGCGAGATCGTAGAGTCTCTGTATCTCGGGTGATTTGACGAACGACGGGCGATAAAGGCCCAGCGTCACTTCGAGCTTAACATCGGGATCGTAGGATCTGAGAGCGAGGAGTTTTTCGCGGACCTCGCGTTCGTGTTCGGGTAGAGGCACGAGACAATAGACGCACGCTTCGGCATGGAGCGGCACCATGTTTTCGTGTGTTCCGCCCGATACGGTTCCGACGTTGAGCGTGACGTTGCGGGCGTAATCAGTCATTGCCTCGATGTCGAGGATCTGGCGCGCCATCTCGCGGATCGCGCTGCGGCCTTTTGCGTGATAGGCGCCGGCATGGGCGGGAATGCCGGTCGTCTTCAGGTGATACCGTGCGATGCCGTGGCGCGCGATGGTGAACTTGCCGCCGTCGCCGGACGGTTCGACCACGAGCACGATACGATGCCGCAAGGCTTCGCGCTCGATGTGCGGCCGGGAGAACGGGCTGCCGACCTCCTCGTCGGGCACGAACATGACGGTCACGGGCAGGTTCGGGCGGCGGCCGGTCGCATGGAGATGGGCGAGGGCCGACAGGGCCATGACGTTGCCGCCCTTCATGTCGTAGATACCGGGGCCATAGGCGCGATCACCGTCGACGCGCATGGGAAGCGCGCCTGCGATGGTGCCGACGGGGTGCACCGTGTCCATGTGGCCGAGGACGAGGATGCCGGGGCCGTTCGATGCACCGGGAATACGGCCGATCAGGATGTCGCCAAAACCACTTTCTCCGGGAATTCGCTCGATACTTGCGCCCAGGGCGCACAGTTGCGCCTCGGCCAGATCGGCGACGCGGTTCACCGCTGCGGCGTCCTGCGTCGGGCTTTCAATGGCGACCCAGGCATTGACGGCTGCGAGGATCGCTTCGTTCGTGAGTTCTCTCATGTCGCCCGGCTCCCGTTCCAGGCCGCCAGACTAGCGAGCTTTTATCACCGGAGCAGAGGCGAAAATGCCGGACGCCCATACGGCGACCGCAAGCGCGAGCAAGGCGAGCACCAGCAGGACGTAGCCGATACCGGAGCCAAATTCGAGTGCGGCGCGCGAGGGCTTGTCGGGATCGTAGTAGACCGGGACGATCTTGCCGACGGGATAGCGGTCGGCAGTTTTCTCCGCCCAGTCGAGCGAGCCGCCGACCTCGGTATTGTGGTGCAGCGTGCGCGACGTGTAGCTGCGGCCCTTGGCGGTGTAGGTGTATTCGATCACCGGCATGAATTTCGGCGCATTCTTGCCGCCGGATTCGACTGTCGGTTTCGATCGGTCGCGGCCGGCTTCGTACGAGGCAACTTCGCTTACCGTTATGCGGCCCGGCGTCTTCGGCCAGCGCCTTGCCCCGGACTGGCCTTGCAGAAACACGCGGGCCAGCAAGGCGAGGAAGAGCGCAAAAAAGCCTGCAGCAAAAACCAGTGGCGGATAGGAGTTCGGAAGCTGCGCCTTTATCCAGCCGGGTCCGCTGTTGAAGGCCCAAAGCACACCGGCCAGGATGGCTAAACCCGCGACCAGCATCCCGAGACAGCCGAACAGGACGCTTGTCGGCATGTCGCGCTCGAGGACGGCTTCCGAGGGGCTTTTCGGATCATAGTAGACTGTGACGATCTTGCCTTCGGGGTACTTCGCGAGGATGCCCGGCACATCGTCGGGACCGACGATCTCGGCGAACGACACCTTCCTGCCACGATACGTCTTTCCGGCGACGTCGAAGGTGTATTCGATGTCGGCGACCAGCCGATTGGTCTCGCCGATGCCCTCGGTCTCGTCGACCTTCGCATAGCGCTGCTCAGACCGCGTGATGCGGCCCATGACTTTCGGCCAGGACGAAGCGCGGCGCGTCTCGACGAGCTTGACGACGAGTGCGACCACGAACACGCCGACGAATAGCGTGAACATCAGAAGCACGAAACGTCCGCCCTCGCTGTCGGCCCAGCGCGGCAGGGGCAGCGCCTTGAGAATGTATTCCGTGAAGATTTCAAACCCGAGCGGGATGGCGAGGACAGCCGCTAGTGCGACCGCCGGCCATTTCCAGTTCGACCAGCCGATGGTGGCGCGGGCCGTCGAGGCGGACGCGGCGGTCGGCTCCCACTTCTTCAAGGGTACGGCCGTGCGCCAGGCGGGATCGCCTCCGGCGAACAGTGACAGCATTCTTTCCATCGCACGCGCATCCTGCGGGGCGACGGTATCGAAACTGTTCTCGCCATCGAACCAGGTGGCTTCGTACTGGCCGCTGCCGGTGACGCTCACCTCGATCCAGTCGCCATCGTCGCGTGACAGCGAGAAGAACCAGTCCTGATCCGGGCGCGCGGAGGCGAGGGCACGAGCGATATCAGCGGACGTCGGATTGTCCGTGATGACGCCATCCACTTCCAGCTGCATGTGATCTCCCCCGACGGTATGGCGATCCGCGTGCCGATCCTACGACGGCGACGCGCCACTGCAATGGCCGCCGTGCGGATCGGTTATCACGACCTTGCGTCAGGGCACCGTGTCGCGTCGAGCGGAACTGCCATGGTGCGCACGCGGATTGACCCGGCCGGCTGGCACTTCGATAGTACGAGGAGACCACCGACCCTGCGGAAGGATCGCAATGACACGACCAAACGACAGACCGCCGCCGACATCTCCATTTTTCACCGAGGAGCACGAGATGCTCCGGCAGACGATCCGGCGGTTCGTCGAGACGCGGGTGCTGCCGAACGGCGACGCGTGGGAGAAGGCAGGGTTCGTGCCGCGCGACATCCTGCGCGAGATGGGGGACCTCGGGCTCTTCGGCATCCGCTACGACGCGAAATATGGCGGCAGCGAGCTCGATACGATGGCGACCGTCGTGCTGGCCGAAGAACTCGGCCGGTCGAGCTATGGCGGGTTCGCGGTCACGGTGCTGGTGCACACCGACATGGCGAGCCCGCACCTCTATCACGCGGGCACGGATGCACAGAAGGCGAAGTACATGCCGGACATCATCTCCGGCAGGAAGATCGCCGCGGTCGCGATGACGGAACCGGATGCGGGTTCGGACCTCGCCTCGATGCGAACGACGGCGCGGCGCGACGGCGACAGCTACGTGCTCGACGGCGCGAAGATGTTCATCACCAACGGTGTCCACGCGGACATCTATTTCGTCGCCGCCAAGACGGGGCAGCCGGGGCGCAATCGCGACATCTCGATGTTCATCGTCGAAAAGGGAACGCCGGGTTTTTCTGTGGCGCGGCCGCTCGAAAAGCACGGCTGGCTCTCGTCGGACACGGCGGAACTTGTGTTCGAGAACTGCCGTATTCCGGCGGAGAACCTGCTCGGTCACGAAAACCGTGGCTTTTATGCGCTGGCCAGAAACCTGCAGAACGAGCGCATCGTGCTCGGCGCGCAATCCATGGGTGAAGCGGACAAGGCGATCGAACTCGCAACCCGCTGGGTGATGGAACGCAAGGCATTCGGCGGTACGCTCTGGGAAAAGCAGGCGATCCGGCACAAGCTCGCGTGGCGTGCGTCGCAGGTGGCGGCGGCAAAGGCGCTCATCTATCAGACCGCGTGGGCGGATGCCCAGGGCCACGACGTGGTGCGCGAGGTGTCCATGATCAAGGCGCTGGCCGGGACGCTCGTCAACGAAGTCATGTACGACTGCCTGCAGTTCCATGGCGGCATGGGTTACATGCGGGAAAGCGCGATCGAGCGGATGGCACGGGATGCGCGCGTGCAGGCGATCGGCGGTGGCGCGACCGAGGTCATGCTCGAAGAAGTCGCCAAGCGCATGTCGTAGCGAAGCCGCGCACACCAACACACAACCAAACAAGAACCCGGGAGAAAGCAATGACGAGTACGGTCACGTCAGCCGTGGATTTCTACGAGAAGCATCCGATCACGGCGAAGATCATTCTGACAAAAGTAGCGGCGGAGCGCGGCTCGCTCGACGGCCTCAAGGCCGAGGACCTGTGGGCGCACGACCAGGACCACTATGGCGGGCTCGAAGCGAACGATCGCCTGGCGGCGGCGGCGGGCCTGAAGCCCGGACAGAAGGTCACGGACTTCTGCGCAGGGCTCGGCGGACCGGCGCGCTACAATGCCATCAAGCACGGCGTCACTGTCACCGGCATCGAGATCACGCCGGCGCGGGTTGCGGGTGCGGCGGAGCTGACGCGGCATGTGGGTCTCGAAGACCGGGTTCGGGTCGTCGAAGGCGACGTGATGGCCGTGCCACTCGCGGATGCATCGCAGGACGTGGTGCTGTCACAGGAAGCGTTCCTGCATGTTCCGGATGTTCCCAAGGCGTTTGCGGAGGCCCACCGCATCCTGAAGCCGTCCGGCGTGTTCGCGTTCACGAACTGGACGGCGCCGAAGCCGCTGTCGGACGCGCAGAAAAAACTGCTCTGGGACGGCATCGCGGTGCAGAAGCTCTACAGCCAGTCCGAGCAGGTCGACCTTCTGGGCCGGGCGGGATTCAAAGATATTCGCGCGGAGGACATCTCGCACTGGTGGCGTGACATCCTGGTCGAACGGCTCGCGATGTACCAGAAGCTGCGCGGGGAAGCGGCAAAGGCCGGTGCGCCAGCCGGGCACGACGCCTTCTACGAGGCCTATGTGCTATTCGTCGATCTCATCAAGACCGGCGGCCTCGGCGGGGTGCGGATCGTCGCGCGGAAGTGACTATACGCATGCAGATTAATCAATCGACACAAAACTCAGTTGTTGCATTGCCTGGGTCCGCTTTATCATTCTTCCGCAGGCGTTCAGAAGGGTCGCGGCGATGTTGGGGCGTGCTGCGAAAATGCTTATCACGCAAAGCAAAGTCGGCTCTCTCGTGGGCCGCGTTCCTTTCTTGCAACGCACGTTCAAGAATCACGTCTGGCGATCTCAGCACTTCATGAACAGCTTCATAGGCGTCTATCCGACCTATGAAGCGGCCGCTGCCGAGGCATTCGGCGATCGTGAGTTAGGATGGAACACAAATGCCGTGGTCGCAGCCGAGCTCGACCAGCCGTCTGTCTATGCTTCATTGTACTGGATATCCAAGCTGCTCGGGCCCGGGCAGACAATTGTCGATTTCGGAGGAGCAACCGGAAAGGCCTATCGAGACTTCATCGCGCGGCAGCCGCTGCCGGAGGGTGCGAACGGGGTCGTCGTCGATCTACCCAAAGTCGTCGAGCGAGGCCTGGCCCACTATGCCGGACGGCCGCCGACCTCGCTCAAGTTCTCTTCCGACCTCTCGCTCGACGGACCGTGCGATATCTTCTTCTCGGCCGGATGCATCCAGTATCTCGATGCGACGGCTGACGACATTGCGCGGCTGGTGCCGGCATCTGCACAGCATGTCCTGTTCAACAAATTCGCTCTTACCGACAAGCCGTCCTTCTTCACTTTGCAGCATCTCGGCGACTCGATGTCGCCCAATCAGATCTTCAATGAAAAGCAGTTCGTTGCGGCATTCGAGCGTGCCGGATTTGACCTCACGGACCGCTGGGCAGTGCCTGAACTCAACTGCCAGATCCCGTTCGAACCGGACTGTTTCGTCCCGCAGTTCGCCGGCGTTCTGTTCAGCCGGCGCGCGAGGCAATAGCTGATATCGAGGAGAACGAGCGGCACAGCAGGCGAGTACAGCGGAACGAATTACGGCTTCAGTCCGCGCCTGCCAAGTTCCTGCTCCACTTCGCTGTTAATCAGCGATGTGGACGCCATCAGCAGTCGAGCTGAGGCTCCCTGGAATGCAGCAATATTTTTCTTCTGCACTTCGAACATACTTTTGAATGCGGGCGTTTGCATGATGGCTGCGAACTCCTTCATCGCAGCTTCCGCTTCACCGGTCAGTTTCGGTGGCACTCCCGCCGTACCCAGTTGCGACTGCAGCGACGAAATTGCCGATGTCACGCGCTGCATGACAGGCCCCTCCAGAACGTCCACAACCGTCCGCATTTCATCGATCGTCATATTCGCTGCAAGCAACACAACGATCTGATTATCCGGCGGAGGCATGCGCTGCGCGACAACCTTCAAAACACTGGTAACAATTTCCGACTTCTCCTCTGCCGTGATCGGCCGGTTTGTCGTCCGGTTGTCGAGTGCGGCGTTTGCCATCGGAGCGAGGCCCGACGCGACCGAAGAGGGATTTTGCTGGGCAGCAACCAGTCGCCTGGCTAAGCTCATCGCTTCCGGTGATGGCTGTTGTGCAGTGGCTCGCGAGTTCATTGCAGCCAATAGAGATGCAATCACAAGGAGCGCACGGATTGCAGCCGTGACCATCGTCCCACTCCAATCATTATAGCGTCCTGCCGACCGAACTCGAAGGCCGGCCAACTTTCAGAAGAGCATATCGTTTGAGGACTGACAATGTAGCAGCGACGGGCAGACTTACTGATCGCCCTACTTTTTCACCGCGAGGAGCTTGCTGACGTCGCGGACCTTCTCTCGGGCGGCATCCCGGCGGGCGGCGAAGCGTTCGGGCGACCAGATCTGAAACTTCTGACCAAGGCCGACGAAAGTGACGTGGGCTTCGAGGTCGGCATGGGCGCGGAGCGCTTCAGGTAGGACGATGCGTCCGTCGGCGTCGACGGCCAGCAGATGGACATCACCGTAGAGCGCGACAGACAGCTCATCCCGCTCATCTGAATAATCTGGCAGGCCTGCGAGAAGCCCATCGATCGCCGTCGCAAGTCTTTCGCCGCCTGCATCGAGCGCCGGAGCGTCGAGGGAGGGGTAGCAGTAGACGGAGACGGCAGATCTGTCGCCTTCGGCCGCTTCCGGCCCGCGGTAGACGTCGCGCTCGAGGACGGCGCGGAAGGCCGCAGGAATTGAAACACGGCCTTTGGCATCGAGCCTGTTCGTGAATGTCGAGACAAAGCGGAGCATTCCTTCCAATCCTCACGCAGCACGACATCCGGACACGCCGGGATCAGCAGGTGCGCGCGCCGTTTGAGAACCGTTCGACGACACCCGAGCAAATCACTCACGTTTATGGGGTCGCATGGGAATTCGTGGTTTTCAATGGGACAACGCGGGATTACTCCCGTTATTCCACCGCGACACCGCATGACGGCAGGATTGTTGCCGCTCGGTCACGGCACCCTCTGCCGCGAAGTACCGCTTTGCCCCGACGCAATAGGGAAACTCCGATTTCTGAGGATAACTTGGGGATAACTGTCGCTCGCTGCGCCAGTGTGTCGCGCCGAATCCTGCGTATGCGGACACATGCGCGTATTCTCGGAAATGTTAAGGGTGGCGGGTGGCTTCAGGCGAACGATTTCGGCGGTGTGCGCCCCGTTCGGAAGCCAGCCTTGGGGCAAAGGATGCGTGACATGTTCGATCGCGCACTGCTTCTGGTTGCATTTGCATGTACGGCAGCGCCCTTGTTCGGCGTCGCAATGTTCGTTCTGACGAATTGAGCCTGGCGCAGAGCCGGACCGCCGCCGCATCGGCGCGGATCGCTTTGCCTTCTGATATTGCTGGAGGCGCGGCCGGTTGCCGTTGTTTTCGTTGACAGCGCGCGCCACTTCGATCAATAACACCTACCGTGCGGACGGGCGAAAGCCTGGACGTTAACCGCGCTGTCCGAGGCTCCGATGGGCGCAGACCGGTCCATCCTCTGAAAATCCGCTTTCCGGCGGTGCCACAGGACGCGGAAAAATCAAGGAATACAAAGATGTACGCTGTCATCAAGACCGGCGGCAAGCAGTATCGTGTCGCGCAGAACGATGTGCTCACCGTCGAAAAGCTGGCCGGAGAGGCCGGTGCGAAAGTGGAATTCGGCGAAGTTCTCATGATCGCCGGCGACGGCGCCGCCAAGGTCGGCTCTCCGACCGTGGCAGGTGCCAAGGTGCTGGCGGAAGTGGTCGAGCAGACCCGCGGGCCGAAGGTCATCGCCTTCAAGAAGCGCCGCCGCAAGAACTCGCGCCGCAAGCGCGGCCATCGTCAGGACCTGACGACGGTCAAGATCACCTCGATCGTCGGCTGACGGGCGAACGCTGAAACAAAGCCACGAAGGATTTGAACGATGGCACAAAAGAAAGCGGGCGGCTCGTCACGTAACGGTCGCGACTCCAATCCAAAGATGCTCGGCGTGAAGCGGTTCGGCGGCGAAAACGTGCTGGCCGGCAACATTCTCGTTCGCCAGCGCGGCACGAAGTTCCACGCGGGTTCCAACGTCGGCATGGGCACCGACCACACGCTCTTCGCGAAAGTGACGGGCACGGTGTTGTTTGCGACGAAACGAAACGGCCGTTGTTACGTATCCGTCGCGCCTCAAAAGGCGGAAGCAGCAGAATAAGCCAGCGGAATTCAGAGGCACCGCTGGCTCTCACCGAGACCAGCGACCTCCGAAGCTCCAACCGCAGACCCAGGCCCTGAGCCTGAGAGCGGGACGGCACCGGAAGACAAGCTGGGGGAGGTGAGGACAACTCGCCTCCCTCTTCGCATTCCGGAGTGCATCATGACGACCTCGGCAATCTTCCCCGCTCTTACCCGCGACGAAGTGTTCCGTCTCGAAACGCGCCGCATATAACTCCACTAACCACAAACATACAACACAACAACACTCAT
>DAOMWV010000032.1:0-19087 GCA_035436725.1 Hyphomicrobiaceae bacterium
CGATACGAAAAAGACCCGCTTCGTCATCGGCCTCGAACGCGCCGCCGAGTTCCAGGTATTCGCGCTGGCGTCTCCCAATCGCGTCATCATCGAACTGCCCGACCTGAAGGTACAGCTGCCGCAGCCCCCGGGCAGTGCTCCAGTCGGCCTCGTGCGTTCGTTCCGCGGTGGCCTCTCCGCTCCGGGCCGCATGCGCATCGTGATCGACGTCACCGGTCCCGTCGTGGTCGAGAAGGCCGTTATCGAAAAGCCCCGTGACAACATGAAAATGTCGCGGCTCACCGTCGATATCGCCGCCGCCCCCTCGGGCCACAGGAACCCCACCGTCAAACGTACCCTGCAGCCCGCGTTCGGGCTTGGTGCGGGAAACCTGCAGCCACCGTCACCGCGTCCGGCCGTGAAGCCCGCCGCCCGAGCCGGTGACAGGTTCCGCCAGACGATCGTCATCGACCCCGGCCATGGCGGCCACGACAGTGGCGCGGTCAAACATGGCACCGTCGAAAAGGAAGTTGTGCTCGCATTTGCCCTGAAGCTCCGCGAGAAACTCGAGGCCACCGGCCGCTATCGCGTCCTCATGACCCGTGACGACGACACCTTCGTCGAACTCGACGAGCGCCGCGCCTTCGCCGATCGCTCCGGAGCGGCGCTGTTCATTGCCGTACACGCCGACTATGCGAGTTCCAGGGCGTCCGGCGCGACGATCTATTCCCTTCGCGACAGCATGGCGCGGGATCTCATGCGAACGGCTCGCGGTGAGGTGAAGGCCAATGTGCTGTCCGCCAACGAGCAGCAGAAAATCGAGCGCGTGGCCCCGGCCGAGTCGAGTGCCATCAAGGCGATCCTCGGAGACCTCGCCGTCCGTGAGGTCGAGAAAAGCCAGCACCTGACCAAGGAATTCACCGAAGCCGTCGTCTCGACCATGGGCGAAAGCACCACCATGATGTCGAACCCCGATCGCGAGGCGAACTTCCGGGTTCTCAAGAGCGTGAAAATGCCGTCGGTCCTGATCGAACTTGCCTTCGTCTCGAACCGTGCCGACGCTGCGAAGCTGAAATCGGACAGCTGGCGCGACAGCGTCGCGACGTCCATCCAGCGCGCGGTCGACAACTATTTCGCAGCCCACGTCGCACGCCTCGTGCAGTGACCGGCGGCCGAGCCATTGCTTGACACCCGACAAAAAAGCCGGCGACGAGCGCCGGCTTTCGAATTCGTACCTCGTCGTCGCCCTTGATGGTCTCCACGACGAAGCGAGCGTCAGTTCTCAAATACTTGGCGGACGATGATGTTGCAGGAAGCGCCACAACCGCCTCCATCGTGCATCCCGTGGCGATCCTGACCGATCGCTCTTGCTCATGCATCCCTTCAAACTCGATTCACGCATAGGAAGTCGGCGCATCATTTCAGCCACTCCGATGTGTGCTTTGGCCGCACCTTCACAAGACGAAGACCTCCCCCCGGAACCCTCCGGCGGCGTCAGACCTCGAAACGAGAAAGAAGCGGCGGTTGTGGACGGAAGCGCGCTGAGCGCGACACAAGCCCTGCAGCTTGAACGGCGGTTCCATCCCGGTCCGCCTGACCACAGGTAATTCATAAGGCGCAGTCTCAAGATCCCGCATCGGGGCTCCGAAAATACCGGCTGCAACCGAGCCGGTACGAATTGGCGCACTGGGCCAACGCTACCACGACGCGTGTGATTCGAGTTGCAGACGTAGTGCATGAAAGACACATATCGATCCTGTCCGGGAACTTGAGATACCGGCGACTTAATCAAGCGCAGCTTATCCGAAGTCCTCGCAACATTTATCGAGCACCCCCCTTGCCTAGTGGCACGCATGTCGCAATATGCGCAAAACGCATAGCTGGGAAGTGCATCGGCCCTGCTTCGAGCCGGAATGCGGCGCAACTGCCCGCATGATCGCGGTTTTGAGCCAGTGCCTTGCACAATCCGAATAACAGCTGGCATGCCTGCGGCCGACCCGCAGTGCCATCGAGGGAGAGACACGGACAATGGCCGAGACGCATCATCGCAAGGTGATCATTCTGGGATCGGGCCCCGCCGGCTACACGGCCGCCATTTATGCCGCCCGCGCCATGCTGAAGCCGATGATCATCCAGGGCATCCAGCCCGGCGGCCAGCTCACCATCACCACCGACGTCGAAAACTACCCCGGCTTCGCCAAAGCGATCCAGGGGCCCTGGCTCATGGAGGAAATGAAAGCTCAGGCCGAACACGTCGGCACCGAAGTCGTCATGGACCACATCGTCAAGGTCGACCTGTCGAAGCGACCCTATCGGCTGGATGGTGACAGCGGCGACACGTACACCTGCGATGTTCTTATCATCTGCACCGGCGCCCAGGCGCGCTGGCTCGGCATCGACAGCGAAAAGACCTTCCAGGGCCACGGCCTTTCCGCCTGCGCGACCTGCGACGGCTTCTTCTACAAGGGCAAGGACGTGGTCGTCGTCGGCGGCGGCAACACCGCGGTCGAGGAAGCAATCTTCCTGACGAATTTCGCAAAGACCGTCACCGTCGTCCATCGCCGCGACAGCTTCCGCGCCGAACGCATCATGCAGGATAGACTGTTCTCCAATCCGAAGATCAAGGTCGTCTGGAACGCGGTCGTCGATGAGATCGTCGGCGATGCCGATCCGAAAAAGGTGACAGGCGTGAAACTCCGCGACGTCAAGACGGGCGTGGTTTCCACCCTGCCCGTCGACGGTGTCTTCGTCGCCATCGGCCACGCGCCCGCGACCGAGCTGTTCAAGGGCCAGCTCGAAATGAAGGACAGCGGCTACCTCGTCACTCGCCCCGACAGCACCGCAACCTCCGTCCCTGGCGTCTTCGCCGCTGGCGACGTCAAGGACGACACTTACCGCCAGGCCGTCACCGCAGCCGGCATGGGCTGCATGGCGGCACTGGAAGCCGAACGCTTTCTCGCCGGCCACCACGGCTAAAACAGAGACCCGCGCGGCGGACGAAAAGAACTGCGAATAACGCACGGCGTCCGCCACGCCCGACCACAACCCCCGAAAGGAAACGCTCGACATCATGGACTGGGACAAGCTTCGAATATTCCACGCTGCCGCCGAAGCCGGCAGCTTCACCCATGCCGGAGACAGCCTCCGCATGAGCCAGTCGGCCGTCAGCCGCCAGGTCTCCGCCCTTGAAAAGGATCTCGGCATCGCGCTCTTTCACCGCCATGCCCGCGGCCTCGTCCTCACCGAGCAGGGCGATCTGCTGTTCCGCACCGCCAGCGAGATCATCAACAAGCTGTCGACCGCAGAGACGCTTCTAACCGATGCGACGACCAAGCCGGCCGGCGAACTGCGCGTCACCGCGCCGGTTGGTCTCGGCACTGTCTGGATCACCCAGCGCCTCCGCGAATTCATGGAAAGCTATCCCGAGATCCGGATCCGCCTCATCCTCGCCGACGAGCAACTCGACATTTCCATGCGTGAGGCCGATGTCGCCATCTGGACCAGCCAGCCGCAGCAGAACGACCTCATCCGCCGCCCCCTGTTCACGATGCGCACCCACGCCTACGCGTCGACGCACTACATCAAGAAGCACGGCGCCCCTCAGTCCCTCGAACAACTCGACAAGCACCGCATCGTTTCCTACTCCGGCACACCCCAGCCGCATCTGAGTGCCATTCGCTGGCTCGAGATCGCCGGCCGCGAGGGCAAGGACCCGCGCGTGCCCGAGTTTTCCGCCAACTCAGTCGTCGCCATGAAGTATGCGATCCGTGCAGGACTCGGCATCGGCCTCATCCCGGACTATCTGACCGACGAAGAGCCCGAACTGGTTCCGGTTCTGCGCGAAGTCGACTTGCCGAACATGCAGATCTATTTCGTCTTCCCCGAAGAACTGAAGACAGCGAAGAAGGTTCAGGTCTTCCGCGACTTCCTCGTCGCCAAGTCGCAGCAGTGGAAATACTGAGACCGCCGGTCGCCCCGCGCCGCGCATCGATAGTCTGAAAATCAAAAAGGATCCGCACGCGCCGTGCGGATCCTTTCTGCATTTTTTTGTCGTCGTCGATCAGGCCGCAGTACGCCGGTCCGTCGCGATGCCCTCGGCGGCCTGCCCCTGCGCCGCCACGATGACATAGTCGCCCGTCATCAAGGTTTCGGCCGAGGCACGCGACCCCAACACGTCGAGAAGTCCCGTCCGAAGCATCAGGTCACGCGGCTGTCCTCCGACATTGACCACCGTTACGCTGTGCTTCTGACGCGCCAGACGCTTGTGAATGTGCGCGAGCGCGCCGAACCCGGAGCCGTCGATCAACTCGACTTCTGCCATGTCGACGATCACATCGCCGTTCGAATTAGCCAGACGCTCGATGACGGTCCTGTTGGCCGTCACACCATCTGCATCGAAGCGCTGCGGTGCCTTGAACACGAATCTCATCGAACTGCACTCACTCCACTGCATCGGCGCAGCATGCTGCTCCTGCTCACAACTCAAAACCGGAAGGCCGTCTACAACAATCTCAAATCAAAATAATCCTTAACTGCCAGACAACTGTATCACTGTTGCTGCGAAAATAGATTATGGTGCGCCGCACTAGCACGCTCCGATGGATCGGTCCAGCCAGCTGCCCGATAGACGTTCAGGATCTCTGGCAGCCAGCGCTCTTCGGAATACCGGTCACGGATCACCTGCCAGCAGGCGCGACGAAGTTCCGACGTTCCCCCATCCCCGACCATCTCGGACCAAGCGGCAAGGTATGCGCCAGCCTCCTCGATTGAACCGCTCTGGTAAAGCCAGCCCGTCCGACCATGATCCACGATCGTACCAAGCCCACCGACGTTCGCGGCAAGGACCGGCACGCCATGCGTGCCCGCCTCTAGAGCGACCAGCGGGATGCCTTCGAAACGTGACGGCATCACGACAAGCCCGAGCGTTGGCCAGACCGGGGACAGATCGGTGACGACCCCGTGAAACCTCACCAGATGCCCATACGCCGTCTCGAGATGTCCCCGCATGGGCCCGTCACCGTAAACGTGCCACTCCCCGATCTCCGGATACCGCTGAGCAAGCTCGCAGAACCGGTCCGGCCCCTTTTCCTCACTCAGTCTTCCGATGAACCCGATCCGCCGCGGCAATGCCGCCGACGGCGGCGCCGGCGGCCCGATCACGTAACTCGGAATGAGTGTACTCGTGAGTGGTAGCCGCGCCTGGATGGCCGGGCTGACGGCGATGCGCCGAGCGAGAACTCCCGTCCAGTCGTCGAGGAAGTCGTAAAGCCCCACCGGCCAGGGTCCGCGCTCGCCGGAATGGTAAGTGGAAACGACCGGGACGCCGGCGGCCCTGGCGGCAATGCGCCCGAGAATGCCGGCTTTATAACCGTGCGTGTGAAGTAGGGCCGGCCGTTGGGCCCTGAGTGAACCGAGAAGAGACCGGAAGGAGCCGCCGAGTATCGTCGTCGGGAGCCCTTCCGTATCGAGCTGCTCGAGCCAGGGATTCGTCCCGTGTCTCTGATAGAGCACGACCCTGACATCGAGCCCGGCCCGCAGGAGACTGGATGCGATCGTGGCGATATGCCGCTCCGCACCTCCGACCCCGCTGCTGTCTATGAATTGCCAGATCATGGGCCTGCCGGTCGTATCGGGCCGAGTGTCCGGAGCGGTCCGCCCGCAACCGGTACGCGCATCCCGATGCATGTTGGTCTCGTCGTGAATTTCGTGTACTGAAAAGCCTGTGTAGACATTTCGGACGGCTTCGACATTAACGGTTGCGATACGACCGTGCGAGCGTCCTGATCCGGCACCGACCGATGGCCGGGAACTTGCAAACTCGATGCCGACGTACACGTGAACTGAGTGCCGGATAGACTTCGACACCGAAAACAACGGGCTCCGGCCCGATCTCGATCGACCGTCACGACGGAAATGGAGTGCGCGAGATGATGTGGTCTCCGGGCGTTTGCTTCGTTTCGGGAACTTGACCGGCCCGAAATGAAGCGATCGACACCAGGCGGTGGAATGGCGGACACCATTCCGCCCTAGGCGTGTCGGAACTCAGAACCCGGATTTCCGGCAGTGCCAGGCAGAGTGTGAACGAGTAACGATGATGAAGACTTCGAGAACCGTTGGCTGGCAGGGCCTCGCCCTTGCGATCGGTGCCGGTATCCTGCTGGTGCAGGGATTGCAGGCCGAGTCGAGACATGGCTCGAAAGACGTGTCCACACACGTCGCCCGTCAAGGTACCGCGCCGCATGTGCGCGTCGCAGCCGTCGATGCCGAAACGCCTCGGCGACTGAACCGTGACGACACCCCTGCCGCAAGCCCTGGATCCCCACCGTCACGCGAGACGGTACTGCGCACTCCCGTTCTCCCCGCACCGCTTGAAACCATCACACCCGTCGTGACCGGGACCGTAGCGAGCCGGTCGGCCGATATCGAAAAGCCGTCGCCGTCGGCCTCCGCCACCATCTCGGCACAGGTCGCCGCACAGCCCGCTCTCCCGCACGAATCCGACGACGCCCTCGATGTCACGAGCGCGGAGCGTCTTGGCGTGAAGGTCCAGGGCCTGCCGGAACTGTCCGGCGACTATCGCATCAACGACGACCAGACGATTTCCGTACCCGTTATTGGACGCGTCTCGGTGGCGCGCATGGAACCCTCCGACCTCGAACGTGATCTGGCACAGCGCATAGCGCGCGTCACCGGACGGGAAGCCTTTGTCACGGTCGAGATCGCCGAGTATCGCCCGGTCTTCGTCTCCGGATACGTGAGCCGCCCCGGCACCGCTCCGTGGAAGCCCGGCCTTACCGTTCTTCAAGCGATAACGATTGCCGGCGGCGACTTCCGCACGGCTGGCGGTGCCTCAGACAATGTCACGTTGCGTATCCAGCGCGCTGTCGACGACCAGAAGCGCATCCTGGCGCAGATAGCGCGCCTCGAAGCCGAGCGCTCCGGAGCTGCGACCATTTCCGTTCCCGATCGCCTGATCGCCCGTGTCGGCAAAAAGCAGGCTGAAGAGCTCATCGCGTCGCAGAGGACCCTGTTCGAGAGCCGCAGAAGCGCCAGTGACGCTCAGATCGCCGGCCTGGAGCGGGCCATCGCCCTGACGCGTCAGGAAATGGAGAGCATGAACGGGCAGAGGAAGCGCCTGCTCGAACAGCTCGAGTTCCGGCGTGAACAGTTCACCCGCATGAAGCAGCTGTTCGACCGCGGCCTGCTGCGCAACGACAAGATGCACGAAGAACAGTTGAAGCTCGCCGATATCGACGAGCGCCTAGCCTCCGTGGGCGTGTCCGCGGCCCGCGCCAACAGCACTCTCGTCGGCCTCGAGCGCGAACTCGCCGACGCCCGCCAGAAGCGCCGTGCCGAAATCGATACCGAACTCCTGAAACTTGAACGCGACAGCGCCCAGCTTGATCTAGAGATCAAGAGCTTCGGCGCCGCCACCGAGAAGTCACAGTTCGCCACCGCGGGCGGTGAGGTGCGCGAAACCGTCACCTACGAAATAGTTCGTCAGAGCCGAAACGGCTCACGCTCGATCCCGGCAGATCGCTATTCGCTCCTGCGTCCCGGCGACATGGTCGTCGTCAGCATGAAGTAAAGTCGGCGCCGGACGTGCACGTGCGCGGCCCTCTGCCCGTCACCCTGCCATCTGCATCTGCCTTCGGGACACCTGAGGAATGAAAGCGCGCAAGATCAGGCTTCTCGAAAGGGCCAGACGGGCAGGTCTCTTCGACCTCGCCCGGCGCCGATCGGCGCGCGCCATCCGCATCCTCTGCTACCACGGCATCTGGCTCGGCCGCGACGGCTTCACCGGCGATGCCATGTTCATGCGCCCCGCGGCATTTGCGAAGCGTATGCGGTTGCTCCGCCATTGGGGTTACCCCGTCATATCGCTCGACGACGCAATCGATTGTCTCACCACCGGCCGGGCTCCACCGCCGAATGCGGTCGTCATCACCATCGACGACGGCTGGTACGGCACTTTCGCGCACATGCTCCCGGTCCTGAAGCAACACGAGCTTCCCGCCACACTCTATTGCGACACGGCCAATCTCCTCTCGGGCGACGCGATACCTCATGTCATGGCACGCTATCTGCGCTCGATCGCGGAACTGCAATCCAGGCCGACCACTGCCGCAAAGGACGAACTCGAAACCAGCTACCGGCGCGCGACGGACGTGACAGCCCCCCGGGCCGAGCGGCGCGCCGACGCCGAGCGCTTCGCAACCCTCGTCGGCATCGAGCTCGGGCCCTACGTAGCAGACCGCGCGTTTCACTATATGACGCCATCCGAATTACGCCGAGCGCACCGTGATGGCCTCTCGATCGAGTTGCATACTCATAATCACACCATCCACGACATGAGCCGCACCGCCATCGCCGAGGAAATCCGCCTCAATCGGGAGACACTGTCCGAAATCCTGTCGAAACCGCCGCACGACTTCCGGCACTTCTGTTATCCGAGCGGACGGGCCTCCGCCGAGGCAGCGTCGCATTGCTCTGGCATCGGACTTGCGAGTACGACGACGACGGTACAGGGCCTCGCCTGGCCCGGCACACCTCTGCATCTGCTGCCACGGCTGCTCGACAACGAGAACCATACCGAAATCGAATTCGAGGCCGAACTGTCCGGCTTCGCCGACATCCTGCGCTCGGGTCGACGCAGCATCGGCGCACTGGCCGATAGGTTCGGATCAGGAAACAAAGGTCGCGAAGCGCAAGACGCGGCCTGAGATGCAGCAAGGATAGCCGAGCGGCGGACGACGCCGGGACGCTCAGGAAAGCCAAGGAGACCGCGCCCGATCGCGCAACGAAATGAACGCAACGGCACCAGGCATCGGCACCTCGATCACGACGGCGACGCTCACCGCGCTGCTGACGGCCGTGGCGTTGATTGCCGCAGCGATCTACCCCTCCCCGGTCGCCATTGTCACCGCCTGCTTCGCGCCGCTCGCCGTGCTCGCGTGTGTCCGGAGCCCCGTCCTCGTCTGCACCCTCTTCATCGCTTTCAGTTTCTTTCGCCTCCATGAGGCCTACCCCATCCTGGAGCCGCTATCGATACCGCAGGCGCTCGGCATCATGATGCTTGCCAGTCTCGGCCTGCACACTGCTGTTTTCGGATCGATCAAGCCCGATTGGCAGACGCCACTCAAATGGCTCGCGGTTCTCGTCGCCCTCATCCTGTTTGGTGTCATCCTCGCCAAGAACCGCCAATGGTCCTGGGTTTTTGTAAGCGAGATCTATTGGAAGATCGTCGTCGTCACCGTTGCCGTCGCCTGGCTCATGAATTCGACCAGCGATTTCAGAACAGTCGCCCGCCTGCTCGCCGTCTCCGGGGCGCTCCTTGCCTGCGTCGCGATCTACAACAAGATCTATGGCTTCAGTCTTGTCGAGGGCACGCGCGTATCGATAGCGCGGCCTCCGCCTGTCGAAGGCCATGACTACTGGAACGATCCGCTCCGGAACTTGTCGACGCTCGCCGATCCGAATGATCTCGCACTGATCCTGCTGTTCCCCCTGGCCTTCGCCATGGCCCTGCTGGTCAACCGGACGTCCCTTTTCGACCGTCTCCTTGGCCTCGTTGGTTGCGCCACCACCATGCCCGCGATCATTTTCACGCAAAGCCGTGGTGGCCTGCTCGGCATGATCACGGTTTTCGGCATCCTGGGCCTGCGCAAAATCAAGTCCCGGACGGTCGTCATCGCACTGTGTGTCGGCGCCGCCTTCGTCCTCGCGGTCGCCATGGGACTTTCCAGTCGGACATCCGGAGGAGCAGCAGAACTGAGCGAAGCAGGGATCGACGAGAGCGCCCGTGGACGTCTGATCGCATGGCACGCAGCCGTCAACATGATGATCGCGCGCCCGCTCACCGGTGTCGGCATCAACGGCTTCGTCGACGCCTTCTATCAATACACTCCCGAATGGGGCAATCGCGACAAGGCAGTCCATTCCACCTGGTTTCAGGTCGTCGGTGAGATGGGCCTGCCCGGCATCATCGTGTTTCTCGCCATGTTCGTTGCAACATTCCGGTCGGCGTTGAACGCGCTGGACCGGACAATAAAGACCAACGCTGATCCAATACTGCAGGCGACAGCACTGGCGATGGTCGCCGGATTGGCGAGTTTCGCGGTCGCCGGCACCTTCCTGACCCAGGCATTCACCTGGCCGCTCTATGTCCTCATTGCCCTCACCGTCGCACTCAATCGTGTCACGTCACGGCAGGAAGCCACCGCAACCGGCAAGCTCGGTACCGCAGACCGCTTGCAGGCCGCGCGCCCGCCGACACCCCTGCGTACCCGACCGACCGCAGCGGCTCGCGAATTGGCGATACCCCGTAACCGTCCCGCGCCGGCCATCGTCAACGCACGCGCCGAAAAGAACCCCTCGAGGCGGCTCGGAATGCGAAGCCGGCCCTCTCCTGACACACGACGAGGAGGCTGAGCACGATGCCATCGCTGGCCGAAATGATCGCCGACCTCCGCCGCCGCATCAAGGCGGGCGAGTCACCCGCCGCAAGGATCGTCTTGCGAACAGTACGCGCCGCACGCGGCTGGTCCATGCCCGTCATCCCTGGATTCCATAGCGGGCTCTATGCCTTCCATCGCGCGGCAGCGTCGGGTATTTCAAACGCGAAACGCGTCCTCTGGTTCACGCCCCTGTTCCAGTCGCGTCTCGAAGCACCGGCGCCACGCCTGTTTCTCTATGACGGCTTTCCCATGATACAGGGCAACGTCAGGATCCGCATCGGCGCCGACTGCCGCGTTGGCGGCCTCCTCGACATCTCGGGTCGTCCGTCGACGATCCCGACGCCCGAACTCGTCATCGGGGACAACTGCGACATCGGCTGGGGCGGCGTTCTCTCGGTCGGCCGCCGCATCGTCATAGGCAACAACGTCCGGCTTGCCGCCTTCGTCCATCTCGCGGGCTATCCAGGCCATCCGACCGATGCTGCGGCGCGCGCGCGCGGCGAACCCGACACCGACGACCAGATCGGCGACATCGTCCTCGAGGACGACGTCTGGCTTGCGACCGGCGTGCGCGTCATGCGCGGCGTCACCATCGGACGCGGCTCCATCGTCGCTGCCGGCTCGGTCGTCACGAACGACATCCCGCCCTTCACGCTCGCAGGCGGTGTTCCCGCTCGCGTCATTCGATCACTTGCGAACGACGGAGCGCCATCCGCGTCCGCCGCCTCACCTGAAACCACGGCCGCCGCATGACCCGCGCCGTCCCAGATCACTCGGAACATCCCTTGCGCACGCTCGTCATTTCTCCGCGTCAGTTCTGGCCACTCGACACGGGCGGAAAGCTGCGCGACTTCCACCTCGCCTCCGAACTCGCCCGTCGTGGACAGGTCACGTATCTCTGCTACACCGACGACGCGTCACCATGCCCGCAAAATCTCGCCGAACCCTTCGAGGAAATCATAACCGTGCCCCACGCGGGCAGTTACTCGGCCTCGACACTCGCCAGAGGGCTCCTGACCCGCGCCCCTGCCACGGTGCTGAAATATACGACACCCGCCATGACCGCTGCGCTTGCTGCACTTCTCGAGCGCAAGTCGTTCGATACCGTACAGGTCGAAACCATCTGCCTCGCAGCCTACATGCCTGCCCTCCGCGCTGCCCCCTCCCGTCCGCGCATCGTGACCGACTGGCACAACATCGAAAGCGAATTGATGCAGCGGCACGCCGATCACATCACCTCCGCGCCGAAGCGGCTCTATGCTCGCATGACGGCGTCGAAACTGCGCGCCGCCGAGGATCGCCAGCTCGCAGAAACCGACGTGCTCCTCGTCTGCTCGGCTCGCGAACGTGACATCCTGCGGAAGCAGCATCCCCGCCTTCGCGTCGAGGTCGTCGAAAACGGTGTCGATGCCGCACGTTTCAAGGCTGCCGGCCAGAACGCTGCCGCCGGATCACTGCTCTTCGTCGGCTCGATGGACTATCACGCCAACAAGGACGCCGTCCTGTCGTTCGCCGCGACCGCCTGGCCCTCGATCCGCAAATGCCATCCCGATCTCGCCTTCCGGATCGTCGGCCGCAATCCCGACAGTGACGTGCTCGCCCTAAAAGCAATCGACGGTATCGAGGTCACCGGTTCCGTACCTGACGTCTTGCCATACTACTCCGATGCGGTCGCAGCCCTCGTGCCGTTGCGCGTCGGCGGCGGCACGCGTCTCAAGATCCTAGAGGCGATGGCCGCCGGCCTTCCCGTGATTTCGACGACACTCGGGGCCGAGGGCCTCGCCGGCACCAACGGCAAGCATTTGCTGATTGCCGACACTTCCGTCGAAATGCTCGAAGCCGTGACAGCGCTGCGCCGCGATCGGGAGCGCGCAAGCCGCATCGCCGCCGACGCCTGCGACCTCGTCGCCCGGACCTACGACTGGCGCATCATCGGCCGCAATCTCGCCGAACTCCACCGGAGCCTCGCGCCCGAGCGGCTCGCGGCATAGGCCCGCCATGCACCGGAAGATCTCCCTCGTACTCGGCTTCCTCGCCGTCGCTCTGTCTCTGGTCGCGACGAAAGCCGCCGCGGACTTCGGCAAGGGACCATTGCCGATCGCCTTCGAACCACCGGCCGCCGTGGCACTTCCGGCCGACGACACCATCGTCGTCGAAGGGACCGTCACGGGTTCCACACCGGCGACCATCGTCCTGCGCATCGACGACACGGCCTCGAAGGACTACGCCACACGCATGAACGATGAGCGCCGGCTGCCACCGGGACCGTTCTCGATCCGCATTCCGACATCACAGCTGCGCGCGACCAACGGCCGACCGCTCGACGTGGGCGCCATCACGAGGGTCATCTTTTTTGTCCACGGCGAAGGTGCCGCGACCGTATCGCGCTTCGCCCTCGCCTCCGGTCGCAACGCTGTCGAAGCTGCAGCATCACAGAGCGCGGCACCTGCCCCCGTTACGACCGGCACTGAACCTGCTCCGTCCGCGTTTTCGACCGGACCATTGCCCATCGCGTTCGAGCCGCCCGCACCGGTCTCCATACCCGGCGGAAAAGTCATCCGCATCGACGGCGCCGTGGCCGGCACAGCCCCCGTGACACTCGTCTTGCGTGTCGACGATACCGCAACGAAAGACTACGGCTCCCGCATGAACGACGAGCGCGTCGTCCAGCCAGGCCCGTTCTCATGGCGCATTGAAACATCGCGACTGCGGGCCACCAACGGCAGGCCGCTCGACCCCGGCGCAATAACGCGTGTGATCCTCTTCGTCCACGGCGACGGAGCCGCCGCCGTCTCGCGCTTCGACATCGCAGAAAAGTCCGACACTCGACCGGCGCCGCCCGCTCCTCGCGTCACAGCGCCGCCACCACGACCGAAAGCAGCTGCAGTCGCCGCGCCGCGCGACTTCCCGACCGGCCGCCTGCCGCGCACATTCGAGCCGCCGTCAGCCGTCGCCTTCGCCGACGATGACGAACTCGTCCTCGAAGGAACTGTAACAGGCTCGAAACCCGCCGCGGTCGCCCTCCGCATCGACGACGACAAGTCGACGTCCTATGCGAGCCGCTACAACGACGAGCGCATGCTCCCGCCCGGCCCATTCCGCATGACGTTCGGCCTCAAGGGGCTCAAGACACCGAGCGGCCGCATCCTCGACCACCAGAACGTGCAGCGCATGTTCGTCTTCGTCTGGAAAGACGCTGCCGATGTGATGCTGACGAAATTCGCCATCGAAAAGGGGATTGTTCTGCCACCGGGTGCCAAGGGCTACTCGCTCGGCGCTGCCGATGCCCCCTTGATCGCCGGCTTCGAACGCATCGCTCCCGGTGACACGAAGCTCCAGTCACGCGGCCGCATCGACGTCGTCCGGCGACCGGCCCCCGACCCCATCGTCGCCAACGGATTGCGCGGCGTGAAAACCCTTGCGTTGCCTGCTCCCAAAGGCCGCGTGCGCGTCACCGTCTGGAGCGAAGATCCCGGCGAATGGGAAGACCTGCCCCGCGAACTCGATCGCCGCATCACCGTCAACGGCCGAGACCTCCGGGTTGTCAAAGCGACCGCGGACGACTGGATCGCGGCCCGCTATCTCGCCGGCAGGGACCGCGAGCACACCACGACCGACGATGCCTGGACCGCCTATGGCCGCCATCGCGGACATCGCCGCCACCTCGACATCGATGCGACGGCGGGCAACGTCACGATAGAACTCTCCGGTTCCGATCCTGCGTCGTACTTTCTTTCGGCGGTCCTGATCGAACCACTCGCCAGCGCTGCTTCATCCGGGGACAGCCCGGGACAAATGGCAGTCGAGGCGCGGCGGGCCGAGTGGTACCGCAACAGATATCCCGTCGTCCGCCTGACCGACGAGACCGACAGGACGGCGACCGCCGTCACTCTCGACCTTACAAAGGCTGGCGCCTCGCAACCCGCTCCCATCGGCCTGACCGTCACCCCCGGCACTGGTGCGCGTGCCCGGCTCGCCGTCACGACCAAGATTGGAATTGAAAAGCCGCGCGTGAGCATCTCCCTTGAGCGTCCGTCTGCTGGCCCGCCACTTGGCGCACGCCTCTGGGCCGGCAGCAAACGCCTCGAACGTGACGACACCACGCTGCGCCTGACCGACAACTTCCTCCGCGCCGATATCGAGCGTCTGCCGCTGCGCGCGGGCGAGGCCCGCACCTACGAGATCTGGATCGATGCGCCACCTGCGACCCGCTCCGGTCGCTATACCGGACACGTCGCCATAGGCGATGGCAAACGCAGCCAGCACATCCCGCTCGACGTTTCCGTGCTGCCGGTCGATCTCCCGGCACCAGAAAAGCCAGCCGGCTTTTATCACGCACGCGCCCCGCACCTGACCTACTTCGCCGGTCTCGCCGTCGAGCGCGACCAGCAGGTCAAATGCGACCTCGAACTGTTTCGCGCATTCGGCATGACGAATACGGCACCACCCGTGACCGGTCTCGACCGCACCGACCTCGGTCTCTTCGCCACCGATATGCGCCGCGCCGCCACGGAAGGCGTGGCGGCGGGCTGGCTCGTCTATAATCCATTGCACGCCCTCCTCGAAAGCCAGGGACCGGAACGTGCCGCGAAAACCGTGGCCCGCCTCGAAGCCGTGACGCGCGGAAGCGGATTGCCGCCGCCACTGTGGAGCGTCGCCGACGAACCCTCCAATCCCGACCAGGGCGCGGGCCATCTCGCCGACTGGATCAAGGCACTGAGGGCGTTCGCGCCCTCGGCCCGTCTCGGCGGACATCTCAACACGCCATCCGACGAAACCTTCGTGCCCCTCTTCGATACGCTGATCGTCAACTCTGCCTTCGGCATGGATGCCGGAAACATCGCCCGCCTGACCCGCGCGGGTAAGGAAATCTGGTACTACAATACGTTTCGCCCCCGTTTCACCGCCGGCTACTGGCTGTGGGCAACGGCAGCCACCCGCTACGTCCAGTGGCACGCGCGCATGCCGACGGCCGACCCGTTCGATCCACTGGACGGACGCGAAGCCGATTTCCAGGTTCTTTACCCTTCGACGACCGTCTGCCCCGAGACGCCGGATATCCACCGCGCCCTTCTGGAGATGGCCGAAGGTATCGTCGACCAGCGCTGGCTCGTCTGGCTGTCCCGACAGCAGTCCGCGGCTGCGCGGTCACTGGTCGGCGAACTGCGGTCGGATGCAAACCGGCCGTTCGAGGACCAATCGAAATTGGCGACGTCGTCAGCTTCTGCGATCCGCGACAGGATACTTCGTCTGGTCGTTCGGGAGAGCCGCTGACGGTTAACCGAAACACCACGTAAATTCGACCGCCCGGCTCAAAAACGGCAAGAGAAATGCAAGAGAACACCGGAATCGGCTGTCCTACAGCGCCTTGAAGGCATGCGCCCGAAGTTCGACAGGGAATGACACAGTGAAAGACATCACCAGCGACGCCATTAAGTACGTCCTCGAGGTCGCCTGGCGCCGTCGCCGGCTGATCGTGGTGCCGTTGATCCTCGTGATGACGTTCACGACGCTCCTGGCCTACGTCCTGCCGCGCCAGTATGCGGCCCGGGCATTGCTCGTGATGCAGGAGCAAGGCGCCGATAATCCACTGATCAAGTCCCAGGTGACGAACGAGCGCATCCGCGATCGCGCACCCGGACTTCAAGCACTTCTCAAGAGCGATCGCGTCCTCGGCAACGCCATGCGCGACATCCTCGGTGACAGGATGCCAACCGATCCTCGCCAGATCGCGCTCGTTTTGAAAGAACTGGACCAGCAGCTGTCTTTTGAAATGATCGGCTCGGATTTCCTGGAGTTTCAGCTCAAGGGCTCCAATCCGAAAGGACTTGGCAAGAAGCTCGAAGCAGTCACGTCGCGCTTTCTCGAAAGCATGCTGTCGCCCGACCAGGACACGGTTACCGCGACCCAGGTCCTTCTCGAACGTCGCCGCGAGGAACTGGCCACGGCCGAAAAGGCACTGGAGCGCTTCAGGTCGCAACTCGACGACCGCACGCTTGCAGCCATTGCAGCAGCCAAACAGCGCGCCACAGCGCTGACGGCCACCAACGAACGCCTCGCCAGCGAACTTGCGGCGACATCTGGCGATATCACCAATCTGGCCGCAGCGGTTGGGCTCGCATCCGAAACCCTGACCGCCCGTTCGGTCGCAGCCGCCATCGAGGCGGCGGGTGCCGACCTCGCCGCGTCCGAACGTCGCGGCCCGACAGCGTCCCGCGCAACGGATGAGATCCGCACCCGCCTCGTGAACCTTCGCCGCATCGAAGCCCAGCTCGCGCGCAAGATCGAGATCGAGCGCACCATTGCATCGAACCGTGCCGTCATGGCTGCCGATCAGTCCGCCGCGGAAGACCCGCGCACGCCGGAGGGCCAGCTGCGCCGTCTCGAACGCGACGTGAGCGAGGCCCGTCAGCTCTATGAGAGCTACGCCCGCCGTTTTCCGACCACCTCCAACCCTCAGTCGTCGATCCAGGTCCTGCGCGCCCCCGAACGCATTCGCGTCATCGACGCCCCGAAAGATCCCGAATTCCCGCTGACATCGAGGCTGAAATACATCCTTGCGGGTCTCGTCGGTGCCCTGCTGCTGTCGGCCGGCCTCGTGGCGGGTGCCGAGATGCTCGAGCCGCGCGTGCGCTCGACACGTGATTTCGAAGCCATAGCCGGTGTTCCCGTACTCGCCCGCCTTCCGTTCGGCAGCGAAGGCGCCTCCGGCGAAGACGGCTCACACGACGATGCAGATCCCGCCCCGTCCGGTCGCGACGACCGCAACCGCGACCGGGCCTCCTCCCCGCCGATAATTCTGTCGCAACGCCGCCAGTCGGCCGCGTAGCCGGCAGAACCAGGGCACGATCCGGCCTCGGACTCCGCATCACGACCCATTGCAGAACACGCTTCCGGCCGCTATCACCGACCAAAACCTCCTGCTCATGTGCGTGGTCGTCAAGCATGCAGCGCCTCAAGATCATCGCACTCGAACCGGACGACGTTCCCGTCATCGCGGCTCATTTGCAGGACGCCGTTTTCGGCGTCTCCGACATAGACTACTCGCCGGCAGGAAAGCGCCTCGTCACCCTGCTCAACCGCTATGCCTGGGAAGGCGCGGGAACTTCGGCAGACGCAGGCGAGCGCCGCCGTGCCGCGCTCCGCATCGACCGGGTTTTGCGCGTCCGAAGCACCGGCTTCAACCGCGCGGCCAAGTCGACGATCCTGTCGCTGTTGACGATCGAGTTCCAACCTGACGAAAAAGCACCCCCGTCCGGTACGCTGACCATCGTTTGCGCGGCCAACGCTTCGATCCAGCTCGACGTCGAATGCATCGAAATCGTTCTGGAAGACCTGGGCCAGGCTTGGCAGGCGCAGCGCCGCCCGTCCCATCCCGACAAATCCAGTGTCTGACACGCCGCACGGCCGTCCCCGTGCCACTCTCGAGACGGCCACGACGGTTGAACTCGAACCCCGCGCGATATAGACGGTGGAACGCCCGGCGCCGCCGGAGCCGAACGGAACGAACGATGGCGATCACGCTCGACAGCAGAAGCCCTGATTTCCCGAGCCGGTTCGATGCCTTCCTCGCCTCGAAGCGCGAGGCGTCCCCGGACGTCGACACGGCGGTCCGCCAGATCATCGCGGACGTCCGCGCCAGCGGCGACGCAGCCCTCGTGGGCTACACCAGGCAGTTCGATCATCTCGACGTCTCCGGCGGCCGCATCCGTGTGACCAGGGCTGAAATAGACGCGGCCGTAGCTGCCTGTGATCGCGACATCCACGCCGCTCTCGAATTCGCGGCCGACCGCATCGCCTCCCACCATCGCCGGCAATTGCCGGCGGACGACCGGTACGTCGACGCTACCGGTGCCGAACTCGGCAGCCGCTGGACCGCCGTCGAAAGCGTCGGTCTCTACGTCCCCGGCGGCCTCGCGAGCTATCCCAGTTCCGTGCTGATGAATGCGATCCCGGCGCGCGTCGCCGGAGTTCCCCGTATCGCCATGGTCGTGCCGAGCCCGCGCGGCGAACTCAACCCGCTCGTTCTCGCTGCGGCACATCTCGCCGGCGTCGAAGAGATCTATCGCATCGGCGGAGCGCAGGCGATCGCGGCCCTTGCCTACGGAACAGCGACGATACGCCCCGTGGCCAAGATCGTCGGACCCGGCAATGCCTACGTCGCTGCCGCAAAGCGCCAGGTCTTCGGCACGGTCGGCATCGACAGCATCGCCGGCCCCTCTGAAGTGCTGATCATCGCCGACAGCAACAACGATCCGGAATGGATCGCCGCCGACCTGCTTGCCCAAGCCGAACACGACGCCTCCGCACAGTCCATCCTTATCACCGACGACGCGACCTTCGGCGACGCGGTAAGACGCGCCGTCGCGCGACAGCTGACGGATCTTCCCCGCGGCAACATCGCCGCCCAGAGCTGGGAAACCTTTGGCGCTGTCATCCTCTTCGACGACTTCGAAGCCGCCATTCCCATCGCCGATCGCATTGCCGCCGAACACCTCGAAATCGCAACCGCCGATCCCGACGCGCTGGCCGCCCGCATCCGCAACGCGGGAGCGATCTTTCTCGGCGCTCACACGCCCGAGGTCATCGGCGACTACGTTTCCGGATCCAACCACGTCCTCCCCACGGCGCGCTCGGCGCGCTTCTCCTCC
>DAOMWV010000033.1:0-19014 GCA_035436725.1 Hyphomicrobiaceae bacterium
CAGTAAAAGTCGTGCACCCCTGCAATGTGCGGTGGAGAGTTACCTCCGGCGCGGTGGACGGTCGCGCGCAACCCCGCTAATCACGGGGCGAACAGCAAGGGGGGCTCCGGCCGGGCAGCCCGCGTGAGAACGGAAGGACCGCGGAATGAGCGCTTCAGTGACGGACAAGGATCTAGCGAACGCGCTCAGGGCGCTGGCGATGGACGGCGTACAGGCGGCCAACTCGGGTCATCCTGGAATGCCGATGGGCATGGCGGACGTGGCGAGTGTGCTGTTCCGCGATGTCATGAAGTATGACGCGGCGCAGCCGGACTGGCCAGATCGCGATCGGTTCGTCCTGTCGGCGGGGCACGGCTCGATGCTGCTCTACGGGCTGCTGTACCTGACCGGATACCCGGGCATGGAACTGCAGGACCTCAAGGATTTCCGTCAGCTCGGCGCGAAGACCGCGGGCCATCCCGAATACGGCCACGCCGCAGGTATCGAGACGACGACAGGACCCCTCGGCCAGGGTATCGCCAACGCTGTCGGTTTCGCGATTGCAGAGAAGCTGCTCGCGGCCCGTCATGGGACCGATATCGTCGACCACCGGACGTATGTGATCGCCGGTGACGGCTGCCTCATGGAAGGGATCAGCCAGGAGGCGATCTCGCTCGCGGGGCATCTCAAACTTTCCAAACTGATCGTGCTGTTCGACGACAATTCGATTTCCATCGACGGTGCGACCTCGATGGCGACGTCGGAGGACCAGATCAGGCGCTTCGAGGCGTCGGGGTGGCGGGCCGAGCGGATCGATGGTCATGATCCGGCCGCCATCCGAGCGGCACTCTCGCGCGCGTACTCGTCGGACCGGCCGTCGATGATCGCGTGCAAGACGACGATCGGCTTCGGGTCGCCGAACAAGGCGGGCAAGGCGTCGGCGCATGGCGAACCGCTGGGGCCGGACGAGATCAAGCTGACGAAAGAGAAGCTCGGCTGGCCGCACGGGTCGTTCGAGATTCCGGCCGATGTGCTGGCGGCATGGCGCGCGGCGGGGCGCAAAGGTGCGGATGCGCGCAAGGCCTGGGAAGCGCGCGCTGCCAAGATCGACCGATCACTGCTGACAGATCCCGTGACGTCTGCGATCGCGACGAAGATCGCGGAGACCGCGCGTGCGACGGCGTCGGCGTTCATCGCGGACAAGGCCAAGCTCGCCACGCGGCAGTCGTCGCAGAAGGTTCTCGAAGCGCTCATGCCGGTGGTGCCGCAACTGATCGGGGGATCGGCGGATCTCACCGGCTCGAACGGTACGAAGACAAAGCATCACACGCCGGTGTCGCCTTCGGACTTCAAGGCGAACTACATGCATTATGGCGTGCGTGAACACGGGATGGCGGCGGCGATGAACGGCATGGCGCTGCACGGCGGTATCGTTCCTTATGGCGCGACGTTCCTCGTTTTCACCGACTATTGCCGCCCGTCGATCCGGCTTTCGGCGCTGATGGGGCAGCGCGTCATCTACGTCATGACGCACGACAGCATCGGGCTCGGCGAAGACGGTCCGACGCATCAGCCGGTCGAGCATCTTGCTGCACTCCGCGTCATTCCGAATACACTCGTGTTCAGGCCGGCGGATGCAGTCGAAGTCGCAGAGTGCTGGGAGATCGCGTTGACGACGGCGGACAAGCCATCGGTGCTCGCGCTGACGCGTCAGGGTCTGCCGACACTGCGGTCGGATGCGAAGGAAAACCTTTCGCGGAAGGGCGGCTATGTTCTCGCGACAGCCGGGACGAAGCGAGATGTCACGCTGATCGCGAGCGGGAGCGAAGTGTCGCTCGCAGTTGAAGCGCGGGCTGCGCTCGAAGCGGTCGGGATCGGCGCCGCGGTGGTTTCAGTGCCCTCGCTCGAGCTGTTCGCGGCGCAGGCGAAAGCGTATCGGGACGAGGTTCTCGGTGGGGCGCCGCGTATCATCGTCGAGGCGGCGATGCAGCAGAGCTGGGACCGCTACCTGCGTGACGGTGATGCCTTCGTCGGCATGTCCGGCTTCGGCGCATCGGGGCCGGCGGCCAAGCTCTATGAACATTTCGGGATTACCGCGAAGGCTGTTGCGGACGCCGCGAAAAAGGCGGTCGGGAAGGCGTAAGCGTCTTCAGCCGCGCGAGACGGCGATGTCGTGGCACGTGCCGTCGGGCGCCGTCACGGTGCCGCCGTCGAGCCAGGATGGCCCGACCGGAACCTTGGCGACGCCGCCGGGAATGTCGAGGACGTACGTCGGTTGCGCGATGCCGGACAGGCGGCCGCGCAACTCGCGCATGATCGCCTGCCCCGTCTCGATGGTGGTACGGAAATGCGCCGTGCCCGGCGCGAGATCGGCGTGGTGGAGATAATACGGACGCACGCGCAGCGCGACGAGGGCGCGGAACAGCCGGTCGAGTGTGGCAGCGTCGTCGTTGATACCTTTCAGCAGGACCGTCTGGCTGAGAAGCGCGAGACCGGCATCCGCCATGCGCGCGATAGCGGCGCGAGCGTCGCCGGTCAGTTCGTCGGCGTGGTTGGTATGAATGCCGATGTAGACCGCTTTCGATGATGATCGTAGCGCGGCGACCATGGCGGGGGTGATGCGATCGGGCGCCACGACGGGCACACGGGTGTGCCAGCGCAAGGCCGCCACGTGGGGGATGGCCGACAGTTTCGCGGTCACGGAGGCAATACGGCGCTCGGAGAGCACCAGGGGATCGCCGCCTGTCAAAATGATCTCGAAGATTTCCGGGTGCGCGGCGACATAGTCGATCATGCGGCCGATCGCATCGTCGTCGATCAACTGGCCCGCGGGTTTGCCGACCATTTCGCGGCGGAAGCAGAAACGGCAATAGACCGGACAGGTGTACGTGAGCTTCATCAATACGCGGTCTGGGTAACGATGCACGAGTCCGGGTACCTTCTCGTGCCGGCCGTCGCCGATGGGATCGACATCTTCTCCTGGGCGGTGATCTAGCTCGCGTCGATCGGGTACGAACTGACGCGCGACAGGACCATCGGGCGCGGTCGCCGCGAGATCCGCCATCGGACCGGTCACGGCAATGGCGTAGCGATCGGCCACGGCCTGAAGCCCGACTGCCGTGCCGGCGTCCAGGAGGCCCGCGACGACGAGCTGGTCGAGGGTGCGCAGTGTCTTGGGTGGTCGGGTGGCGGTCATGTCGGCCGGAACTTGTCCCAGAGGGTCAGGACGATTTCGAAGGCGATGAGCGCGATGATATACCACTCGAGACGATGTGAGGTCCGCGTTGTCATCAGATCGGTGATTGTCTGGGTCGTTTCCTTGATGGCGGACAGCTTGCGTTCGATGGCACGATCGCGCGAGGCGAGGTCGTACTCGTCGACCAGCTTGGCCCAGAAGCGTTCGAGGTCGGGTTTGTCCCAGAGAACGTCCGGCTTGTCGTCGAGATCGACGCGGCTCGCGAGACGCTGCTGGACGATAAGGGCTTCGCCGATTTCCTTCAGGAGCTGGCCGCGCTCGCCACCGGGCAGGCGGCCGGTGGAGAGGGTCGTGCCGATCGGGGCGAGACGGTCGAACGCATGGGCGACGCGGCGTTCGTCGTAGGCGAGAGCGACGGAGACGGCGAGGGCTTCCGCGATCAGGAGCAGGCGGGGAATATCACGGGTGCGAACCTGGACGGTGCCCTGAGGCGTCATCCTGTCCTCGTCGCCGCCGACAGTTGCGACCAGGGTTTCGATTTCGCGAGTTTCCAGCGGATTGAGCATGCGGGCTTGAAGTCCGCGCAGCAACTCGTCCTCCTCGATCGGTGTCATGTCGACGAAGACGGCGGCGCCAAAGCGGAAAAGGACCGCCATCCCCGACTTGCCGACGCGAAAGCTCAGCGGGGTCTTGGAAAAAGCGTCCTCGCGCTCGAGGCCTTTGAGGTCGAGGGTTTCCGAGACCTGCATGGCGCGAAGCTGGAAGGTCGGTGGTCCGTTCTGCATGGGTGCGGCGCTTTTCTGGTCGGATCGCTGTCCTGGCTCGGCGATGTGGCTCTGACGGTACGATGTTAACCCGATGCATATGTGACGGGTGCCCATTGTACCGATGCGACGGACGGCGCGCCGGTGGCGAGCATGACGAGGCGATCGAAGCCGAGGGCGCAGCCGCTCGCGTCCGGCATTGTCGCAAGTGCGGCCAGAAAATCCTCGTCGATCGGGTAGCGGCGGCCGTAGATGCGCTGCTTTTCATCCATTTCGGCCTCGAGGCGGCGGCGCTGTTCTGCGGCATCGGTCAATTCGCCGAAGCCATTCGCGATCTCGACACCGGCGATATACATCTCGAACCGCTCTGCAACGTCGCGGCGACCGGGCACGAGGCGGGCGAGGGCGGCTTCGTGGGCCGGGTACTCCGTCAACATCTCGACAGAGCCGTGGCCGAGGCGAGGTTCGATCCGCTCGGCGAGCGCGCGGGAGAAAAGATCGGACCAGGTGTCATCGGCGCTGACACGGAGTCCTGCGCGTACGCTCGCACGCTTCATAGCTTCAATGTCAGGTATGCCATCCCGGCTGCACGCATCGAGATCGATGCCGGCGTGCTTCGCGAAGGCGGCGGAGACGGTGGTCGTCTGCGGTGCGGCGGTTGCGTCGCAAGCAAGGTCGCCGTTCGTCCAGTTCGATCGGCCTGTTACGTCGGCCGCAATGCGGGCGATCGTGGCGCAATCATCCATCAGCGTCTCGTAACGCGCTCCGACACGATACCATTCGAGCATCGTGAATTCGGGGGCATGGAGGCGGCTCAGTTCCGCATTCCGGAAGCAGGGCGCGAAATTGAAGATGCGCGTTTCGCCGGCGGCGAGCAGCTTCTTCATCGCGAATTCGGGGGACGTGTGGAGGTAGAGGGGCGACCGGCGGCCTGTTTCGGATTCGTAACTGGTTTCGAAGGCGTGGAGGTGCGTCTCGTTGCCCGGGGAGATCTGGAGGCAGGCGGTGTCGACCTCGGTGAAGCCCTCGGCCTCGAACCAGGCGCGGATGCGGGACCGGATGCGGTTGCGGGCGATGAGCAGGGGGCGCCGGTCTGCGTGGCAGGACGGCCTCCAGAACGGTGTTTTTTCGGGCATTTCCGGCTCCTTCACGCCTCCCCAAGCACGGGTGGGCGGTCCGATCAAGGGGCGGTGTCGTCCGGCTTGGACTTTTCGGGCGAACCGGGTATGAAGCGGCAACTCAAACGATCCATGGGGCCGGGGCTCGGGCAACGGCCCCTGGTGGTTATTCTGCGGCCGAAGGCTGGCCGGACGAGACGGAGACGACGCGCGTGGTGAAGGTAATTGCAAGTGAAGTCCGCAAGGGTAACGTCCTCGACATCGACGGGGAGCTCTGCACCGTCATGAAGGCGGAGAGCATCCGTCCGGGCAAGGGTACGCCGACCACGCACATCGACATGCGGCGCATCTCCGACGGCGTGAAGATCGTCAAGAGCTACCGGACGACGGAAAACGTCGAGCGCGTCTATCTCGACGAGAAATACTACGACTATCTCTACGAAGACGAGATGGGCTTCAATTTCATGGAGCCGGAGACGTTCGAGCAGATTTCCGTTTCCAAGGACGTAATCGGAGAGCAGGCGGTCTGGCTGCAGGAGAACATGCGCTGTTCGATCATGTCATTCGACGGCAATCCGGTTTCGATCGAACTGCCTCAGAAGGTGACACTCGAGATCGTCGAGGCCGATCCGGTGGTGAAGGGACAAACGGCATCGTCGTCCTTCAAGCCGGCGAAGCTGTCGAATGGTGCGCGGATCATGGTGCCGCCGCACATCGAAAGCGGCACGCGCGTCGTCGTCATGACTGCCGACGGCTCCTATATCGAGCGCGCCAAGGACTGATTGCGATCCATTGCGATCCGACCCAGCGCCCCGCCGGCCACGGCGGGGCGTTGTCGTTCAGGGATTAATGTTCTGCAGATTGAAGAGTTCTGCGGGCTGAACCGTCAGGTCGTAGCCCATGCGGACGGCGACGGTGAGGACCAGGAGCGCCAGCAGGAGACGGAGATGGGCGCCGCTCAGGCGTTCGCCGATACGCACACCGATCTGCGCGCCGATCACGCCGCCTGCGATGAGAGGAGCTGCGAGGAAGATGTCCACCGAATGGTTCGAGACGGCCTGAAGAACGGTCGTGTAAGCGGTGAGGAAGACGATCTGGAAGCCGGACGTGCCAAGAGCGATCTTCGTCGGCACGCGGATCACGTAGATCAGCAGGGGCACGAGGAGAAAGCCTCCGCCGACGCCCATGATCGCCGTGAGGAGACCGACCAGGGTTCCGGATGCAAGTGGCGGTATGACGCTCGTGTAGAGCCTTGCGACCGGGAAACGGCGCTTGAACGGCAGGCGATCGAGTCGTGGCGTGCCGCCGGTGTCGGTCTTGCCTTCGGGCGTTGCGCCGGCGAGCGTACGCACGCTCTCGGTCAGCATGAGGCCGCCGACGAGGCCGAGCATGATCACGTATATCGACGCGGTGAAGACTTCGAGCTGGCCAGCGGCGGCGAGCCATTGCTGAAGTCGTATCCCGAGGCTCGATCCGAAGAGGCCACCAGCGAGGAGGACGAGGCCGAGCTGGACGTCGACGTTACCGCGCTTCCAGTTACCCAGAGCGCCGGATACGGACGAGGCCACGACCTGGCTCGCGCCCGTGCCGACGGCGATGGCTGGGGGCACGCCGAGGAAAATGAGCATGGGCGTCAGGATGAAACCTCCGCCAATGCCGAACATGCCCGACAGTATGCCCACGCCGAGCCCGAGCCCGATGAGGAGGCTCAGATCCATGGAAATCTGGGCGATGGGAAGATAGAGCGACACGCGATCGGCAAGACGTTGCGGTTTGGAGGGGCAGGGCTGTGGAAATCAAGGGGCACGAAAGAGCCTGTCGTGGCTAGGCTTGGCGGGACCTGAGGTCAAACAAAAAAATTCGGCATCCAAGGGAGAACACGCCATGCTGAAGGATCCTCCGCTGCTCACGATCCGCCGCGACTTCCCGCGTCCCGATCTTGCCCGTGTCGACAAACTCGTCGGGGCACAAACGGGCCACATGACAGATGCCATGTACGGCCGCGGTGGGCTCGATGCTGCGATCAAGCCTGTGGATCCCAAGGTCGCGGCATTCGCGGGGATCGCACTGCCTTGTGAGAGTTTTGCGGACGACAATCTCGCCATCGTCGCGGCACTCGCGTTCGCGAAGCCCGGTGACGTGCTGATCGCGGCGTCTGACGGGTTCGCGCGTACGGCAGTGGTCGGCGACAATGTGACGCTGATGGCGAAGCATGCGGGCGTGCGTGCCATCGTGGTCGACGGCATGGTGCGCGACCTCGACGGGATCGAGCCGGTCGGCCTGCCGGTGTTCGCGCGCGGCATCACGCCGAACTCCTGTGTCAAGAATGGCCCGGGCAAGGTCGGGCTGCCGATCGTGGCGGGTGGCGTGCGGATCGAGCCCGGCGACGTGGTGATCGGAGACAGGGACGGCGTCGTCGTCATCCCGCAGGGGCAGCTCGATCATATTCTCGCTCACCTCGAAGAGATCCGGCGCATGGAGGCCGAGGTCCAGGGGCGCATCAAGCGCGAGAAGCTGGTGACGCTCGACAGCATGCGGGCGCTGCTCGCCTCCGACAAGGTCACTTATGTGGATTGAGGTCCGGTCATGAAAGTCACGGCGATCGAGACCATCAGGTCCGACGAGTTCCCGAACATCCTGTGGGTCCAAGTGGTGACGGACGAAGGTCTGGTCGGCTTCGGCGAGACCTTCTATGGCCCTGCGGCAGCGGAGGGTCATATCCATGGCCTCATCGCGCCGTATCTGATCGGAAAGGACCCGCGCGCCATCGAGAAGCATCAGGCGCATCTGACCGGATATATTGGTTTTGCCGGTGCGAGTGCGGAGATGCGCGGCCGTTCAGCGGTGGACATCGCGCTCTGGGACATTCTCGGGCAGGCAGCGAACATGCCGCTGTGTGATCTGCTGGGTGGGCGGGTTCGCGATCGCATCAAGGTCTACAACACATGCGCCGGCTATTCCTACGTCCAGACCCGGGCGACGCAGGGGACCTACAATTTCGGTCTCGATGGCAAGAAGGGCGAGTACGAAGACCTCGATGCGTTCCTCAATCGAGCGGACGAACTGGCGCATTCGCTGCTCGAGGAGGGGATCGACGCGATGAAAATCTGGCCGCTCGACTATGCGGCGGAGGCGAGCGACGGTTACTGGATCTCGCATGACGATCTCAAGAAGGGGCTGGAGCCCTTCGACAAGATCCGGCGTGCTGTCGGGGACCGGATGGAGGTCGCCTACGAACTGCACTCGCTGTGGAGCAGGCCGCAGGCCATCAAGATTGCGCAGGCGCTGGAGCAGTATCGTCCCATGTGGGTCGAAGATCCCGTCTTCATGGAACACATGCATTCGATCGGAGAGGTGGCGCGGGCGACGCGGTCACCGATTGCGGTCGGCGAAACGCGTGGCGGGCGAGCGGACTTCCGCCATCTCATCGAACTCGAGGCGCTTTCCATGGTGATCATGGACGTGACGTGGTGCGGGGGCGTTTCGGAGGCGAAGAAAATCGCCGTCATGGCCGAGCCACACCAGACGCCGGTCGCGTTCCACGACTGCACCGGACCTGTCGCGCTCACGGTTTCGACGCATCTTGCGCTCAATACCAGAAACTGCTGGGTGCAGGAGATCGTGCGTGCGTTCTATCGCGGCTGGTATCACCGGTTCGTCACGGAGTTGCCGCCCATCGAAAGTGGCATGATCACGGTGCCGAAGGGTGCCGGCATCGGCACGAAACTTCAGCCAGACGTGAAGACGCGGCCGGGCGTCACGGTCCGGCGGACGACGGCGGCGGATCTTTGATCAGTCGGCGAGGGCGCGGGGCGTCACGAAGCGCTCCAGGTGGCCACCCTGCTCGATCACGTCCTCCCAGAGGGACACGGGAAAAGTCAGCACCGCCAGGGCGCAGGTCGGATACTTGGCGCGGAGCTTCTGCTCGGCGTCCTTGTCGGCGGTCATCATCAGCGCGTCGACGAGATCTTCGAGGCCGGGATTGTGGCCGACGACCATCAGGGTTTTAGCGTTGTTGGGCGCGCGGTGGATGACATGCAGAATGCGTTCGTAGGGTGCTTCGTAGATCAGGGGCTCGAATGCCAACGCGGTATCGGGGATGCCTTGCGGCCAGAGCACCGGCTTTATCAGGGACAGCGTCTCCCGGGTTCGGGCGGCCGAGGAACAGATCACGTAGTCCGGCGTCAGGCACTCGTCGGCGATATAGCGGGCCATGCGACTTGCAGCCTTGCGGCCACGAGGCATGAGCTGGCGGTCGATGTCGGGAATGGCGAGGCTGCCGATTTCCGCCTTGGCGTGGCGCAGCAGCAGGAGTTTGCGCATTGGACGTGTCGGATCGGGCGTGAGCGCTGAGACGTGTTTTGTTCCCCTTGCGTCAAAACTGTTGTTTTGTCCAGTCTCGATACCGGCTGCACGAGTTCAAATGAGCGGCACAAAGGTGAGTTCGATGGCATCTGACGACGCGCGTGCCGCTTCCTTCACCATGCCGCGCGGTGCGTGCGACTGTCATACGCACGTCTTCGGGCCAGCGTCCGAGTATCCCTACTGGGAAGGTCGGGGCTATACGCCGCCGGATGCCAGTGTCGACGAGCTCGGTGCCTTGCACCGCAGCCTCGGTGTCGAGCGGGTCGTCATCGTTCATCCCAGTCCGTATGGTACCGACAATCGCGTTTCGATAGATGCGGCGGGTCGGATCGGGCTCGAACGGGCGCGCGTCGTCGCAGTGATTGATCCGGCGACGATCGGTGATGCCGAACTCGCCGCGATGGCGGAGCGCGGCGTCGTCGGCGTCCGGCTGAACCTGTCGTCGGGAGGGGTCAGCGACGCCGGACAAGCACGCGAAATGCTGAAGCGGGCCGCCGGGCGCGTCGCCCGGCTCGGCTGGCACGTGCAGATCTTCACGACTCTCGCGATCATCGACAGCCTCGCAAGGGACATCGAAGCGCTCGGTGTGCCGGTCGTTGCCGATCACTTTGGTGGCGCGAAGGCGGCTGCGGGTTTGAACCAGCCCGGATTTCAGACGCTCTCGGGGCTCGTTTCGTCGGGGCGGATGTGGGTCAAGTTGTCGGCGGGGTACCGGGTTGCGTCGAAGGCGGACTGGCGCGACGTCGATCCGCTGGCTCGGACATTGCTGGCGGCCAATCGGGATCGCTGCGTATGGGGGACGGACTGGCCGCATCCTGGCGAGCGTCCGCCTGGGACACCGCCGGGTGCGTTCGTTCCGGCGCAGGACATCGACGATGCCATGGCGCTCAATGCCTTGTGGCGCTGGTGCGGAGAGGACGCGGGATTGTTCCGGCGCGTGCTCACAGACAATCCGGCGCGGCTCTACAACTTTCAGGCCGATCTGAAATCAGAGCGGGCGTAGCCCTGCAAGTGGAGCAGTGCGGTCAGGTCGCCATTGGTGACGACGGCGCCATTGTCGAGGCTTGCGGCTTCATCGCGCACTTTCGGCTTGGCGCGGAAGGCGACGCCGAGGCCGGCCGCACCGATCATGGCGAGATCGTTGGCGCCGTCGCCTACGGCGAGCGTCTGCTGGGGGAAGAGGCCGAGTTTCGTCGTCAGCTCGTTCAAGGCGTCGAGCTTGGCCTGGCGGCCGAGGATTGGGCTGCGAACCGTTCCTGTCAGGCGACCGTCGGCTGTTTCGAGGACGTTGGCGCGGTGCTCGTCGAAACCGAGGCGGGCTGCGACGCGGCCGGTGAAGACGGTGAAACCACCTGACACCAGCGCGCAGTAGGCGCCGT
Source organism: Hyphomicrobiaceae bacterium (assembly GCA_035436725.1). Classification (GTDB taxonomy): domain Bacteria; phylum Pseudomonadota; class Alphaproteobacteria; order Rhizobiales; family Hyphomicrobiaceae; genus JABFRJ01. The sequence continues at coordinate 10,802 of DAOMWV010000033.1, forward strand.
TCGCTTTCATCGTGGTGACGAGTGCGGCTGCTCCCGGCATGTAGGTGATACGGCGGGCGACGTCGTCTAGGACTGTCTCGGGGAGGCCTGCGAGCAGCGATACGCGCGATTTCAGCGCGCCCTCGAAATCCAGCTCGCCCCGCATGGCACGGGCCGTGATGTCCTCGATCTCTGCGCGCTTGCCGATGAAGTCGCCGAGTTCGTCGAGCATCTCCTGCTCGATGATCGTGCTTTCCATGTCGGCGACAAGGAGTTTGCGCCGCGTCCAGGTGATGTCGTTCGGGATGATGTTGACGTCGACGGCAGGCGTGGCGAGGCCGGACGCGAGGGCGCGCCGGATGGCAGCAAGATCCGTCGTCTCGGGGATGACGACCAGGAATTCGTGGGCTTCGCCGGTCGCGAGGGTGCGATCGCCGATGATGTCGTAACGGGCGAGGCATGTGCGCGCGACGGCAAGCGTCTCAGGTCCGAGAGCGTTCGATCCCGGGGCGGCCGTCAGGATCAGGGCCGCAGCGTAAGTCTCGGGCATGATCGTCTCGTTTTTTGCTCTTTGCAGCACGTGGGGCGGGTCGGCTAAGAAGGCGCATGCCGCCCCCCTCCAGACGCCCGATCCTCATTGCAGGTCCGACCGCCTCCGGCAAGTCCGCGCTGGCACTCGCGATCACGCGACGGGTCGGTGGTGTGATCATCAATGCCGACAGCATGCAGGTCTATCGCGAACTGTCGCTGATCACTGCCCGGCCAAGTGCGTCGGAGATGGCGGAAGTTCCGCATCGGCTCTACGGCCATGTGGCGGGGCGGGACGGCTATTCGGCGCAACGATTTGCCGAGGAGGCGGGCCGGGAGATCGATGCCGCCGAGACCGATGGCCTGGTGCCGATCATTGTCGGCGGCACCGGCCTTTATTTCCGGGCCCTGACGGACGGGTTGTCGCCGATCCCCGATATTCCGGAGGAGATCCGGACGCACTGGCGTGGGGTTGCAGGTGAAGTTCCGGCGCCGGAGCTTCATGCCATGCTCGAAACGCGGGATCCTGCAGCCGCCGCGCGCCTCAGGCCGACAGACCGCCAGAGACTGACACGCGCGCTCGAAGTTTTCGAGGCGACAGGGCGGTCGATCGTCGACTGGCAGGCGGCTCCGGGGCAACCTGTCGTCGGGCCCGGGGGAGCGGTGCGGTTGGTGGTGATGCCGGATCGGGAGGTGCTCAACCGGCGTTGCGACGACCGGTTCGATGCCATGATGTCGGCTGGCGCCCTCGATGAGATCGATCGGTTCGTGGGGGCCGGAATACCACGCGACAGGCCCGTGTGGGGCGCGCTGGGCGTCGTCCCGCTGGCCCGGCAGCTCGCCGGTGAAATCACCCTGGCCGATGCTGTGACGCTGTCCAAGACGGAGACGCGGCAGTTCGCCAAGCGGCAGATGACTTGGCTGAAACGATTTATGATTTCATGGAATAATGTTCAATTGAAATATTCGGAACGAAATCTGGGCTGTGACGACTCATTCATTGATTCTTTGCTCGGATCTCCCTAAGCCCCACGCCGGTTGCCTGTCACGGGCTCGGGTTCGGGCGACGGGTGTGAATGTATGACGTGGAGGCCGATATGGCTCGTACGATGACCGGGGCGGAGATCGTCCTGAAGGCGCTGGCCGATCAAGGGGTCGAATTCGTCTTCGGCTACCCCGGCGGGGCGGTGCTGCCGATCTACGACGAGATCTTTCAGCAGGAAAAGGTCAAGCACATCCTGGTCCGTCAGGAAGGCGGCGCAGTGCATGCGGCCGAAGGATATGCGCGCTCGACCGGGAAGGTCGGCGTGGTGCTGGTCACGTCAGGGCCGGGGGCCACGAATGCGGTGACGGGTCTGACAGACGCGTTGCTCGACAGCATCCCGATCGTGTGCCTCACGGGGCAGGTGCCGACGCATCTGATCGGCAACGACGCGTTCCAGGAATGCGACACGGTCGGCATCACGCGGCCGTGCACGAAGCACAACTGGCTGGTCAAGGACGTGAACGATCTCGCGCGAATCCTGCACGAAGCGTTTTATGTGGCGCAGTCGGGCCGGCCGGGGCCTGTCGTCGTCGACATTCCGAAGGACGTGCAGTTCAGCTCGGGTGTCTACACAGGCCCGCGCGACGTGAAGCACAAGACGTATCAACCGCGGAAGGACGGCGACAAAACCGCGGTCGAGGCAGCCGTGCGGCTCATGGCAGGGGCCAAGCGACCGATCCTTTACACGGGTGGCGGGGTCATCAATTCAGGGCCGAAAGCGTCGAAACTGCTGCGGGACCTGCAGAAGCTGACCGATTTTCCGATCACGTCGACACTGATGGGACTCGGCGCCTATCCGGCGTCCGGCAAGGCGTGGCTCGGGATGCTCGGCATGCACGGCACGGCCGAAGCCAACATGGCGATGCACGATTGCGACGTGATGGTGTGTATCGGGGCTCGCTTCGACGACCGGATCACCGGCCGGCTCGACAAGTTCTCGCCCAACAGCCGGAAAATCCACATCGACATCGATCCCTCGTCGATCAACAAGAACGTGCGGGTGGATATCCCGATCGTCGGCGACGTCGGACACGTTCTCGAGCAAATGATCTCGACATGGCGCATGGAGGGGCTTTCGACCGACAAGACGGCGCTCAAGAGCTGGTGGGCGCAGATCGAGAAATGGCGCGCACTCAAGTGTCTGCGCTACAAGCCGTCGCCCGACTACATCATGCCGCAGTACGCGATCGAACGGCTCTACGAGCAAACGCGGAACCTCGACACATACATCACGACCGAGGTCGGCCAGCACCAGATGTGGGCGGCGCAGTTCTTCCACTTCGAGGAGCCGAACCGGTGGATGACGTCGGGCGGTCTCGGGACGATGGGTTATGGCCTGCCGGCAGCGATAGGAACGCAGATCGCGCACCCGAATGCGCAGGTGATCGATATCGCCGGTGACGCATCGATCCTCATGAACATCCAGGAAATGAGTACGGCAGTGCAGTACCGACTGCCGGTCAAGGTGTTCATCCTCAACAACCAGTACATGGGCATGGTTCGGCAATGGCAGCAGCTGTTGCACGGCAACCGCATGAGCGAAAGCTACACCGAGGCGCTGCCGGATTTCGTCAAGCTCGCGGAGGCCTACGGCGGCGTCGGGATTCGCTGCGAGAAGCCTGGCGATCTCGACGGAGCCATCAAGGAGATGCTCAAGGTCAAGGACCGGCCGGTGCTGTTCGACTGCCGCGTCGCGAACCTCGCCAACTGCTTCCCGATGATCCCGTCCGGCAAGGCGCACAACGACATGCTGTTCGGGGAGGACATCTCGCCCGAGGAGATCGACAAGGCCATCGGCAAGGAAGGCAAGATGCTGGTGTGAGGGGCAAAATCTGTCATCCCGGACGCACTGCAGCGCGTAGCGGTGCGGTGCTGATCCGGGACCTCGCGACTAGCCAAACGGTCCCGTGTGTGCGCTGCGGCACTGCGCACCGCAGCGCGCACGGACTGACCAGGTGGGAAACGACATGAAACTCGTCATCGCCAACAAACTCTATTCGTCATGGTCGATGCGGCCATGGCTCGCCATGCGTGCGCTCGGAATTCCGTTCGAAGAGGTGGTCATCCCTCTGCGGCAAACGGATTCGGGGCCGCGCATCCTCGCGCATTCTCCGTCGGGGAAGGTGCCGGCGCTCATCGATGGCGAGATCGTCGTATGGGAGAGTCTCGCGATCATCGAGTACCTTGCGGAAAGGTTTCCGGACAAGGGCGTGTGGCCCAAGACGTCGGCGGCGCGGGCACATGCGCGCGCGATCAGTAACGAGATGCACGCGGGCTTCATGGCGCTCAGGCAGAACTGCCCGATGAATCTCGCCAAGAAGTTCGCGTCGAAGGCCTACGGCGCGGACGTGATGGCGAACGTGGCGCGTATAGAGGCGATCTGGGCGGAGGCGCGGTCGCGCTTCGGGGCGGGCAATGGCGGGCCGTTTCTCTACGGTCAGTTCTCGGCGGCGGATGCGATGTACGCGCCGGTGGTTACGCGGTTCGAGACCTATCAGCTTCCGGTTTCGGATGCGACGCGTGCGTACATGATCGCCGTGATGGATCATCCGGCGTTCCGGGCGTGGCGCTCGGACGCGTTGGCGGAGCCACGGTCATGGGATCTCGCCGGCTACGAAGAAGGACACGTAGCGGTCGAGGCCTATCCTCGGACCGGGGCGTGACGAACAAACGGCATTCTGGACTTAGAACGGGATTTCGCGTGAGACCATGACGAGCAAAAAAGGTACGGGGTCGGCTTACTTCCTCGATGACAAGGCCCAGCAGCTCGAGAGCAGGACCATTTCCGTTCTGGTGGACAACGAGCCGGGCGTGCTGTCGCGTATCGCGGGGCTCTTCTCCGGGCGTGGCTACAACATCGACAGTCTCACCGTGTCGGAGACGGAGCACTCGAAGCACCTGTCGCGGTTCACGATCGTGACGCGGGGGACGCCGGCGGTGATCGAGCAGATAAAACATCAGCTCGAACGGCTCGTGCCGGTGCACAGCGTGAGCGACCTGACGGCGGAAAGCGACCCGCTCGAACGGGAGCTTGCGCTCATTAAAGTTGCCGGGACCGGAGACAAGCGTATCGAGGCGCTGCGACTCGCGGAGATCTTCAAGGCGCGGGTGATCGACGCGTCGACCGAACATTTCGTCTTCGAAATGACGGGCCGGACGCCGAAGATCGAACAATTCATTTCCATCATGACCGGTCTCGGTCTCGTCGAGGTGAGCCGTACGGGCATCGCCGCAATCGCGCGGGGGCCGAAGGGCATGCAGGAACGAGGCTCCTGACAGTGGGTCGCGGAATGGCTGCCGTTCCTGGAGTTCACAGGTCGTCGGTTCACGATTTACGCGACTTTAAGACCACAGGTGCAATGTAGGCGGGCGCTGGTGCTCGTCTTGCTTCTCCGGCGCATCGATCAAGGGTCCGGCATTGGCGTGTTTCGCTTCCGATGCCGGACTTTTTCTTTGCGCGAGGCAAACATAGGTTTTTTTTGCCGGATCGCGTGCTCTCGGCGGCGTTGCGGAATGCGACAGATGCCGTTAAGGAGCCGACGCATCTTTTCCGGAGGCCCGCATGATCTCCCGCGCCCAGATCAAGTCCGCTCTCAAGCACGCAATCAACAACGAAGACGAAGTCAAGGCGTCCGACCAGTGCGGGTGCTTTCACTGTCTCGAGGTCTTCGACGCACAGGATGTCGAGGACTGGATCGAAGGAGAGCAGGGGCAGAGCGCGGTCTGTCCGCTCTGCGATGTCGAGGCTGTGATCGGGGACGCCGCCGGGTTCCCGCTGACGGAAGAGTTTCTCACCGCCCTCCGCGACGAGCAGTTCGCATAAGAGTCGAAAGGGTAGGCCGGGTGTGACATTCCGGGGTTTTCCACACAAAGTCGACCAGCGCACGCCGGCCATGGGTGGTGAAAGCGCTCCATGATGTTGCGAGCCGAAGGTTGGGACGCCTAACGTCGCGTCGAGACTACCGATTCCGTGCTGTGCTGCGTTCAGACACTTCGAGAGGACGTCATGACAGCGACCAAGGGTTCGTTCACGCGCAGCTCTTCGCTCCTTGCGGCCATCATCTGCGGCGCCGGCCTGGCTGGCTGTGCGGCGGACGGGGGCTTTATGGAAACTGGCTCGATCACACCAGCGGCTCAGCCGGCGGTGAAGACAGCAAGCATCGACCCGCAATGCGCGACGCTCGCGCAGCAGATCGAGCAGATCAAGACCGAGGGAACCGTCGGCCGGCTAGAAAAAGTAGCCGAGGGCAAGAGCGCGACGGCAGTGGTAAAGCGTAACGCGTTGCAGCAGCAGGCACAGCTCAACAAGGCGAACGCCGAGTACATCGCAAAGTGCGGGGTCACTGCTCCGAGGACGGCTGCTGTGGCGCCGGCGGTCAGTGCGACAGCACAACCGGGCGCTTCTGGAGTGACTGTGGTTGCACCGAAAGCAGCGGCGCCTGCGACGACGGCAGAGACTGCGGCCGTGACCACAGCGAAGGCTGCAACGTCCAAGGCCGCGACGACAGCAAAGCAGTGACGGCGATCAGTTCGTGCGCGTCCAAAGTCGGTCGGGCGGCGCAGGCTGCAGATGCGTGGGCGGCGCACATAATTGCCACAGTCGTCGGTTGATCGTCAGTTGTGCTGACGGAAGTGGCAGAAGTTATGGCACCGCACGGCTGAGGGTGGCCGCGTCACAATTGCGGACGCGGCGATGTCGTGTAGTTTGGCGGGCGTTAGGATTCGCAGGATTTGCGGTGGGCCTGATGGCTCGGCGCGCCGGATATGAGGCAGGACGAGGTCGGGGATGGTTGCGGGACGCATGAAGGCTTTCGGATTTATTGTGGTCGCTGGTGTGGCGGTCGGTCTCGCTGGTTGCGAGAGCGGTGGTTCCAGCGGGGGTGATCCTGGAGCGCGTCCGCTGCCGCCAGGTGCGACGTGCCAGTCGCTCCGCGCCGAACTCAGCCGGATGGATGCGCAGGGTGCGCAGTCGAAGGTTGAGCGTGCGAGCCGTGGGAAAGTCGATCCTGCCACGCAGGCGGTCGCCGACCGGTATAACGGCCTCCTCAACCAGTATCTCGGTGCGCGGTGCCATTCCTGAGACAGGCTGGCCCGGTTCAACGCACGAAACGCATGCCAGAGCCCGGTTTTCCGGGCTCTTTTCTTTTTCTGTCGGTCTTGTCGGGGTGGGCTGGCTTCGTCATCCTGCCGCCGGTTCCTGGTTCAGTGGAGGATATCGTGTCGACATTCGATCTCAGCGGCAAGGTAGCGTTGGTCACTGGGGGCAACGGCGGTATCGGGCTCGGCATGGCCGAGGGGCTCGCGGCTGCCGGTGCATCCGTGATGATCGCAGGGCGGAACGCGGCAAAGAATGCCGCAGCGGCGTCTGCCCTCGAAAGATTCGGCAAGCCGGTCGGGTCGGTCGAAGTCGATGTCGTCGACGAGAAATCGTGCGCCGCGTCGGTTGCGGCAACGCAGAAGGCGTTCGGCGGCGTCGATATCCTCGTCAACAACGCCGGGATCAACATCCGCAAGCAGCCGCAGGAATACTCTTTCGCGGAGTGGCGCGAGATCCTCGGCATCAATCTCGATGGCGCATTCCTGATGGCGCAGGCCTGCTATCCTGCCATGAAGGCGCGGGGGGGCGGCAAGATCATCAATACGGGGTCGATGATGTCGATCTTCGGCGCGTCGTTCTCAACACCATATGCCGCGTCCAAGGGCGGAATCGTGCAGATGACGAAGGGGCTCGCGGTCGCTTGGGCCAAGGACAACATCCAGGTGAATGCCATCCTGCCGGGCTGGATCGATACGGATCTGACCAAGAGGGCGCGTGTCGACGTTCCCGGGCTCAATGAGCGCGTCCTGCAGAGGACGCCATCCGGCCGCTGGGGTGTGCCGGAGGATTTCGGCGGGATCGCGGTGTTTCTCGCGTCGCCGGCGTCTGCTTTTGTCACCGGCACGGCAATTCCGGTCGACGGCGGGTTCTCCGTCAGCGGGTGAAGCCGGCGATGGCGGGGTCGTTGCGCGCGGGGCGCCGCCATAGTAGAACGATTGTCGAACGTCGCCGCCCGCCGGGTAGCTGATTCCGGTGGATAGGTGCGATCTTTGGACCCGGCGGCGCTCGTTCAGCGAGCCGGAATGGGTTAGCCCCACACGAGGGCCGGGACGACGCAGGGACGCGAGGGCGTGATCGCCAGGGTCTGGCGGCAGGTTCAGGGCGATCTGGTGCCCGGCACGACACGGAAAGGACAGAGGCCATGGCAGGATCAGTCAACAAGGTCATCCTGGTCGGCAACGTCGGGCGTGACCCGGAAATTCGCCGGACGAACGACGGCAAGCCGATCGCCAACCTGTCCATCGCGACAAGCGAGACGTGGCGGGACCGCAATACCGGCGAGCGCAAGGAAAAGACCGAGTGGCACCGGGTCGTGATCTTCAACGAGGGTCTCTGCAAGGTGGTCGAGCAATACGTCAAGAAAGGCGCGAAGCTCTACATCGAGGGCCAGCTTCAGACACGGAAATGGACCGATCAGTCGGGCGTCGAGAAGTATTCGACCGAAGTCGTTCTGCAGGCCTACAACGGTCAGCTCACTATGCTCGATGGGCGCGCCGGCGGCGGCGGCTTCGGTGAGGGCGGTCAGGGCGGCTATGGTGGCGGCGTCGACTTCGGCGGCGGCTC
>DAOMWV010000034.1:0-18702 GCA_035436725.1 Hyphomicrobiaceae bacterium
CCTGCGATCGTGACCGTGGTCGACTTGCCGAGGCTCGCCCGCTCGGCTTTCAGATCCCGGATCCTGCCGAGTTCGGAATAAACCTTCTCCGCCGCCCGTTCGCGGATGTGGCAGGTGTTGAGAATGACGAGGTCGGCATCCGCGATGTTTTCGGTTGCGCCATAGCCGTCGCGAGAGAGCGCCTCCGACATGCGTTCGCTGTCGTAGACGTTCATCTGGCAGCCGTAGGTCTTGAGAAAGACCTTCTTGTTCTGAGGCTGATCGGTCGGCATGTCCCGCCCCCATACCGGTCTGAAACTCGCGCTGTCCTACCTATGCCTCGACCGGGTTCTTTTCCGGTTACCGCCGGACCGTCGAACATCGGCCTCTTCGCCGCGGTCGCAACAACGTCAACGTCAGGTTAACAGCCATGCTGCATTGCAACAACCCGAACCTTTCTACAGTCGATGACACCTGCCGTAAAGCGATCAGACGGGACCCGGCCATCGCACTGAGGAGGAACACCTACCTCGGTTGACTGAAGACGCCAGAGCGGCGGTCAGAGCGGGAGGGCGAGCACCAGGGCGTCGGCGGCACCGCCCTCGCGCTTGTAGTAGGCCTTGCGCCGTCCGACTTCCTTGAAGCCCATGCGGCTGTAGAGAACGAGCGCCGGAATGTTATCGTCGGCAACTTCGAGAAACAGCCGCTTCGCCTCGCCCCGCTCGGCGGCGCGCTTGAGCCCTTCGATCAGCCGTCGCCCGACGCCGTGGCGCTGCCAGTCCTTCGCGACACCGAACGTCAGGATCTCGGCCTCGTCGGCTGCGAGCTGCCCGACGATGAACCCGACCGTCTGCTGCGGGTTTCCGTACCTCGCGATCAGCGCGGTCGAGCCGGGATGCGCCAGCAATTGCTGGAAACTCTCCGTGCTCCAGGTGTCGGTGAAGAGCCCGGCATGGCATTGCGCGAGCTCGTCCGCGTTCTCCACCGTCGCCCACAGCATGCTGACGTGTCGCCCGTCGCGCTTCCCACCTTGCTCGCCACTGCTCATGATGCGCTCCTTGCAATCGACGCCGACATCTGCGGCTTTGCGTCGGGTGGCCGGATATAGATGGGCGCGACCGGCCCTGTGGGCGCGAGGCGCTCGGCAACGCCGATGAGATCGCGCGCATGTGCTGAAAGCGCGGTGACGACGCGGAGCCCTTCCCGTCGACCGGCTGCATCGGCGACCGCGTCCGCGCCACTGCCTGCGATCGTAACTGGCCCGGCAGGCAACATCCCGACAACCTCGCCCACGCCGACGAGTGCGGCACGGCCCGTCGCCTCGACGCGGCGCGGCGAGTGGAAAATCTGCACGAAAACCTCGCCTTTTCGCGCATCCATCGCGATCACGAGCGGCGCATCGTCGTGCGATGTCACAGCCTCGCGGCGCGCTGCGAACGAAAGAGCCAGCAATTCGAGCGACCCGACCGCGACGAGCGGCTTGCCGGCAGCCAGCGCCAGCCCCCGCGCTGCCGCCAATCCGGCCCTGAGACCGGTGAAGCCTCCCGGCCCGTTCGTCACGGCGATCCGGTCGAGATGCGCATAATCGAGGCCTGCTTCCGCCATGACCTCGCGCACCATCGGCAGAAGCTTTTCCGCGTGTCCCTTGCCGATCGCCTCGAATCGTTCCGACACCCGCCACGTGCCGGACTCCTCGCGCACGCCTGCCGCCGCGGAAACGGCGTCGAAGCTGGTATCGAAGGCGAGAATGCGCATGGGTCTCCGGGGCTTCGGCCCTCGCAGGCGATCCATCCCTTTAGACGATTTTCCTCGATCCGTCGAAGCTGATCCGGCTCCAGCCGGGCAGTCGCGCTCGGCTGAATGAGAAAGCCCGCCTTTGGCGGGCTTCCGGATTTCTGCAATCCCGAAATCGGAACTTCGAGCTCAGACGGCGACCACTTCGCGGACTTCGGGGCAGAAGTGCTTGAGCAGGTTTTCGATCCCACCCCTGAGCGTAGCCGTCGAACTCGGGCAGCCCGCGCAGGCGCCCCGCATGTGGAGTGACACGACCCCGTCACGGAAGCCGTGGAACACGATGTCGCCGCCGTCGTGGGCAACCGCCGGGCGCACCCGCGTTTCCAGCAGTTCCTTGATAGTTTTGACGGTTTCCTCGTCCTTCGGGTCGTAGTGCCCGGCGTTGGCGGCCTCGCCCTCCTCCCCTTCGACGACCGGTTGTCCGGAGAGGTAGTGGTCCATGATCGCACCGAGGATGGCCGGCTTGATGTGTTGCCATTCCACACTGCCCTTGGTCACGGAGATGAAATCCCCGCCGAGAAAGACGCCCTTGACGCCATCGATCTCGAACAGCCGCCCGGCCAGCGGAGAGACGACCGCTTCGTCCGGCGAGCGGTAGTCGGCGGTCCCGTCGCCGAGCACCGAACGGCCAGGAATGAACTTCAGCGTTGCCGGATTGGGAGTGACTTCGGTCTGGATGAACATCTCGTGCTCCGTGTCATGGGCATCTGCAACCCTGTGGCCGCGCGCCTGACCAGCTCATTTTGGAATTATTCTAATTCAGGCTGCTCAGGAGTTCAAGGACTCCGACGGATTGTCCTCGGGCAAGACCGGACCGGTCCGGTTGGCGCGGGGGCGGTCGCCCTGCAGTGTGGCACCGCGTCGTCAGGCCAGGGCCTTGATGTCGTCGAGTGTCAGGTCGCCCGGAACGATCGTGATGGGGATCGGAAACTTTCCGGCCGTCGAGCCTGCGGCCAGCGCCGACACGAGCGGTCCCGGCCCCTTCGTGTCAGTCGAGGCGCCGAGCACCAGCAGCGCAATGTCTTCGTCCGTACCGATCTGCTTGACGATGTTTTCGGTCTTCTTGCCCTCGAGGATGACTTCCTCGGTTACGACGCCGTCGAAGCCCTCGTTGTTGAGCTTGCGCCGGAACAGCCGGAACAGCGCCTTGGCCTTGTTGGTCTCTTCTTCGAGCTGCACCTGCTTGAGGCCGCCCCAGAGCTGCGACGCCGGTTCGATGACGTACAGCATCTGGATGATGCCGCCCGCGCGAAGACATCTGCTGGCAGCGAAAAACAGCGCCGCTTCCACTTCCTTGCTGTCATCAGCGATGACCAGGAACTTGCGGTGATGGCCTTGCTCGAACGATCTGCGTTTTGTCGAAGGCATGATGTCAGTGTCGCACAGTTTCGCAGGATGTGACAAGCGACGTCGAGCCGCTGTTCAGCCGATGAACCCGACGAGCCGGCGTGTTTCCGCGATGATCGGATCAGCGATCGCACGCGCTCTTTCTGCACCCGATTTGAGAATGCGGTCGATCTCGGCCGGGTCTGCGACGAGACGGCGCATCTCCGCGTTGACGGGCGTCAGGCGCGACACGGCAAGATCGGCAAGCGCCTTCTTGAAGGTCGAGAACTGCGATCCGCCGAAATCGCGCAGAACGGCCTGCTTTTCGACGTTTGCGAGTGCCGCATATATTCCGACGAGATTGTCCGCTTCAGGCCGTTTGTCGAGACCCTCGATCTCCGACGGCAGACCGTCCGGATCCGTCTTAGCCTTCTGGATCTTGCGCGCGATGGTCTCGGCGTCGTCCGTCATGTTGATGCGGCTGAGGTCGGACGGATCCGACTTCGACATCTTCTTCGTGCCGTCCCTGAGGCTCATCACGCGCGTCGCAGGGCCCATGATGACGGGCTCGGCCAGCGGGAAGAATTGCCCGTCGTCATACCCGGCTGCCGTGATCGCCTCGCGGTAGTCGTTGTTGAACTTCTGCGCGATGTCTCGCGTCAGTTCGAGATGCTGCTTCTGGTCCTCACCGACCGGCACGTGCGTGCCGCGATAGACGAGAATGTCGGCGGCCATCAGCACCGGATAATCGTACAGGCCGATCGAGGCATTCTCCCGATCCTTGCCGGCCTTCTCCTTGAACTGCGTCATGCGGTTGAGCCAGCCGAGTCGCGCCGTGCAATTGAAGATCCAGGCGAGTTCGGCGTGGGCCGACACCTGGCTCTGGTTGAACAGGATGCTCCTTTTCGGATCGAGGCCGGCCGCGATGTACGCCGCAGTCACGTCGCGGATAGACTGGCGCAATTCGTTTGGATCCTGCCAGGATGCGGTGATCGCGTGCAGGTCGACGATGCAATAGATGCACTCGTGCGTCGCTTGCATCTCGACCCAGCGGACGAGCGCGCCGAGGTAGTTGCCGAGATGCAGGTTCCCGGTCGGCTGCATGCCGGAGAAGACGCGGGGTGTGAAAGCCATATCGAATGTTCCAAGTGTGATTTGGCCCGCGTTATGCCGACTTGCCGCCGGTCAGGCAAGCCCGGAGCCCGGCCTGCGGTCACCGCCGCATCGCCGCTTTGATCTGGCTGAGCCGGAAAGCGCCAATCGCCCAGGCGAAGGCGACGTAGAGGACGAGACCGGCGCCTGTCAGGCCGAGAACAGCGCCTAGTCTGACGACACTGGCCTGACCGCGGTCGAGCCATGGCCCGACGTAGGGAGCCGCGACCCACAGCGCCGCGCCCATAGCCGCACTCGCCAGCACGATGAGAGGCAAGGTGCGTTTGAGCGTCGCGTCGGCGATGAAATGGCCGCGCCGTACCAGCGTCCGCCACAGCAGCAACGCATTGAGCCACCCGCCGATAGCCGTCGCAATGGCGATCCCGACATGCGGCATCCAGCCGATCGACCGGAAAAGGAAGAAAAGGCCGAGCGACCCGAGCGTGTTCACCGTCAGCGAGATCGCCGCATACCGCATCGGCGTCCTGGTGTCCTCGCGGGCGAAATAGGCAGGCGAAAACACCTTTATCATCACGAATGCCGGCAGCCCGAGCGCGAAGAACACGAGACAGGCAGCGACAGCAGCCGTATCCGCCGGTTTGAAAGCGCCCCGCTCGAACAGGGCCGAGACGATCTCCGTCGGAATGACCGCCAGTGCCACCGCCGCCGGAATGGTCAGGAACATCGCGAATTCGAGCGACCGGTTCTGCGTCGTATTCGCCCCCGTTTCGTCGCCGGCGCGCAGCAATCGCGAGATGCTCGGCAGCAGCACGACACCGATTGCGATGCCGACGATGGCGAGCGGAAGTTCGTAGAGCCGGTCGGCGTAGAAAAGATATGAAACCGCCCCCGCCTGCAGCGAGGCGATCATGCCGCCGATCACGATGTTGATCTGTGTGACGCCACCAGCCACGACGCCGGGAATGCCGAGCCGGATGAGATCGCGAACGCCCGGCGTGAGCCGCGGCCGCCTGATCGCGATGAGAAATCCGTTCCGCCTGAGGCCGTCGATCAGCAGCAGCAACTGCAGCACGCCGGCGAGGAAAATACCCCAGGCCAGAACGAGACCGGTACGCGGGTCGTTACCGTAGCCGAGCAGCCATGCCAGTCCCATCGCCCCCATCAGAGTGACGTTGAGCACGATCGAGATCGACGAACTCTCCGCGAACTTCCCGAGCGAGTTGAGCACCCCCGACATCAGCGCGACGAGCGACATGCAGAGCAGATACGGAAACGCGATCTGGCTCATCGTTACGGCAAGATCGAACTTCTCCGGGCTGGCCAGGAAGCCCGGTGCCAACCCCATCATCAGCCACGGCATGGCAATCATCGCCACCGCCGACAGTGCAATCAGCACGAACGCGAGCCCGGCCATCGCCTCGGCCGCGAATTCCCGCGCCGCCTCCTTGCCTTCGCCTTCGAGACGTTTGGCAAAAAGTGGCACGAAGGCCGCGTTGAAGGCACCCTCGCCGAACCAGCGGCGGAACAGGTTGGGAAACCGGAAGGCGACGACGAACGCTTCCGCGATCGGTCCAGCCCCGAGCAGTGCCGCGAACATCACGTCGCGCATGAAGCCGAGCACACGGCTCACGAGCGTGAGCCCGCCGACGGTGAAGAACGCGCGATAGAGTTTCATCTGCCCCCGTCCGCGCAACCGCCGCGGCGTGTTTGTTCGCTCACCCTGCGCGTCGGATCGCCTCGACGATTGTGCGTGCGGCATCCGCCGGGTCCGCCGCTCCGGTGATCGGCCGCCCGACGACGAGATGCGTCGCCCCGCTCCCGATGGCCATCTCCGGCGTGACCACGCGGGCCTGATCGCCATCCGCCCCTGACTTGAGCCGAATGCCCGGTGTCACGATGAGGAAGCCCGCCCCGACCGCTGCACGCACGGCCCCCGCCTCTTCCCCCGATGCGATCACCCCGTCGAACCCTGCGGCTTTCGCCAGTTTCGCCCTGTGTACGACGAGATCACGCGGGCTTCGGCCATCCCCGCCCTGCTCGACGAGGTCGGCCTTGTCGAGGCTCGTGAGCACGGTCACCGCAAGCAGCTTGAGCCGGCTAGCCCCGCGCCCGCGCACGGCCGCATCGAGCGTCTTGCGGTCCGTTCCATGCACGGTCAGATAGTCGACGCCGAGGCGCGAAACGTTCTGCGTCGCTTTCTCGACCGTGTTCGGGATGTCGAGGAGCTTCATGTCGAGGAAGATCTGCTTGCCCTGCGACTTCAGGGTATCGACCACCGAAAGACCGCCGCCGAACAGCAGTTCGAGACCGACCTTGTAGCAGATGGCGCCGTCGCCGATGCGGTCGGCGAACGCTAGAGCCTTTTGCGCGTCGGGTGCGTCCAGAGCGACGAACAGGCGGCTTTTCGGGTCTGTCATGTGAAGGGCCTCCTGATCGCGGGTCCGGAACGGGATACGTGTCAGCTCCGGTTCTTGCGTTCGCGCACTTCCGCGAACACTTTCCAGTTGTCCGCGCCTTCGAGCCCGAGCCGCTGCCGGATTTCCGGCGAATTCCAGCGCAGGAACGGATTGGTCTCGAGCTCGACGTCGAGGCGCGTCGGCAGCGTCGGTTTGCCCGCCGCGCGCAACTTCTGCACTTCTTCGGCGCGCTTGACGAGCGCGGCATTACCCGGCTCGATCCCGAGCGCGAATTTCGCGTTCGCCACCGTGTATTCATGGCCGCAGTAGAGCCGTGTCGCCGGCGGCAGCTTCGCGAGCTTTTCGAGCGAGGCGTACATCTGCTCCATCGTCCCCTCGATGACCCGGCCGCAGCCCATCGCGAAGATGGTATCGCCGACGAACGCCACCCCGGCCGCCGGGATCCAGTAGGAGACGTGCCCGAGCGTGTGTCCTCCGGTTTCGAGAACATGGACCTGGAACGAGCCGAGCCGGAACGCGTCGCCTTCACCAACCTCGGTATCGATCCCGGGAATTTTCCCGGCTTCGCCCTTGGGCCCGATGATGACGCACCCGGTCTCTGCCTTGAGCGCGAGATTGCCGTCCGTATGGTCGGCATGATGGTGCGTCGTCAGGATATAGGTGAGCTTCCACCCCTTTTCGGCGAGGGCCGTCTTGACCTGATCCGCGTTCGGCGCGTCGATGGCGGCCGTTACCCCGCGCTCGGCGTCGTGGATGAGCACGCCGTAATTGTCCGAAAGGCAGGGAAACTGGTGTATTTCGAGCTTGGCCATGGCGACCGTCCGTGCGTAAACGAATGTCGGGGCGCGGATCGGGCAATGGACTGTCCGTGAAGCGCGCCGCACATTATCAACTGAGGCCCTGAATTCAACCCGCCACCGCGACCGACCGCACAGCTACCGCAAGATGCACCTCGACGTCCTCGAACTGCGCGCGTTCTACGCGACCCCGCTCGGCTCGGTAGCCCGGCGGGTGATCGCGGGTCACATCCGGCGGCTCTGGGGGCGTGTTCCCGGCGAGACCATCGTCGGGATCGGCTATGCTCCTCCCTATATCGGCGGCTACCGCGCCGAGGCGGCGCGCATTGTCGCGCTCATGCCTGCGGCTCAGGGCGCTCTCGTCTGGCCCCTCGCCACCACCGTGAACGCCGTCATGGTCGAAGAGCAATCGTTGCCGCTCCCCGACAATTCGATCGACCGGATCGTCGTCGTCCACTGCCTCGAGTTGTCCGAGCACGCCCGCCCGATGATGCGCGAACTCTGGCGCGTTCTGGCACCCGAAGGACGCCTCCTCCTCGTCGTGCCGAACCGTCACAGTGTCTGGAGCCGCCGCGAGGCGACCCCGTTCGGCCACGGCCAGCCCTACAGCCGCAGCCAGCTCCAGAAGCTGCTCGCCGAATCCATGTTCACCCCTGTGTCGTGGTCGAGCGCCCTTCACGTCCCGCCCGTCAACCGCGCCTTTGCCATCCGCCGGGCCGGCTTTCTCGAGCGGCTCGGGTCCCGCTATTGGCCTGGCCTTGCCGGCGTGCACATCGTCGAGGCGACGAAAGAGGTCCACGGCGTCATTCCGGCAGGGGCCGGCGCCCGCCGCATCGGCCGTCTCGCGACCGCCGACGGCTCGGTCAATCGCACCTCCCCTGCCAAGGCGCCCTCCACCGGCGATCTACGTCCGCGTCAGTAGGAACACCGCCTTCTCGCCGAGCAGGTTGTGAGCCGTCAGCGGCAGCCAGGTCCCGAGCTTCTGTCCGGCAGTGTTGAACGCCACCTTTTGCTCGACGCGCGCATCCAGCATTGCGCACAGCGCGACGAAATCCTTGATCGTGCACAGGTGTCCGTCCGGGCTGTCGTACCACTGTTCCGGCAGGTGTTCGGTCACCGGCATCCGGCCGCGGAACATGAGCTGGCTCCTGACTCGCCAGTGTCCGAAGTTCGGGAACGAGACGATGGCGTGCCGGCCGATGCGCAGCAGGTTGTCGAGCACCATCTTCGGCCGCCGCGTCGCCTGGATCGTGAGGGATAGCACCGCGTAGTCGAACGCCGCATCCGGATATGCCGGAAGATCGCGATCCGCATCTCCCTGGATGACCGACAAACCGCGCGCCACGCAGGCGTTGACCTTCTCGCGGGAAATTTCAACCCCGCGCCCGTCGACGTCGCGCGTGCGCCGCAGGAGATCGAGCAGTGCCCCGTCCCCGCAGCCGACGTCGAGCACGCGTGAGCCCGGTCTTACCATCTCTGCGATGAGCTGATGATCGACCCGTACGTGCTGTGTGACGGCCTTGGCGGTGTCGGTACCGGTGTGCGCTTGTACGACACTCATGGTCAGCCTCTCGTGCCTGAACGTGCGACGAGCCCGCGCGCTTCCGCAGCCGCCCCGAGAAAGCCGCTCACCGTCTGGAACAGTTCCGGCTCGTCGAGCAGGAAGGCGTCATGCCCCTTGTCGCTCTCGATCTCGACG
The DNA here is from genome assembly GCA_035436725.1 of Hyphomicrobiaceae bacterium. GTDB lineage: Bacteria > Pseudomonadota > Alphaproteobacteria > Rhizobiales > Hyphomicrobiaceae > JABFRJ01. The sequence continues at coordinate 9,126 of DAOMWV010000034.1, forward strand.
AAACTCACGTTGGCGGCGACCGCATTGAGGGCACGCACGATGTCGCGGCTCTCCCGTGTCGGATAAAGCCAGTCGGATGTGAACGAGACGACGCAGAACCTTGTCCGCGTGCCATGAAAAGCGTTCGCGAGCTTGCCGCCGTTGTCCGCCTCCATGTCGAAGTAGTCCATCGCGCGGGTGATGTAGAGATAGCTGTTCGCATCGAAGCGATCGACGAACGTCGAGCCCTGGTAGCGAAGATAGCTCTCGATCTGGAAATCGGCGTCGAAGGAGAACGTCTTGGCGGAGCGTTCCTGGAGGTTCCGGCCGAACTTTCCCTGAAGCGCGTCTTCCGACAGGTACGTGATATGCGCCGCCATCCGCGCGACCGACAGGCCGTTGCGCGGGAATGTGCCCTCTTCGAGATAGCGCCCACCGCGCCAGTTGGGATCGGCCATGACGGCCTGCCGCCCCACTTCGTGAAACGCGATATTCTGCGCGCTGTGATGGGCCGCCGTTGCGATCGGGATGGCAGAGAAGACGCGCTGGGGATGCCGCGCCGCCCATTCGAGAACCTGCATGCCGCCCATCGAGCCGCCGACCACGGAAAACAGCGACTTGATGCCGAGATGATCGATGAGACGCACCTGCGCTTCCACCATGTCCGCAATGGTGATCACGGGAAAAGATAGCCCGTAAGGCTTGCCGGTTTCCGGATCGATCGACGCCGGGCCGGAGGAACCGAGACAGCCCCCGAGGATGTTTGAGCAGATGACGAAGTACTTGTCGGTGTCGATGGATTTGCCCGGCCCGACGAGGCTGATCCACCAGCCGGGCTTCTTCGTCACCGGATTTTCACTCGCGACGTACTGGTCACCTGTAAGCGCATGGCAGATCAGTATTGCGTTGCTCTTGTCGGCGTTCAACGCGCCATACGTCTTGTAGGCGATGGAGAACGGACCGAACGTCTGCCCGCTGGACAGCGTAAGCGGCGCGTGCACCGGAAAATGCACCACCTCGCTCGATGGCCGCGTCGCTTCGACGAGGCTTGCGCGTTCCACTTTGGAATCTGCGGCGGTTCTGTCGGTTTCGGTCGTCACGGCGGACATCCTGCGGCGCCGGGCGTTATGTCGAATTGCCCGTGAAAAACCCGGCTGGCTCGCCCTCGCTCTAGAAGCCGGGGCAGCCGATTGCCGGGTGCGCGCGGCCCTTTAGCGAGTTGTTTTACGTGGCTGCAAGCCGGCCGGCCAAATCACCACGGTAGTGAGAAACCGATAAAGAAAAGGCCGCCGGAGGTCAAGCTCCGACGGCCAGGGATGCGGGTCTCGGGCAGGTCGTCACTGTGACGGTGCGCCGCCTTCCGGAGCGTCCGAAGCCGCCTTCGACGAGAAGTTGATCTTGAGATCGGCGGCTTCCTTGATCTGGCGCATCGCCGAGATGTCGTCGCCGAGCGTGATCGTCGGATTGCACTGCGGGACGCAGGCATAGGTCTGCCGCGCGGTACCGCGCACGATGTGGACGACGCTGCGCTCGTCGCGGCGGACGAGAATGCGCTGGTCCTGGATCACGTTACGCTCGCTGTCGAGCGCGATGATGTTGGTGACACCGTAGCTCTTGCCTGTAACGACCAGGAGGTTGCCGGTCTGGATGGCGACGTCGGCAATGGACGGATTGCCGATGATGATCTCGGCTGCGGCCCGCGGCAACCGGATGAGCTGCGACTGGTCGTATTTGACGATCAGATCCTCGGCCCGTGCCGTGTCGGCGACAGTGGCGAAGCTCACGCCGACGACAGCGCTCGCGAGGGCGAGGTTCCGCACGGTTTTGGAGATCGCGTGAAATGGTGAGCGGATCATAGTGTGTCCTGCCGCTGGCGCTGCAAATGGGCCTGATGTCGATGGCTTGACGCCGATAATGGCCGGAATGTGTGAAGAAATCGCTTATGGCTGCATCAGCGTGATCCATCGCCCGGGTGGCGGAGGCGTCGCTCGGTGATTTCCGAACGAGCTCGGTAAAAGATGTGTTTCCGGAAACACTTCTCTAACCATTCGTCCTAGGATTTCTCACCAACCCGTCACCAAGGTCGGCGCAAGACGATCATTTTAACTTGTCCTTAAATTCCGGGGCGTAGTGTCGCCACAGTTCAGCCAGTGGGCGGGTGCCTATGGATCGAACTGTCAGCGCCCGAGGGCGCACCAGTGCAGAGTTGGGAGACTCACATCATGAAATCGATCATCGCAAAGTTCGCTAAAGACGAGTCGGGCGCCACCGCCATCGAGTACGGCCTCATCGCCTCGCTCATCTCGGTCGCTCTGATCGCCGCTGCCGGCACGCTCGGCACGAACATCTCGAACACCTTCAAGAAGGTCGCCGACAACGTGAAGTAATACTCACGGCGGTCGGTCCGACGGATCGACCTGCAGTCGAACTTTCAAAAATCAGGCCGGCAGCTCGCTGCCGGTCTGATTTCTTTTTGTGGCATCGTCAGCATGGGCGACGCGCGCCGCAGTCGGGCCGGTCGAGGTCCACGCGACCTGTCGCACTCGCTTTCTGGTCGATTGGCGCAAGACTTTGGTGACCCTGCCGACAGACTGCTAGCCGCCGCACCCTGCCTCATTCGGCATTTTAACCTGTCTTTAAAGCCCCGGAATTACCGTCGCCACAGTTCAGCCAGGCGGGCAGGAGCCCTCAGACCGAACTGTCCGCGCAAGAGATGCGCATCAGTGCCAGAGTTGGGAGAATAGAACCATGAAGTCCATGATCGCAAAGTTCGCTAAAGACGAGTCGGGCGCCACCGCCATCGAGTACGGCCTCATCGCCTCGCTCATCTCGGTCGCTCTGATCGCCGCTGCCGGCACGCTCGGCACGAACATCTCGAACACCTTCAAGAAGGTCGCCGACAACGTGAAGTAATGAGGCGGCCCCGGTCCTTGCGTCCGGGTCCTCGTTACCTCGCTCATCCGATCGGGCTGGCAGCACCGCTGCCGGCCCGATTGTCGTTTGACACACCGCAAAAGACTGTCCGCGTTGGAAGCATCGGTGCCGTTCGCAATACGGAAGCGACATTGACCGCTTTGGTAAAGCAAAGCTTTGCGGCAATAATTCAGAAACCACGTGCACTAATACACGTGAAATTTGCGTCCACGCAGTTCGCTGATAGCCGCCCGGCTTTAGAGAAAATTAATTCGCGAACGCTACTTTGAGGGTCAGCACTATTCGAGGGCTTCGATGATGTCGCCAAAGGGGCGTCAGCTTGGGGCTCACCACTCTGGGAGACATAGCATGACGAAACTGATTTCGAAGTTCGCCAAGGATGAGTCGGGCGCCACCGCCATCGAGTATGGCCTGATCGCGTCGCTGGTCTCGGTCGCCCTGATCGCCGCTGCCGGCACGCTCGGCACGAACATCTCGAACACCTTCAAGAAGGTCGCCGACAACGTGAAGTAATGAGGCGGTCCCGGACCTCGCGTCCGGGTCCTTGTTACCACGCCGATTCGATCGGGCTGGCAGCGCCGCTGCCAGCCCGATCTTCGTTTGATAGGCCGACAAGAGATTGTCCGCGTTGGAAGTGTCTGTATCGATCGCAATTCCGGAACGACGTTGTCTGCATTGGTAAAGTAATGACTTACCGAAGTAAAACAGAAACCATATGAACTAATACCCCTGAACAGAAGATCAATTTCGCACGCCGACAGCCGCCCGGCTTTAGAGAAAATTAAGTCGCGAACGTTACATTATCCGTCAGTTTTAGCAGAGGGGTTTTGCTGATGCCGCCTTTTGGGGACATCAGGGCAGGGCTCTCTCAACACGACGGGAGACATTACATGACGAAACTGATTTCGAAGTTTGCCAAGGACGAGTCGGGCGCCACTGCCATCGAATACGGCCTCATCGCATCGCTGATTTCTGTCGCCCTGATCGCTGCCTCCGGCACGCTCGGCAAGAACATTTCCAACACCTTCACCAAGGTCGCAAACAACGTGAAGTGATGGCTTTCGGCTGTCGGCCCGACGTCGACGGCGTCGTCTGCGCCATGATCTGTCCGAGCCGGCCTCAGGGCCGGCTCGACTATTTCTGTGGAACGACCCGTCCGGCGATCGCGGTTAACATCTCGTTTACGACCATCCTTTAACGTCGTGACAGTCCGATCCGATCGGCTTCCGTTCCCGTCAGTTCAGAAAGGCTGCAACGTGTACGAATTCGCGGTTCTGACGATCCTACCGGCTGCCGTCATCTTCGCGGCAGCGTTCGATCTATTCACAATGACGATCCCGAACCGGATTTCGTTGGCGTTGATCGGCGGGTTCTTTCTGATCGCGCCGTTTTCCAGTCTGACGCTCGTCGATATCGGTTGGCATGTCGCCGCTGCAGCGATCGTCCTGGCCATTACCTTCACGCTCTTCGCCTTCGGCTTCCTCGGCGGCGGTGACGCCAAGCTCGCAACCGCGATCGCGCTCTGGCTCGGCATTTCGAACGTCGTCGACTTCTGGCTTCTCGCCACCGTACTCGGCGGTCTGCTCGCCCTCGCATTCCTGTCGTTCCGGAAACTTCCGCTGCCATTCGCCTGGGCCGAAGCGGAATGGATCCAGCGCCTCCACAAGCCGAACGGCGGCATTCCATATGGCGTCGCCCTCGCTGCCGCGGCACTGCTCATCTACAAGGACAGCTTCTGGTTCCGCTCGCTCGGCTGAACGTCGCGCGGACAGCAATTCTCGGATCCGCAGATGCGGGCTGCCGGCAACGGCGGCCCGTTTGTACTTCGGTAACGACTGTCGAAATGAGCGTACCAAACTGAACCGATCCGGCACGGCCATTAACTCGCAGTTGACAATTCGCCCCCATACTCACGGTCAGATTCTGGTGCGATCGATCCCCTGAAAGGACTGTGCTGCGATGAAAAAGGGCCAAATCATCACGCTTGGCGTTGCGGCCATCTGCGGCATTGGCGCAGTTTTCGTGATGTCGAACTTCATGAACTCCAAGCCCAAGGAACTCGTCGTCGAAAAGCAGATCAATACGACGCAGGTTCTCGTCGCCAAGACCGAGATCGGCCTCGGCCAGATCGTCAGTCGCGAACACTTCCGCTGGCAGGACTGGCCTCAGGGCGCTGTCGCGGCGGGCTACATCCAGAACCGCCAGACTGGCGGCAAGGACCCGCAGATGGCACTGATCGGCTCTGTCGCTCGCGCGCCGATCCTGAAAGACGAACCGATTACCGCCAACAAGCTCGTCAAGCCCGGTGAAGGCGGCGTCCTTGCGGCGATCCTGCCCGCCGGCATGCGCGCGATCTCGACCCGCATCAAGGAAGAAACCGCCGTCGGCAAGCTCATCCTGCCGAACGACCACGTCGACGTGATTCTCATCCAGCGCCGCCGGTCCAAGAACGGTGGCGAAGACTTCGTCGCCGACACGCTGTTCCGGAACGTCCGCGTGCTCGCCATCGGCCAGCTCATCGAAGTCAAGGAAGGAAAGAAGGGCGCGGAAGGCGCGACCGCGACGCTCGAGCTGACGCCGCGTCAGTCCGAGTTGCTCGCCCTCGCCAACTCAATGGGCGAAATCTCGCTCGCGCTGAGAAGTGTCGCCGACGCCGGAGTTGGCGCCGGTCCGAGCGCCGGAAACGGCCTCGGTGGGAATAGAGGAAATTCCGTTCGAGTACTGCGTTATGGCGTCAAGTCGCGTGCGTATGGCGTGAACTGAGCACCTCGCGCGGGCGTGTGCCTCGCGCAGTTCGAAGGGTAATGAAACATGCAGATTTTCTCGAAACGTGCGCTACGCGCCGTGGCGATCACCCTTGCGGTCGCCGCAGGCCAGCCGGCGCTTGCTCAGATCAGCGCCCGTCACCAGGACGTCAACCCCGACGGCTCGGTGATGCAGATTTCACCCAAGCAGAATTTCCCGATCACGAAGAAGATCACGCTCGGCGTCGGCCGATCCATGATGCTGCAGTTCCCGATGGAACTGCGCGACGTGATGATCGCCGACCCCCAGAAGGTCGACGCGATGATCCAGACGTCTGATCGCGTCTTCCTCGTCGCCCGCTCGGCCGGCTCGACCAACGCCTTCTTCTTCGATGCCAACGGCAACCAGGTGATGACGCTCGAGATTGCCATCGGCTCGGACCTGTCCGCGCTCGACAACCTCCTGAAGCGCCTCCTGCCGACCTCGAACATCAAGACCGATCTCGCCGGCACGGCCATCGTTCTGATGGGCTCGGTGCGCACGCCCGCAGATGCCGCCCGCGCCGCCGACATCGCGACGCAGTTCGCCTCCGCCAACAAGAACCTGACTGGTTCCGGCTGGTCTTCGCAGTCGACTACTGTCGGCGGCGTGACGACCTGGAACACGACCTTCAACAACGGCCGCGACGGTCAGTCCGACAAGAAGGTCATCAACCTGCTCACCATCGACGGTGAGGACCAGGTGATGCTGAAGGTGCAGGTCGCTGAAGTCCAGCGCTCGGTCCTGAAGCAGTTCGGTGTCAACATGTCGTCGAGCTTCACGGTCGGCAACTTCGGCCTCTCACCCGGCACGTCGAACACGTTCCCGATCACCGCACCGACACTCGGAGCGCTCCCGTATTCGGGTAACGTGACAGGCGATGCGATCGCGCGTGCCATCGCGGCTGGCGAACGAATTCCTGCCGCGTGCGCTAGCATCCTGCCTCAGATCCATCCCTCTTATGTAAACAACTCCGGCATCTCCGGCGGCTTCTCCGCCGGCGGCAACTGCCTGTCCTTCGTTCTCCGCGCTCTCGAGCGGACGGGCGTCGTCCGGACACTGGCCGAGCCGAACCTGACGGCTGTGTCCGGCGAAACCGCCCGCTTCCTTGCCGGTGGCGAATACCCGGTGCCGGTCTCGTCGGACAATGGTGCGATCGGCATCCAGTTCAAGGAATTCGGCGTCGGCGTCGCGTTCACGCCCATCGTCCTCTCCGAAGGCCGCATCAGCCTGAAGATCGACACCACGGTGTCGGAACTCACCAATGAAGGCGCTCTGGTCCTCTCCGGCACCCAGATCCCCTCGCTCAAAAAGCGCTCCGCGCAATCGACGGTCGAACTGCCCTCCGGTGGATCGATCGCCATGGCCGGCCTCATCTCCGAATCGACACGTCAGAACGTGGAAGGGCTGCCCGGCGCGAAGGACATCCCGATCCTCGGGACACTCTTCCGCAGCCGTGACTTCCAGCAGTCGGAAACCGAGCTGGTCATCATCGTGACGCCCTACATGGTCCGCCCGACAGCCGCGAAGAACCTCGCCAAGCCTGATGACGGCCTTGCCCCGGCGTCCGACCTGAAGGCGAACTTCCTCGGTCACCTTAACCGCGTCTACGGCAAGTCCAGCGCCATGCCCGACGGTGGCCTCAAGGGCAACTACGGCTTCATCGTCGACTGATCACGGACCCACAGGAGCCCACCATGAACACTTTGTTCTCCAGACCTGCGGTCCGCGGCAAAGCCTCGATCCTCGCAGTTACAATCGCAACCCTCGGCCTCGCCGGCTGCGACCATCTCGATCGCGGCGCCGAGCATCCGGCCGGTCAGGTTCTTCTGACGCCGGCCGAGCGCCACCCGATCCTGGTCAGCCAGGAGCCGCACCGCATGTCGGTCAACGTTTCGCGATCCTCGCGCGGTCTCGATCCCGGCCAGCGCGCGCGCATCATCGACTTCGTTTCCCGCTTCCACGCCTCCGATACGGGCAACTCGAAGCTCATAATCGCCGTGCCTTCGGGTGCTGCGAACGAAGTGGCAGCCATGAACGCTGTCGCCGACATGCGCCCGCTGCTCAATGACATCGGCGTCTCCGAAAGCGCGATCTCGATCGAGCCCTATCATGCCGATGGTCAGGTAAATCCGCCCATCCGCGTCGCCTACAACCGCTACGCGGCTGACGCGCCCGAATGCGGGAAATGGCCGGAAAACCTTGGCGCCACGTCGCGCAACCTGAACTACGCCAACTTCGGTTGCGCGAGCCAGCGCAACATGGCTGCGATGATCGCCAATCCGGCCGATCTCGTCGGCCCGCGCACCATGACCCCGGCTTCGGCCGAGCGCCGCGACAAAGCTTACGAGAAGTACATCAAGGACGTTCGCACCGATCGCACCCGCACCGAGCACGAATGGGTAACCAAATCTCAATAACGTGTTCCGAAGACCGAATAGAGAGAGTACGACATGAGCCGTCAAAACGCGGAAATGGCCGACGACATGTCGGCTGATATGGACGACGCCATCCCTGCGAGCCAGGGCCGAGCAGAGAATGCGCGGCCCATCCCCCGCATTTCGATCCAGGCCTTCTGCACCGACGATCATACCGCCGAGGCGCTCCAGATCGCTGCCGAAGACCGCCGCCTGTCGAAGGCACACGTGTCGATCCACATGGGTGGAGCGGCCGCAGCCATCGCGCACTATCGCGAAAATCCGACGCCGAACCTGATCGTCATCGAATCGAGTTCGCCACGCCATCAGATCATCGGCGAACTCGAAATGCTCGCCGAGACCTGCGACGCCGGCACGCGCGTCGTTGTCATCGGTCACATGAATGATGTGGTTCTCTATCGCGAGATTCTGAAGCGCGGTGTTTCCGAGTACATCGTCGCCCCGATCGACCCGCTGATCTTCATGGAGACGCTGTCGAACATCTACAACAATCCGAACAGCGATCCGGTCGGCTCCGTCATCGCCTTCATCGGCGCCAAGGGCGGGGTCGGCTCCTCGACCATCTGCCACAACGTCGCCTGGACTATGTCGGAGGCCCTGAAGACGAACGTCATCGTCGCCGATCTCGATCTCGCGTTTGGCACGACCGGTCTCGACTTCAACCAGGACCCCGTTCAAGGCATCGCCGACGCGCTCGCCTCCCCCGAGCGCCTGGACGAAGTGTTGCTCGATCGCCTGTTGACGAAATGCTCGCAGCACCTGTCGATCTTCGCCGCTCCGGTCGTGCTCGACCGTGACTACGAAATCTCCGGCGACGCCTGCGAAGTCGTCCTCGACGTCGTGCGCCAGCAGGTGCCCTACGTCGCAGTCGACCTGCCGCACTCCTGGTCGCCTTGGGTCAAGCGCGTTCTGCTCCAGGCCGACGAGATCGTCATCACGGCAGCACCCGATCTCGCCAACCTGCGTAACGCCAAGAACCTGATCGAACTCGTCAAGGGCAGCCGCGCCAACGACGCTCCGCCCCGTCTCGTGCTCAACACGGTCGGCATGCCGAAGCGTCCCGAAATCCAGATGAAGGAATTCGCCGACGCGCTCGGCGTCGAGCCCGCTCAGGTCATCGAGTTCGACAGCGAAAGCTTCGGCCAGGCCGCCAACAACGGCCAGATGATCAGCGAGTTCTCCTCGAAGGCCAAGGCGACCGCTCAGTTCCGTGAACTCGCCATGCTGCTTGCTCATCGCAAGGAAGTCGGTGCGCAGAAGAAGGCCGCACCGGCGAAGGCTGGTGGGCTCGCTCCCCTGCTTCAGAAGCTCAAGCTCAAGCGTTGAGGTAATACGCAATGTTCGGCAAGCGCTCGACCACAGGTGGCACTCCCCGTCTGACCGCTCCCACGGGCGGGGGCGTTCCCATGAACCCGAAGGACGCCAAGGCACCGGCCGCACCC
>DAOMWV010000035.1:0-18198 GCA_035436725.1 Hyphomicrobiaceae bacterium
AGGCCATCGGAAAGAGGTTCACGGGATGGGCCGCGTCGATGTGGGCGGCGATTCTGAGGGCATGTTTCATGGTCAGTTCCAGTCGTTTTTCTTGGGCGCGGGCTCCGGCGGCTTGCCGGCGTTGCGCGCCATTTCGTGTGTGCGCTCGTCCTCGAAGCAGTGTGTCGCATGGGCGCACGAAAGTTCGATGACACGCGGCGCGATCCGGAGGGACCACGGGCGTAAGCGCATTTGGGACGGCGCAAGCGCCGCAGTTCGGAAGGGGAGAAGAGAGTGCGAGGCAGGGCGAATACGCCTGCGTTCGGTAATATCTTCGGCGGCATTGGACATCTGGCCCGGGCCGGCATCGAAACAACTTCCATATCGATGACGTGTGTATGGCATGTTTTGCGCGAAACAGCAAATGGCGAGATTGTGGCGCTCCGAGTTGTCGCTTCCAGGTCACCTGGCGGCGAGCCGGCCGGAAGCGACGGGATGCTGGCGACGGCTTCAAAGTTTGTCGCATGCGCGACGGGCGCCTACGTGCGCAGTCGCGCAACTTTTTTTCCTTCTCCCCTTGGGGAGAAGGTGGCCGAAGGCCGGATGAGGGGGCCTTGTCATTTGAGGCCCGATCAGCGCGGAAGTCACCCTCACCTGGGTCGGGTGCGGGGTGGGCTGTGTGGAGTCTGTCCCCTCTCCCTCAAGGGAGAGGGCAGGGTGGAGCAGGCGGACGCGCCGAGCATAACCCAGCCCGAGCACGCGGGGATAACTAGGTGATTACCTAGTCTGTCCTCACGGCGTCCGATACGCGTGTGAAGACACGCGGGACGCACGCGGCGAGAGGCCCGCCGACGGCTTCGCCCAAGCGCCGTCCTTGGTGGTAACGTCGGATGATGGAGCGAATTAACATCACCTCTTTTCAGGCGACTTCGCGACACAAAGATCAGAGTTCGACTTCACAATTTCAGACAATTTTTGGTAATTCGTCTCAACCGACCCCAAAGGTTTTGAGCCAATTAATTCGAAATTGAGCTCCTTAAATGCATCTCTCATATCTTCACTTGGACCAAAACCCGCGAAGCTCTTTTTCGTATTCACCGTCCTCGGCATCGCTGGAACCGATTTCTTCGAAATCCAATCAACCTCTAAATCGTAAAGAGACTTTTTGACTTCCACTCCAGATGCGAACCTGCCATTTAGCGCATCAATTTTCCAAACATCAGCAGGAGCGACCAATTTCCAGCACTCCACGGCTCCTCTTTGTCGATCAATATATAGTGAATTTGTCGGTTGCACGCCGACCGTCCTAGCCGGAGCGATCTGAATCAATGCAATGTCGAATTCCGTCGCCAGGTTGGTAGCTGCCATTTTTTCCCTAATTTCGGGAAAGGCGGCGGCTACTCTTTCAATTCTTTTTTCATTGTAATCTATTTTCGCCGATATCGAACCTAACTGAGAATTCATTGACCACAACGTTGACCCGATGCCTGCAACAACGGTAATTACGATTGCAGTATAAACTGCATCTGAGTGCTCATTCCACCAAGACGAAGGTGTTCGCTTAGCGCCGCCGTTTTCTGCGGTTTCGTTCGTCACTCGCCGACTCCATCATTGCATGACAATAATTAATCTCTGTAGGATTCTGCCGAAATTTGGTTGTGCCGAGGCAGCTTAGCACAGGCATCATTTCTCACAATTGTGCAGATAAGAAGTTGGCATACATCACCCCCACTTCACGCCCAACTGTTCCATCAGCGGCTGGAACGAGGGGAATGAGGTGGCGACGTAGGTGATGTCGTCGATGGTGACGGGCGTGTCGGCCGAGAGGCCCATCACGAGGTTGGCCATGGCGATGCGGTGGTCCATGTGGGTCGCGACCGTGCCGCCGCCTTTCACGCGGCCGGTGCCCGAGACGGTCAGCGTGTCGCCGTCGACCTTTGCCGCGACGCCGTTGACCTGAAGCGCGGCTGCGGTCGCGGCGAGGCGGTCGCTTTCCTTGACCTTCAACTCCGCGAGGCCGAGCATGGTCGTGTCGCCCCGGGCGTAGGCGGCGACGGCGGCGAGGATCGGATATTCGTCGATCATCGACGGCGCGCGGGCGGCGGGGACCGTGACGCCCTTCAACGCCGCATGGCGGACGCGGATGTCGGCGATGGGCTCGCCGTTTTCCTCGCGTGCGTTCGTGAAGGCGATGTCGGCGCCCATTTCCTTCAGCGTCGTGTAGAAGCCGGTGCGGGTTTCATTCACGAGCACGCCTTCGACCGTCACGTCGGAGCCCGGCACGATGGCCGCTGCTGCGAGCAGGAAGGCGGCGGACGACGGATCGCCGGGCACGACGACGGGGCGGCCCTGCATTTCGGCGTGGCCGCGCACTGTGATCTCGGTCTTGCCGTCACGACTAACCGTGCGCACCTCGGCGCCGAAGTAGCGCAGCATCCGCTCGGTGTGGTCGCGGGTGGCTTCCTTCTCGATGACGGTGGTTTCGCCGGCGGCGGCGAGGCCCGCGAGCAGGATCGCGCTTTTCACCTGGGCGGACGGGACGGGCGTTTCGTAGCGGAGCGGGATCAGGCGGTCTGTGCCGCGCACGGTCAGCGGCAGGGTGTCGGCGTTTTCCAGTGTTTCGAGGCCCATCTTGCGGAGGGGGTCGAGGACGCGGCGCATGGGACGGCGGGAGAGGGACGCGTCGCCGACGAAGCGGGCGGTGATGTCCTGGCCCGCCACGACGCCGAGCATGAGGCGGGAGCCGGTGCCGGAGTTGCCGAAGTCGATGTCGTGGGACGGGCTCACGAGGCCGCCGACGCCGCGACCTTTCACGGTCCAGGTGTCGCCGTGCTTTTCGGCGGGGGCGCCGAGGGCGGTGACGGCGCGGGCGGTGTTGACGACGTCCTCGGCTTCGAGGAGGCCGGTGATGGTCGTCGTGCCGGTCGAGAGCGCCCCGAAGATCAGCGCGCGGTGGGAGATCGACTTGTCACCGGGGACGCGCACGCGACCTTTCAGCGGGCCAGAGCGGCGGGCGGTGACGGGGCGGGGCGCGGTCGGTGCATGGGACATGGCGGAAGGCTCGCTCGTAGGGTTTGGCGCATAGAGCAAGGGATGGGGCGGAGAGGCAATAGGGATGAGCCGAAATCGCGAGCTGCGAATGACGAATTGCGAATAGCGGGGCGAGGGGCTAGATGGGGCGGATGACACAGATTGCGCCAGATATCGCCGGGACACAGGCCACGCGGGCGGAGCTCTTCGCCTATCTCGACCGGCTCGGCATCGCGACGACGACCGTCGAGCACAAGGCGGTGTTCACGGTCGCGGAAAGTGATCAACTGCACCGCGACATTCCGGGCGGACATACCAAGAACCTGTTCCTGAAGGATGCCAAGGACAGGTTGTATCTCGTCGTCGCGGAGCACCATACCGAGGTGGCGCTCAAGACACTGCACAGGAAGCTCGGGGCGGCGCGGTTTTCGTTCGGGCGGGCGGAGTTGTTGCGCGAGGTGCTCGGCGTGGAGCCGGGGTCGGTGACGGCGCTGGCCTTGCTCAACGACAGGGCGGGGCGCGTTTCTGTTGTGGTGGATCAACGGCTTATGGCTTATGATCAGATTAACTGTCATCCGCTGGAGAACACGGCGACCACGAGTGTGGGCCGGGACGATCTCCTGCGCTTCATGCGGGCGACGGGGCATGAGCCGCGTGTTCTCGATATCGAAGCTGGCGATCCCGGCTGATGGCAGGGCTGCAGATGCCGGGGGTTGAAGGCTCACGGCGACGTGACCATGTCTTGAAACAGATTGGAAATGCTGTGCGCGCCGACACGGTGGCCGCACAATCAGGGATGGACGACAATGGATTTCGGCAAGGCAGGCGGGGCGCAGGCGGCAGCGCAGGACATCATCAAGGATACGACGACGGCGCAGTTCGCCAAGGACGTGATGGAAGCATCGCGGCAGGCACTCGTGCTCGTCGATTTCTGGGCGCCGTGGTGCGGGCCGTGCAAGCAGCTCACCCCGATCATCGAGAAGGTGGTGAAGAGCTACGGCGGCAAGGTCCGCCTCGTGAAGATGAATACGGACGAGCATCCGTCGATCGCGGCACAGCTGCGGGTTCAGTCACTCCCGACGGTGGTGGCGTTCCGCGACGGTCGGCCGCTCGACGCGTTCATGGGCGCGCAGCCTGAAAGCGCGGTGCGGCAGTTCGTGGAGCGGCTGATCGGGGAAGAGGAAAGCGACAACATCGCAGAGGTTCTCGCGACCGGGCGGGAGGCACTCGAGGCCGGCGACCTTCAGGGCGCGGCGGAGGTGTTCGCATCGGTTCTGCAAGCCGATCCGCAAAATGCGGAGGCGCTGGCTGGCCTGGCGCAGTGTTACATCAAGAGCAACGATATCGCGCGGGCGGAGCAGACAATTGCCCTGGTGCCGCCGGACAAGCGCAATCACGCCGAGGTCGCCCGGGTGCAGGCCGCGATCGAGCTTGCCAAGCAGGGCACAAAAGCGAGCGCCAATACTGCGGAGCTCGAAGCGAAGGTGGCGGCCAATCCGAAGGACCATCAGTCACGCATCGACCTCGCCGTCGCGTTTGCCGCATCGGGCAGAAAGCTCGAGGCCGTCGATCAGCTCATCGAATCGATCAAGGCCGACCGCAACTGGAACGAAGAAGCCGCGCGCAAACAGCTCGTGAAGTTCTTCGAGGCGTGGGGCTTCAAGGACGAAGCGGCCGTTGAAGGTCGACGGAAGCTGTCGTCGGTCCTCTTCAAGTAGCCTTGCATTGCATGAGCCGTGGCGGATTTCCGCCGACGTGCACCTGAACCACAGCCGGCGGCCCAGCCCGAGGTCATGCTCATGAAGCTGCACGAGCGCTACAGCACGCTTGAGGCGCTCCCCGAGAGTGCTCCGGTGTTCCCGCTGCGAGGTGCGATCCTGTTGCCGCGCGCGGGGTTGCCGCTGAACATCTTCGAGCCGCGCTACCTCGCGATGTTCGACGACGCGCTCAAGACCGATCGGCTGATCGCGATCGTGCAGCCGGATCTCAGGCAGATGGAGACGGACCCGCGCGTCACGGTCGCGGCGGCGGATTCGCCGGCCGGTTCCGTGCCGCTCAGGCAGGTCGCGACCCTCGGGCGCATCATGGCATTCCAGGAACTGGACGACGGGCGGATGATCGTGTCACTCGCTGGCATTACGCGGTGCACGCTCGGTCGTGAGACGACCTCTGGCACGCTCTATCGGAGGTTCGCCATCACGGCCGCCGACTACGCCGCCGATCTCGTGCCGGGAGCGGGCGAAAGCGAGGTGCCGCGGGAGGAACTGCTCGCCGCGCTCAAGGCCTATCTCGCCGCACGCAACCTGAATGCGGACTGGTCGCAGATCAGCCGGTTGCCGAACGAGCCGCTGGTCAATTCACTCGCCGTGATGAGCCCCTACGGTCCCGAAGAAAAGCAGGCTCTGCTGGAAGCCAAGACGCTCAGGGAGCGCGCGGAAATCCTGATTGCACTGGCGCAGATGGAGCTGGCATCGGGGGGATCGGAGTCCGGCTCGACCCTGCAATAGGCTCATGACACACGGCGACGACAGGGGCGAACGCCCCGACAGGGAGAGGGCAGCGGCAGGTCCGCAACGACCGGCGACCGACCGGCGGGTTCTCGACATTCTCGTCTGCCCGATGACGCGCGAGCCACTGATCCTCGATCGCGCGCGGTCAGAACTCGTGAGCCGTGTGGCGCGGCTCGCCTATCCGATCCGGGACGGGGTGCCGATCATGATCGCTTCGGAGGCGCGACCGCTCGAGGACGACGAACGTCCAGGATATGGGCCGCCGAGCCAGCTGCACAGGCCCTGACGCGGGTTCGAGCACGGTAACAGTTCCTCAACCAAAGTTTGCGAAGTGTTAGTGCCCGAAAGAGTTGAGTGGCATGGCACGGATCGCTACATCGCCGACGACGCGCGCGGATCTCCTTTTGGCGGAGGTGCCGCTCATGGAAGATGTGCGGCGTGCGGTCAGCGAGTTTTTCGCACATCTCGCGCATGAGCGCGCGGCCGCCGACCTGACGATCGAAGCCTATGGCCGCGACGTCAGGGACTTTCTCGGCTATCTGGCGCGCAGCCGCCATAGCGCCGTGGCGAGCGCCGATCTCGAAAGCCTGACCATCAAGGACGTGCGTGCGTTTCTCGTCGCACGGCGCAACACCGGTGCGGCCAGCCGGTCACTGGCGCGGACGCTGTCGGCGCTCCGGACGTTCTTCACCTGGCTCGAAGCAGCCGACATCGTGAAAAGCCGCGCGGTGAAGCAGATCGCTACGCCGAAAGTGCCGCATTCGGTTCCCAAGCCGCTACCCGTGGACAAGGCGCGGCAGGTGGTCGACGGCGGCATGGCGGCGGATCTCGACTGGATCGTGGCGCGTGACATCGCGGTGCTGCTGTTGCTTTACGGATCGGGACTGCGCCTGTCGGAAGCGCTCGGAATAACCCGCAAGGCTGCACCAATACCAGGACGCGATACGATGCTCGTGCGCGGCAAAGGCAACAAGGATCGCCTCGTGCCGGTGTTGCCGATCGCGCAGGCGGCGGTCGCGCGCTACCTGAAGCTCTGCCCGTTCGAACTCGATCCGGACGAGGCCGTGTTTCGCGGTGCGAAGGGCGGACCGCTTTCACCGCGTATCGTTCAGCTCACCATGGAGCGGCTCAGAGCGGAGATCGGCCTTGCCGAAACGGCGACGCCGCACGCGCTCCGGCATTCATTCGCGACGCACCTCCTGTCGGCAGGTGCCGATCTCCGGCAGATCCAGGAACTGCTCGGTCATGCCTCGCTGTCGACAACGCAGGTCTACACCGAGGTCGACCGCGACAGGCTCATACGGATTCACGATTCCCATCATCCCCGCGCCTGATGGCGCCAACGAACTTACCTCGCGCAGGAGAAGCCCAGTGTCTCGTATCGTCGTCACCTTCGCTGCAGGAGCGGTCGCTTCCGTGCTCGGCTTCGTCCAGCCCGTGCAGGCCGCCGGGCAGATCAACATCGCCTGCCCGGGCAGAGACATGATGACACCTGCCGGAGCGCCCGTGGCCGACTTCAGCAAGAGTGTCAAAGAGAGCGCGAAGGGGCTCGTCAATGGAAAGGCGCGGCTCTGGAAGATCGAGCATGAGGACTATCCGGACCGGATTCCGTCGTATCTGCTCGGGATCGTCAACGTCGCCGACCCGCGCATCAACGAACTGAGCCCGGCGGTCGAGGAGGCGCTCGGAAAGACGCGGCGCATCGCGCTCGAAAGCGACATCATCTCCTCGAACCGCGTGCAGGAAGTGGTCGGATCGATGCGCGGCTCGGCCTTCCTGCCGAAGGGGCAGTCGCTCGGCAAGTTGCTGTCGGCATCCGACGTGGCAAAGATCGTACAGGCAGCGAAACGGCGCGGACTTGAACCCGAGCAGGCTGCGCGGCTCAAGCCATTCATCGCGACGCTTCTGCTCGCGTCATCGGATTGCCAGCAGCGCCAGTCGCGGACGCCCGGCTTCGACAACTATCTCGCTGATTTCGCCGAGCGGCGTGGCGTCGGTGCGTTCGGACTCGAGAGCCTCGACATGATGTTCGAGTCGCTGGCAAAGCTCAAGGAAGAGACGCAGATCGCGCTCCTGAAGGCGACGCTCAAGGGGTATGACAGCGCCGACGACGTCAGCGAGACGATGGTTCAGCTGTACCTCAAGAGAGACATGGCCGGGCTCAACGTCCTCGGAAATGCCGTGGCGAAGGCGCACGGTGCGTCTGCGGCGGCGATCGACGAGTATACTCAAATCATGATCGTCGATCGCAACATCCGCATGCGCGACCGCGCGATCATGCACATCGCGTATGGCGGTGTCTTCATCGCGGTGGGCGCGGCCCATCTGCCGGGGCCGGCAGGGCTCGTCGAACAGTTCCGCGAAGCCGGTTACACGGTGACGGAAGTCGAGTAGCGAGATCGTCCTGATGGCGCGCCCGGATCAGTATCCGGGCGGCGGCAGAAAGCCTCCAATCTCGCGTTCGACGGCGCGCGCGAAGGCGATGGCGGTGCGATCGCGCCCATGGGCGGCGATGGCCTGATAACCGACCGGAAGCCCACGCGCGGTGATGCCGGCGGGGCCGACCACGGACGGCAGGTAGACGACGCCCGAGTACCCGGCCCAGAAGAGCTGATCGGTGGTCGCCTGCGGGGCGCCGTTGACCTCGATCTTTCTCTGCCAGCGCTCGCCCGTCTGATCGTGCGGCCAGGCGGCGGAGGACGCGGCAGGACAGATCAAAACGTCGTAGTCGCGGAAGAATTCGCGGAAGGCATAGCGGAACTTCTGGCGCTCGTTGTCGAGCGGAAGCCAGGCGCGATGCGACAACGACGTGCCGCGCACCATCTGGTCGAGATAGGGGGCTGCGCTCTTGCCGACAGCCGCGAGCTGTTCTGTCCAGCGGGCGATGTCGGCGTCTGGCGTGCGGGCGGAGGTGGCGGCGCGGAGAAGCAGCACGTAGAGTTCATGCAGACGCGCTGTGTCCACCGCCGGCTCGGTGAAGGCGACCGTTGCGCCCGCGGCACGGAGGGCGCGCACCATGTCGTCGAGCTTCGTGCGGTATTCGTTGTCGATCTCGCACATGGGATCGCCGAGTTTCACGGCGATCCGGAAATCCTTCAGCGCAGTGGCCGGGTGGGCCGGCAAATGGGCGCGCCAGCAGGCATCCTCCAGTTCGTCCGGACCGGCCATGACGCCGAGCATTGTGTCCAGATCGTCGGCCGATCGCGCCATGGGGCCGACGGCGGAGATGTCGGCGAATGCGTAGCCGCCGGGGACGGCGTGACGGCGCATGGAGAGCAGGCCATAGGTCGGCTTCAGACCGAAGACGCCGCAGTAGTGAGCGGGGTTGCGGATAGAGGCGCCGATGTCGGAGCCGGCGTCACAGCCGGTCAGGCCGGCGGCCAGTGCGGCGGCCGATCCGCCCGAGGAGCCGCCGGGGACGAGCTTCGTGTTCCAGGGATTGTTCGTCTGGCCGTAGACGGGGTTGGTGCTCTGCCAGTCGGCGAGCATCGGCGGGACATTGGTCTTGCCGAAGACGACGACGCCGGCCTGTTCGAGTTTCTCGATGACGAGGGCGGTTTCGGCGGGGCGGTTCTCGCGCCATTCCGGCATGCCCCAGTTGGTCGGTGAGCCGGCCCACTGGAAGCTCTCCTTGATGGTCATCGGCACGCCATGGAGCGGCCCCCAGATCTCGCCACGCGCAAGTGCAGCATCCGCCTCGCGGGCACGGGCCCGGGCGCGGTCGAGGTTCATCCAGACGATGGCGTTGATCGCGGGATTATGGGTCGCGATACGGGATATGAAGTGTTCGAGGAGGTCGGATGCGGAGATTTCGCGGGCGCGGACCGCGGCGGCGAGGCGGGTCGCGGACTGGAAATGCAATGGAAGGTCGCTCGCGGTCATTGGCGGGGCTCCGGCTGTTTCATGTGACGAGCCTTCCACCGCCCCGATGGGGCTGTCCAGTCGCGATCATGCAGGGCGGAAATGAAAACGGCCCGCGACGTGCGCGGGCCGTTCGATGGCGATCGTCTGTCAGCGGCGATCAGTGGCCGCCCGGATTTGGGCCAGCGCCGATGACATAGATGCAGGCGAACAGGAACAGCCAGACCACGTCGACGAAGTGCCAGTACCAGGCGGCAGCTTCGAAGCCGAAGTGCTGCTGAGGCGTGAAGTGGCCCTTCATTGCGCGCACGAGGCAGACGAACAGGAAGATCGTGCCGACGACGACGTGGAAGCCGTGGAAGCCGGTGGCCATGTAGAACGTCGCGCCATAAATGTGGCCCGAGAACTTGAAGGCGGCGTGGCTGTACTCGTAAACCTGCAGGGCCGTGAAGAGCAGGCCGAGCACGACCGTCAGCGCCAGACCCCAGATCAGGCCCTTACGGTTGTTCTCCAGAAGCGCGTGGTGCGCCCAGGTCACGGTCGTGCCGGACAACAGCAGGATCAGCGTGTTGACCATCGGCAGACCCCACGGGTCGAACGTGGCCTTGAAGGTGCCGTCAGCGGTCGGCTTGGGCGGCCAGACACCGCCGGTGGCGGCTGCACGCTCGTACATGCCGGTCACGGCGCTGGTCGTTTCCGGATTGAGCGGATAAACCGCGTTCGGGAACAGCGCCGCGTCGAAATAGGCCCAGAACCAGGCAACGAAGAACATCACTTCCGAGGCGATGAACAGGATCATGCCGTAACGGAGATGGAGCCGGACGACGGGCGTGTGATCGCCGGCGTGCGCTTCGGCGATGACGTCACGCCACCACATCCACATGGTGGCGAGGACGATAAGCAAGCCGACCAGGAAGACCGTCGGTCCCTTCATGCCGAAAAGGCCGGCGCCTCCCCCGAGCGACCGCATCCAGATGATCGCCCCGACGCCCATGACGAAGGCGCCGATGGAGCCCGTCAGCGGCCACCAGCTCGGATTGACCAGGTGGTAGTCATGATTTTTGGCGTGGCCGGTTGCCATGTGCCTCTCCGTCTTCCCCAGAATTTCGTAGTCTCGAACCGTTACTGTCATTTCAGGTCGCGCCGCACCCCAAGGCGGAAGTGCGACCTACATTCAACTGCCATCGCCGTCACGCTTCACGGACTTTGAATTGTCCGCGACACCCTTTGCCGGTGCGGCGACAGGGTGGAACGTGTAGGACAACGTGATCTGCTTGATACGGCGGCCGTCATCGTCAGAGGCCATGGCCGGATCGACGAAATACTGGACCGGCATGTCGATGGATTCGCCGGGCGCCAGCGCCTGCTCGGTGAAGCAGAAGCATTCCAGCTTGTTGAAGAACACGCCGGCCTGATCGGGCGTCACATTGTAGCTGGCGGTTCCGACGGATGTGGTCGTACCGATGTTGGTGGCGCGGTAGATGGCAACGGCGGTTTCGCCGAGGCGGACGGTCGTAGGTACGGTGACCGGCTCGAAGCGCCACTGGATGCCAGGGTTCACGTTGGCGTCGAAGCGCACGTCGACGGTGCGGTCGAGGACCTGATTGGCCGGGGCGGTGGCGCGCTGCGTCGTACCGCCGAAGCCGGTGACCTGACAGAACAGCTGATAGAGCGGCACAGACGCGTAGGCGAGGCCGAGCATCGAGACGACGACGCTGGCGCAGATGACCGCGACCTTGCGGTTGTTCGGCGCTGCGGGGCGGCTGGTCGTCGCATCGGACACGGTCGGCTCCTCAGATCGGACGGTTGAAGACGTTGCCGCCGAGGCGGACAAGGGTGGCGACATAAAACAGCAAGACGAGCGCGACGAGCGACAGGGCGATCGCGATCGAGCGCACGCGCTGACGGCGGAGCCGCTCAGCTTCGGTTGCGGCGTCGAGCGGTGCCGGAGCGTCGCTCCGGCCGATGTCGCTGTCGTTGGTCATAACCGCTTTCACAGAGCCCCTCACCCCACCAGCCGCATCACGACATGCTCGACGAGCAGAACCGCGAAAAGCAGGAACAGATACAGGATCGAAAATCCGAACAGCTTCCGCGCCGTCGCGTCGCCCTCGCGGCCGTCGTCACTGCGGTAGACGCGCCAGGCAAGATGCAGGAAACGGGCGCCCAGTACGACGGAGATCGCGGCGTACGCCTTGCCGCCGAGACCGATAAATGCCGGAATGACGGCGATCGGTACGAGCAGGAAGGAATAGAGAAGGATCTGGCGGCGGGTCTCGCGGGTGCCAGAGACCACCGGCAGCATGGGAACGCCGACCCTCTCGTAGTCACGGGCGCGATAGAGAGCCAGCGCCCAGAAGTGCGGCGGCGTCCAGAAGAAGATCATCGCGAAGAGAACGACGCTTTCCAAAGAGACCGAGCCGGTCATCGCAGCCCAGCCGACCATGGGAGGGAAAGCGCCCGCCGCACCGCCGATGACGATGTTCTGCGGCGTCCGGCGCTTCAGCCAGATGGTGTAGACGAAGACGTAGAAAGCAATCGTGAATGCCAGGAGGCCCGCGGCAACCCAGTTCACGAGAACGCCGAGTGTTGCGACGGAAAAGAACGACAGGACCGTGCCGAAGACGAGCGCCTCGTCGGCTGTGACGCGGCCACGCGGGATGGGACGGGCCGCTGTGCGCGCCATGCGGGCGTCGATGTCGGCGTCGTACCACATGTTCAGCGCGCCGGAGGCGCCTGCGCCGATCGCGATGCAGACCAGCGCGATGGCTGCGATGACGGGATGGACCTGACCGGGGGCCGCGACCATACCGACGAGCGCGGTAAAGACCACGAGCGACATGACGCGCGGCTTCAGCAGGGCGATATAGTCGCCGACCTCGCCGCCGAGGGCAGCAACGGGGGCAGACGACGATGAATTGGCTGTCGTTTCTGTCATCGAACCGGGTCTGTGCGTCTCGATCGGGACTGCTAGGCTGAAAGACCGATCCGGCGCCGGACGACATCGTCATCGCGGCGCCGGGATATCGGCAAATCAATGATGATCGGTCGCCTTGATGACCGGCAACGTCTCGAACTGGTGGAACGGCGGCGGCGATGGCAGCGTCCATTCCAGCGTCTGAAGATGCGCCGGGATGCCCCAGGGATCAGCGGCCGCCTTGCGACGGGCGATGAAGTAGGCGTGGAACATCGAGACGAAGAACAGGAGCGTCGCGAGGGCCGTCAGATACGAACCGTACGACGAGATCTTGTTCCAGTAAGCGTAGGCGGCCGGATAGTCGGCGTAGTGACGCGGCATACCGGCAAGACCGAGGAAGTGCTGCGGGAAGAACAGCATGTTCGCGCCGATGAACGTCAGCCAGAAATGCACCTTCGCGATGGTCTCGTTGTACATGTAGCCCGACATCTTCGGGAACCAGTAGTACCAGCCGGCGAAGATGGCGAACACAGCACCAAGCGAAAGCACGTAGTGGAAGTGCGCGACCACATAGTACGTGTTGTGGAAGGCGCGATCGACGCCGGCGTTGGCCAGCATCACACCGGTCACGCCACCGACGGTGAACAGGAAGATGAAGCCGAGCGCCCAGACCATCGGCGCGCGGAACTGGATGGAGCCGCCCCACATGGTGGCGATCCAGGAGAAGATCTTCACACCCGTCGGGATCGCGATCAGCATGGTGGCGAACACGAAGTACGCCTGAGCGTCGACGCCGATGCCGGCCGTGTACATGTGGTGGGCCCACACGATGAAGCCCAGGAAGCCGATCGCCGTCATGGCGTAGGCCATGCCGAGATAACCGAACACGGGCTTGCGCGAGAACGTCGAGACGATGTGGCTGATCATGCCGAAGCCCGGCAGGATGAGGATGTACACTTCCGGGTGACCGAAGAACCAGAAGAGGTGCTGATAGAGCAGCGGGTCGCCACCGCCCTCGGCCTGGAAGAAGGTCGTGCCGAAGTTGCGGTCCGTCAGCAGCATGGTGATCGCACCGGCGAGAACGGGGAGCGACAGCAGCAGCAGGAACGCGGTGATGAGGACCGACCAGACGAACAGCGGCATCCGATGCAGGGTCATGCCCGGGGCGCGCATGTTGAAGATCGTCGTGATGAAGTTGATTGCGCCCAGGATCGACGAGGCACCAGCGACGTGCAGCGCGAGGATACCGAAGTCGACCGCGGGGCCGGGGTGTCCGGCGTTCGTCGACAATGGCGCAAGCACGATCCAGCCGGTTCCGACACCGTTCGCACCGGGCGGCCCCTCGACGAACATCGAGATGAGCAGCAGGCCCAGCGCGGCGGGCAGCAGCCAGAACGAGATATTGTTCATGCGGGGGAACGCCATGTCGGGCGCGCCGATCATGAGAGGCACGAACCAATTGCCGAAACCGCCGATCATCGCCGGCATCACCATGAAGAACACCATGATGAGGCCGTGGCCGGTTACGAAGACGTTATAGGTGTGCGGATTCGAGAAGTACTGCAGACCGGGATCCTGCAGCTCCATGCGCATGGCGACCGAGAGAAGACCACCGACTATGCCCGCGACCATCGCGAACAGAAGGTACATCGTGCCGATGTCCTTGTGGTTGGTCGACAGGAACCAGCGCGTAAAAAACGGCGGCTTGTGGTCGTGATCGTGGTCGTGGGCGTGAGCCGCATCGTGTGTGTTGCTTGCCATGTCCTGCAACCTTCAATGTGATCTGGTGCAATCAAGTTGGTTTTCGTGACCCGGCCGGACGAACCGTCATTCAAGACGATGCAACCGACCGGTCGGGCCGGATGCGAGCGCTTACTGGCGCTCGCTGGTCAACTCCGCTACGTCGCGCGGCTCGATGCCGGCCGTCGCTGCCGTGAGGATGGTACGGGCACGCTTCCAGTCGCGCGCCTTGGCGGCTGCAAGCCAATCGTTGAATGCTTTCTCGCTCACGACGCGGACCGCGATCGGCATGGAGGCATGCTCCTTGCCGCACAGCACAGAGCACTGACCGTAATAAATGCCTTCTTTCGTCGGCTTGAACCACGTTGCGGTGGTGCGACCCGGCACAGCCTGGATCTTCGATCCGAAGGACGGAATGGTCCAGGAGTGGATCACGTCCTTGGAGGTAATCAGGAGGTGAACAACCTTGTTGACCGGGATCGCAATCTCGTTGTCGACCGAAAGCTGGCGCACCAGACGCGAGCCCGCATACTTCTCAGGCGGCGTCAGCCAGAGCGGCTCAGCAGCAGCATAGAGGGCCTTGTAACGGGCGACACCGTCGAGCTTGCCAAACTGCTTGTTGAATTCTGCTTCACCGAGCTTGGCTTTGACGAGCTCCTCGTCGGTGATCATGTTCGATGTCACCTTAACATTGCCATTGTCCGGGTACTCGTGCTCCCAGAACCACGCGTTGGCGATGGCCTTCATCGTGATGTCCGGCTTCGGGTAGGAATACTGGAAGTAAAGCAGGCGGAAGGACGGTACCGCGATGATGAGGAGGATGACGATCGGGAGCACCGTCCAGGCGACTTCAAGAGCCGTGTTGTGCGTGACACGGGACGGGGTCGGGTTCCGCTTCTCGGAGAAGCGGTACATGACGTACGCCATGAGAATCAGAACGAAGACGGTAATCGCGATGATGATCGGATTGACGAGGGAGTTGTGGAACCAGTTGATCCGCTCCGCGACCTCGGTAACGGGCGCCTGAAATCCGATCTGACCGGATACGGGCTGACCAGCCGCTGCCAGAACATCTCCGGCCGTGACAGCGAGTGCCGCCATGGCGCTCAGACCGGCACCCGAGACGCGCCCCGCCAACTTCTTAAGAATCATCCTGTCGCTCCCACTTCCCCTGACGACGGCACCTGCCTGCCGAGCCACCTACCGCTGACGACGCCGGGACGTCGTCCGAAAGCTCCGGCACGCCGATTCAATTCGTGACGATATGCCGTGCGACAATTTTATCAACCCGCCCTCGAACCGGTCGACAATCAAGCCGCACTTTGCCCGAAATCGCGCGCGAGTGCCATAAAGCGCACAGATACAAGCTATTCGGGCAAATACAAGCGAGAAACCGCGGAACTCTACGCAGGCTCGACCGTATCCGCAAAAATGGTCGCATTGACGCGGGTCAAGCCCAAGCGGACAAAATGACGCGGATCGGTCAGATGGCGGGAGGCATTGCGACGGTCGTGCGGGCTGCCACACCGGCACCGCAAAGTCGTTCGAGATAATCAGGGCGTCTTGTGGGTTTGGGCCGAGACCGTTGGTCGATCGGCCGCCATCGGATACAAGCGTGCTCCGCAAGGCTGGTTCGGTGTGCCTCGCAAGCGACCGAGTTGTCGTGTCGACGGTAAAGTCCAGCATCGTTTCGGTAGAGGTCATGGTCGCGAAAATCATGCGAAAACTGATGCAGGCCGGCACGGTCGTGGCCGCTGGTATCGTGGCTGCGACGCTTTTGTTCGACGCCTCCGCCCAGGCGCAGAGTGGCGTCGGGCAGGCGCCGAAGACGGCGGCTGGCGCGCCGCAGAACCCCGAGGGCGGCACGGTCAAAGCGCAGTACGGTGACTGGCAGTACGTCTGCAAACCACCGCCGGCAGGGTCGCGGTCAGAAATATGCGCTATAGTTCAAAGCGTTACAGCCGAGGACCGGGGCAATGTCGGCCTTACGGTCTATGTCCAGCGCTTCTCGAACGGGACTCGGGTGCTCCGGATCTTCGCTCCCGTCGGGGTCCTGCTGCCGCCAGGTCTCGGACTCAAGATCGACGGACAAGACGTCGGCAATGCGCCGTTCCTCAGGTGCCATACGTTCGCGTGTTACGCACAGGTGGTGATCGACGATACGCTGGTGGGCCGCCTCGCGAAAGGCAAGCAGGCGGTCTTCATCATTTTTCAGACCGAGGAAGCCGGCATAGGAATTCCCATCTCTCTCAATGGTTTTGACAAGGCTGTTGCCACTCTGAATTAGGTTTTCGACGCCGCCACAGTTGCGGCGCGAACATGAACGGCCGCCCGAGACGACATTCAGAACGAGTTCAAAGCACAAGTGAGATAGTCGCGACATGAAACGAGCGCCGGCTCCCCCCGGCACCCTGAAAGGGATCGAACATGTCGCGCAAAGTCTTCACCGTCGCCGCTGCCGCCATCGTCGGCGGGCTTGCCGGCATTTCTTCGGCTTCCGCATATGATCGTGTCGATCAGCGCCAGTACAATCAGCAGGAACGCATCCGCGCCGGTGTCGCCTCCGGACAGATCGATCGCGGCGAGTATCGTCAGCTGCAGGGCGAGCAAGCGCGCATCGCGGCTCTCGAACGCCAGTTCAAGCGCGACGGCCGGCTGAGCTGGTCAGAGCGGGCGGAACTCGAGCGTCTGCAGGACAGGGCGAGCCGCAACATCAGGCAGGAGCGGCATGACGCGAACCACCGCCGTGGCATGTTCGGTGGCCCGCGTTACGGTCAGCACTACGGGAACGGGTATGGCTATCGCCCCTGGTACCGCCGCTGGTGGTAACACGAAATCCCGCGAGTTCCGATGTGAGCTCGCGGGGCTTTGGTTGGGACTTTAACGCCTGAGCCTGCGCATAGCCTTCAGTTGGCGTGCGGCTTTCGGAACTCCGCTTCAGACTTTTCCGGCCGCACGCCCGCACTTCTTCTCTCCGTAGACTCAAACCGCCGGCTCCCCCAGACCGGCGGCTTTTTTTTTGGAGCGCGCATCCTGCCGGAGAACCGGTTGCCACTATTCCGGATGTGCGTCGGTTCGTGCCGCAAAGACACAGTGATTTAGGGCTTTGGTAACGGCTCGACCGGTAGAGTGGGCGCAGTTCTGTCCATCCCGTTCCGGTGCTCGCCCATGACATTGTTGAATGCTTCGTACGTGGAGGAAATCCTCAGCCGCGGGACGATTTCCAGTGCCGACGTGGCTGCCTTGCGTAGGTCGTTCTACGACGACGGTGCCATCAGCGAAGCCGAAGCCGAGATGCTGTTCAGGATCAATGATGCCTGTTCGGTGTCGGACATCGACTGGGCCGACTGCTTCGTCGAGATGCTTACAGACTATGTCGTCAACCAGGCGCAGCCCGAGGGCTACGTGACCACGGAGAAAGGCGACTGGCTGCTCAGCCGGATCCGCAAATCCGGACATGTCGACAGCAAGACCGAACTCGAACTGCTCATCAATATCATCGACAAGGCGCGCTGGTCGCCCGAAAGCCTTGTCATCGCCGCGCTCGACGAAGTGAAGGCTGCCGTGTGCCAGGGCGAGGGTCCGTTGAGCTCCGGCAAGGCCCTCGTGGTCGGCCGGGTCAGCGAGGGCGAAGTCGAACTGCTGAAGCGCATTCTCTATGCCTTCGGAGGCGACGGAAACATCGCCGTGACGCGGCGCGAGGCTGAAATCCTGTTCGATATCAACGATGCCTGCGCAAACGGGGAGAACGCGGAAGGCTGGCGCGACCTGTTCGTGAAGGCGATCGCGAATGCCGTCATGGCCGCATCAGGCTATCGCGTTCCGAACCGTGAGCAGGCGCTCGCGCGGGAAGCGTGGCTCAACCGGCGCGGGGACCTGACGCTCGGTTCCATGCTGTCGGGTATGGCGTCTCTCGGCGGGTTCCTCAGTTCCTATCGGGAGCAGTCGCCGGAAGAGCGAGCGATCCAGGCGCTCGAGCGGCAGAAGATAGAAATCGTCACGGCGGAGCGGATCGAGCCGGCCGAAGCCGACTGGCTTGCCGCGCGTATTTTCCGGGACGGCGTCAAAACGCCGAACGAGGAGGCGCTGATCGCCTTCTTCAAGGAGAATCAGGCGCACCTCGCGCCGGAATTCGAGGCGCATTTCGGCCTGGCGAAGTCT
>DAOMWV010000036.1:0-17775 GCA_035436725.1 Hyphomicrobiaceae bacterium
AGCCCACCCCACTGACGGAGCGCCGCGAGCCGGCTCGCCATCGCCACGATGCCTTCACCCGCCTCGACAGCCAGCACGTGCTGGCGCACGACGCAGGCCGCCTTGCCTGCACCGAAAGCCGACAGGCGCTCGCAACACGCAATCGCCTTCATCGCATCCGCCCTGTCGTAATCGAGCGGCGTCACGCGGCCGGCCTGAACACCTCGCCGGGCGCTTGCGACCACTGGCTCCGATAGCACGGCCGCCGCATCCGCCCCGTCCCGGCGTGCGCCGAAAACGGCGATACCCCGTTCGCGCGCGATCTCGCGGACCTGATCGAGGTCGACGACCACAGTCCGGCCGGCCTCGACCACGATCGCCGTGAGGCCCGCTTCAGCGGCCCGTACGATCGTCTGCGGCCCTATCGTCGGCATGTCGATGCGAAGTTCCTGCCCGCGCTTCGGCGCCTTGACCAGAACACGGCTGGTCACCGGCTGCTCGGACACGTCGGGCGTGCCGAGACGCGCCAGCATGCGATCGGTGCCTTCGACACCTTCGAACGCAAGAACGTTCGCCTCCGTCACGACGATGGCCTGACCGATGTCGAGATCGCTGACAGCATCGAGGACCTCGAAGCCGCGTTCCGCCGCCGGTTGCCACGATTGCAACTCCGGTCCGGCCGCAAGTCCGTCCGCGACGATCAAATCCGGCGCCACGTCACCGATACCGAGCACACGCAGTCCACGATTTTCGAAGAACCGCACCACGCGCGTCAGTACCGCGTCGTCGCCGCCGCTGAGCAGCGCGAGGATGTCGGGCAGATGCCGGAAAAAGCCGCGATCCGGCTTGAGCCGCAGCAGGTCGGGGCGCGTCAAGTGCCCCGCGATGACCATGGCGTCACCGTTCTGCCTGAGCGCTGTCAGCATTGCATTGAGCTTGCCGAGCCCGACGCGCGTCGTCGGATGCCGTCCGAATTCGGCGTTGGCAGCGCCGTCGATCGCGACGATATGGGCAACCCCGCCGCCGGCGGAGATGCTGTCGGCAATCGCCAAAGGCAATTGGCCACCCCCGGCGAGGATAGCGATGCGCGTCATGACGTGAGCCCGCCGCCTAGCCGCCCTGCCGCGGCACGCACAGCGACCGGTCGGACGGCGACTTGATGAAGGTCAGGATCTCCCGGACACTGGGATCGGCCGCGATCCGGTCTGCTTCGAGATCTGCGAGCCGCTCGGCGAGCGTTCCCTCGTTCGAGAACAGCAGCCGGTACGCCTGGCGCAGGTTATGGATTTGCTCGCGCGTGAAATTGAGGCGCTTGAGGCCGACGATGTTCAGCCCGGCGAGGCCTGCGCGATTGCCGAGCGCCATGCCATAGGGAATGACGTCGTTCTCGACGCCGGCGAGCCCGCCGACGAACGCGTGATGACCGATGCGCACGAACTGGTGCACGCCTGCGCCGCCACCGATGATGACGTAGTCGCCGACCGTGCAGTGACCGGCCAGCATGACGTTGTTCGAGAAGATGACGTGACTGCCCACGCGGCAGTCGTGCGCGACGTGGGAGTTGGCGAGGAACGTACAGCCGTCACCGACGAACGTGACGTTGCCGCCGCCCGCCGTACCGGGGTTCATCGTCACGCCCTCGCGGATCGTGCAGTTCGCACCGATGTTCAGTGCAGTCGGCTCGCCCTTGTATTTGAGATCCTGCGGCTCGTGCCCCAGCGACGCGAACGGGAAGACGCGCGTGCCCGCGCCGATCGTCGTCCGTCCAGCGACCACCACGTGGCTTATGAGGCGCACGCCGTCGTCGAGACGAACGTCCGGCCCAACATGACAGAAGGGGCCGACTTCGACGCCCGCTCCGAGTTCGGCGCCCTTTTCCACGATCGCAGAAGGATGGATGAGGGGCAGCGCCCGCTGTCGGCTCTGCGGGGCGGCCTTGCTCGAAACCTTAGCCTTTGTCTTTTTCGGCATCTCTGGGGTCCACGATCATCGCGCTGATATCGGCTTCGGCCACCAGTGCACCATCGACCTTGGCCTGGCAAGCGAAACGCCAGACCGGCCCGCGCGAACGCACTTTCTGCACATGCAGACGGAGCTGGTCACCGGGCACGACGGGCTTGCGGAACTTGGCC
Organism: Hyphomicrobiaceae bacterium; assembly: GCA_035436725.1. GTDB lineage: Bacteria > Pseudomonadota > Alphaproteobacteria > Rhizobiales > Hyphomicrobiaceae > JABFRJ01. Next base: position 2,112 of record DAOMWV010000036.1, read on the forward strand.
TTGTCGATGCTCATGAAATAAACGATGTGCGGAATGTTCGTGTGCCCGGAGTTGTGCACGCAGAGCGCGCCCGCCGTCTGTGCCATCGCCTCGATGATGAGGACGCCCGGCATGACCGGATACTGCGGGAAATGGCCCTGGAAGAAGGGCTCGTTCATCGACACGTTCTTGATGCCGATGCAGCTCTCGTCCCGGTCCATCTCGACGATGCGATCGATGAGCAGGAATGGATACCGATGCGGAAGCAGCTGCATGATCTTCGCGATATCGGCGGACGCGAGCCCTTCCTTGACCGGTGTTGCGTCGTTCATATCCTTCATTCTCCAGCTTTCCTTCCGCTCCGCACCGCACGTCCGGCGCGGGGGATGGCCGAAACGTGCCCGCTCATTTATCCGGTTCGGACGCCCCGCCGTCCTGCAGCTGCTTCACGAGCCGCTTGATCGCGCCTCGCTCGCGCAGGAAATCCCTGATCGGTTGCCCAGGCAGGCCGATGAGTTTTGCACCAGCCGGTACGTCCTCGATGACCATGGTTGCCCCTGCGATCTGGGCCCCCATGCCGACGGTGACATGTCCGCTGATACCGCATTGACCGCCGAGAACGACGAAATCCTCGAGCGTCGACGACCCGGCTACGCCGACCTGCGCGACGATGACGCAGTGGCGACCGATGCGGACGTTGTGCCCGATCTGGACGAGATTATCAATTTTTGTGCCCTCTCCGATGACAGTATCCTTAAGAGCGCCCCGGTCGACGGTCGAATTCGAGCCGATTTCGACGTCGTTCTGGATGATGACCCGCCCGATCTGCGGCACCTTGAGATGTCCCTGAGCGCCCATGGCGAAGCCGAAGCCGTCCTGGCCGATACGGACACCGGCGTGCAGGATGACCCGGTCGCCGATCAGCGCGTGTACGGCCGAAGCGCACGGGCCGATGAAACAATCTCGCCCGACGGTCACCCGATACCCGATCACCGCACCGGCCGCGACGATGGTGCCGCGCCCGATCCACGCCTCCCTCCCGACCACGGCCCCCGGTTCGATCCGGGCCCCCTCCTCGATGCGAGCGGTCGGATGTATCGCCGGCTCACCTGCGCTGCTCGCGGTCGAATTCGGCACGCCCGCACCCGGATAGAACGCCATCAGCCCTTGCGCGAACCCGCGATAGGGATTTTTGAGTATGATGGGAACGACGCCGGCGGGAACACGGTTCACGAGTTGCGGCGCGACCAGCACCGCGCTGGCCCTCGTCTGCCCGAGCATCGGTACATATTTCCGGTTGTCGATGAAGGTCAGATATCCCGGTACCGCCTCGTCCAGCGGTTTGATGTCGCGAAGCTCGATCGATGCGGCCGCAACGGGATCGGCGCCACCGATCTCACCGCCGAGCATGGCAGCGATTTCCGCGACCGTGAACGGCCCCGCACGCTCGAAAAAGCCCGGATGCTCCATCATCGTCTGTCCTTCCCGCAGCCCCGGGGGGCGCGCCTGTCCTGAATCGGGCCGACCTTATCATCCAACCGTCGCCACAGACATGTGACGATTGACGACGCTCTATGCGCGGTTAATCGGGCGCGCGACGATCGGCAAATAAAAACCGGCGCCCGTTATGAGAGCGCCGGTCGAAGTTTGGCAGTGCCGGCATTCCACCCGACACGATCCTGTCCTCAGAACTTCGTCGAGGCGCCGAACCGGAAGGGCTGCAACTTGTCGTTCGGGTTCTTGCTGAGAGCATAGGCGTAATCGAACCGCAGCGGCCCGAGCGGCGAGTTCCAGAGAATGCCGATACCGACAGACGAACGGACCTCGGAACTGTCGAGGAGATTGGCGCCGAGGGCGGCCTTGATCTCGTCGGAGGTACCGAAGAGCGAGCCTGCATCCGCGAATACCGCTGCGCTCATACCGAGTTCGTCAGGCAGGAACGGCAGGGGGAAACGGACTTCCGCTGTAGCGACCCAGTGAGATGTACCGCCAAGAGCATCCTTGTTGATCGATCCGATATCGCGCGGACCGTAACCGAGCCGGTTGAAACCACGGATGGTCTCGCCGCCGCGGTAGAACATGTCGAGCAGCCGCACATCCTCTCCGCCGAGCCCCATGATGTGACCGGCGGCGATGCGCCCTACGAGCGTGACCTTCTCGCCGAGAGGATAGTAGGCGCGAACCTCGCCGTTGAAACGTGCGAACTTGGTGTCGCCACCGAGACCGGCGAAATCGACGCCAGCCGCCACATAGTAACCCTTGTTCGGATTCTTGGGATGGTTGCGATGATCGAGCGTGAAGCCGACAGACGCCATCGAGGTGATGTAGCTGTCCTTGCAGAATTCGGAATTGGTGTCGTCCGGGGCCGCGATCGGCCCGGCAAGACCTGCACCCGTAATGCCGCACGCCTGTTTGATGGCCGTAGAAACGGAATCCGACGTCGCAGAACTCGAAATGTACCGGTTCGTCACGGCGAACGTATTGTGCGAGAAGGTGTAGCCCGTATTGATCCAGAGCGCTTCCGTGATCGGGAAATTCGCTCTGAGACCGAAACCGGTCGTCGTCGACCGGTACGGGGTCTGGTCCGTCTCGGTCTGCTGCTTACGGAAGATGTCGAATCCGGCCGCGATATTCGTGCCCAGGAAACGTGGCTCCGTGAAAGCGATATTGTAATTCTGCGACGACTTCGACGCCTGCACGCCGAACCGCAGGAACTGGCCCCGCCCGAGCAGGTTGCGCTCCGTGATCGAGATGTCGCCGATCACACCTTCCGACGACGAGTAACCCGCGCCGAACGACAGTTCGCCGGTCGACTGCTCTTGCAATTCCACGTCGAGCACAACGCGGTCCTGCGCCGAACCCGGACGGCGCCGGATGTCGACCGCCTTGAAGAAACCGAGGTTCTGGATGCGCTTCTTCGCGTTTTCGACGAGCAGCGGATTGTAAGCATCGCCTTCCGCCACTCGGAACTCACGACGGATGACGTAGTCGTGCGTGCGCTGGTTGCCGTTGATATTGATGCGTTCGATGTAGACGCGAGGGCCTTCCTCGACCACGTAGACGATGTTGATCGCCCGCACGGCCGGATCGCGATCCGTGCGCGGCCGGACACGTCCGAACGCATAGCCGAGCTCGTTCACGCGGATAGTGAGAGCCTCGGCCGTCTTGTCGATCTGCTGCAGGTTGAAGAGCTTGCCCTGGTACGTCAGGATTTCCTTCTGCAGCGGAGCCGTGTCGAGCTGCGGCAACTTCGACTCGATCGAGACCGTGCCGAAGTTGTAGAGCTCGCCTTCCTCGATCACGAACGTGATGAAAAAGCCGGACCCGTCGCGGTCGAGCTCGGCGCCAGCCGACACGATACGCGCGTCGGCGTAACCGTTCTTTTGGTAGTACTGGCGCAGCAGTTCCTTGTCGAGGTTGAGACGGTCCGGATCGTAGACGTTCGTTCCCTTGAGGAAGTCGAACCAGCCCGACTGCGTCGTCGTGACGATGTCGCGCAGCTGACTGTCCGAGAACGCGCGATTGCCGACGAACGCGATGCTCTTGACCTTGGTCGCCTGACCTTCCGTGATCTCGAAGACCACGTTCACGCGGTTGTTGTCGAGCTCGATCAGCTTCGGCGAAACCTGCGCGGCGAACCGCCCCTGGCGCCGGTAGACGTCGAGAATACGCTGGACGTCCGCTTGTGCCTTGGCGCGCGTGAACACGGCACGTGGCTTGAGCTGCACTTCGGCTTCGAGCGTGGCCTTGTCGACCTCGCTGTTACCTTCGAAGGCGACTTGCGCGATGATCGGGTTTTCAACCACGGAAACGACGAGCGTCGAGCCGTTCGGCGTGATCCGGACGTCGCTGAAGAGGCCGGTCGAAAACAGAGAGCGGATCGAGTCGTCGGCGCGACCCGCGTCGTAGCGGTCACCGACGTTGAGCCGGAGGTATGTGCGGATGGTTTCCGCCTCCATGCGGCGGTTGCCCTCGACGCGGATGTCGCGGATGACAGCGGCCTGCGCATGTGCGGACGGGGACATGGCGACAAACGTCGCAGGCATTACCGCTCCGGCCAACGCCAGCGCGAGCAACGCCCTGATCCCCCAACCTTTATTCGTCCGAACCAATCGCATTGCTGCGTAGGCCTTTCGGTTGCCGCCCCCCTGTATTCCCTTGCCCCTGGCGGCTCAGAAGCAAGTTCTCGACGGTGCGTACCGCCCTGAATTTATTCCGGTTCTGACGACCGTTCGTCGGCGCCGGATCTACCATTTTGTTCGGTGCGACCGGACACACCGATCGCCCCCGACGTAACGCACCACCACAGTTTGTTTTAACGATTCAGAAACCGGGGTGGAAGTGGCACTTTTACGTCACCGAACCAGATTCGACGGCTCCGTGCCACCCCGGAAGTCGGCCGGATTGCCGCATCTTCACCCGGCTCAGCTGCCGATGAGGCGTCCGATGATCCTCAGTGCGTCGTTCCACGTCGCGACGACCGCCAGCATCAGGATCATGACAAGCCCGATCCGGAAACCGACTCCCTGCGCCGCGTTGTTCATCGGACGGCCGCGGATCGCCTCGTAAGCATAGAACATAAGGTGACCGCCATCGAGCGGGGGGATCGGGAACAGGTTGAAGAGCCCGATCGACAGCGACAGGATCGCGAGCAGATGAATGATTGGCAGCAGGCCATGCTCCGTGGTCTTGCCGACGACCTCGGCAATGCCGATCGGCCCCCGGAGCTGGTCGACCTTTTCTTTCCCGAAGATCACGTCACGGAGGTAGGACAGGTTCCGCGAGACGAAGAAGATGCACTCGTTGACCGCCTCCCCCACCGCGTCGATGGGGCCGAATTTCTTGTACGACCACTCGACGGCGCTGGTGTTGCGTTTGACGCCGAGCATGCCCACCCGCATTTTGCCGCCAAAACCGTCAGGTGTTTCCGTGCGCTGCGGCGTCACCGTAACCGTAAATGTCTGACCGCCACGGCTGACATCGACCTTGAGTGGAATGTCGGGGCTCCCCGAGACGATCCGCTGCAGGTCCGTGAACGTTTCGATCTTGACCCCGTCGATGGCCGTGATGAGGTCGCCGCTCCTGAGGCCCGCCCGGTCTGCCGCGCCCCCTGCCACCACTTCGTCGACCTTCGGCAGCGTGATCGCGATCCCGACAGTCATGAAGATGCCCGCCAGAACCGCGATGGCGAGAAGGAAATTCGCCATGGGCCCAGCGACGATCACCGCCGCCTTCTGCCACAACGGCTTGGCGTGGAACGACCCCTCGCGCTCCTCTGGCGTCATCCGCTCGAGCGCCTTGGCATCGGGAATACTCGCCCCGTCGAGATCGTCGAAAAACTTCACGTAGCCACCGAGCGGCAGCCAGTTGATCCGCCACCGCGTCCCGTACCGGTCGTTGAAACCGGCGATCTCGCGGCCGAAACCGATCGAGAATTCGCTCACTTTGACCCGGCACCAGCGCGCGACGAGGAAGTGCCCGAGTTCGTGGATGAAGACCACGATCGAAAGCACCACGAGAAACGCGCCGACTGTCCAGAGTGTGCTGGCCATTGTTCCGAATAGGCTCACTGTGCGCTCCTGTCCCGGCGACCGGGCCGCCGCCGGGTCACCTCATCTGCCTGGAGCCGGTGACGTGCCCGGCCCTTGCCGGCTACGCCCCCGACGTCGAACTTTTCCACACCGGCACGCCGTCACGGAGGACCCGGCCGGATCATCCGGAGTAACGTGGTGCCTCGATCTGCCAAGGCAAGACCAAGCGCGCCCGTCACACGACGCCCAACCGCTCGACGTCCGCCGCCGCGATCCGCCGGGCTTGCCCGTCGAGCGCGAGTACTTCCTCGACGGACTGCGGCTCGACGAGGCCACCGGAGCGCGCAAGCGACTCGATCGCCCGCTCGACAACCTCTGCGATGTGCAAGAACCTGATCCGTTTGGCAAGGAACGCCTCGACAGCCACCTCGTTGGCCGCGTTCAGAACCGCTGTCGCCGCCCCGCCTTCAGCCATCGCCATCTTGGCGACACGGAGCGCCGGAAACCGCGCCTCGTCCGGCGCCTCGAATGTGAGACTGCCGACCTCGGCTAGATCCAGCCGCTTCGTCGGCGCCGGCATGCGCCGTGGCCACGCCAGCGAAAGGGCAATCGGCGTCCGCATGTCCGGCCACGCCATCTGCGCCATCGTGGAGCCGTCCTTGTACGACACGAGCGCATGCACGATGGACTGTGGATGCACGACGACGCCGAGCTGATCCGGCCTGACACCGAACAGGTGCAGAGCCTCGATGAGTTCGAGCCCCTTGTTCATGAGCGTGGCGCTATCGATGGTGATCTTCCGGCCCATCGTCCAGTTCGGATGCTTGAGCGCAGCTTCGACCGTCACGGTTTCGAGCGCCTCCCGGCTCCAGCACCGGAACGGGCCGCCCGACGCCGTCAGCACGATACGATCGAGCATGTCCGGCGTGTGCGCGCTGAGCGCCTGCAGCACGCCTGAATGTTCGCTGTCCACCGGCACGAGTTCCGTCCCGCAGCGGGCGACCTCCCTCATGAAGAGCCGCCCGGCGGAGACGAGACATTCCTTGTTGGCGAGCGCGACGCGCCGCCCCTGCCGCACCGCCGCCAGCGATGGCTCGAGCCCCGCAACGCCCACGATCGACGCCATCACGCAATCCGACGGCCGCGACGCCGCTTCGACCAGCGCTCCCGCTCCGGCATGCGCCTCGATGCCGCTGCCGGAGAGTTCCGCCTTGAGATCCCGGAATAGCGCGGCATCCCCGACGATGGCCGCCTTCGCCCCGTGCCGGCGCGCGATCGCGGCCAGTGCTCCGACCTGGGTCTGCGCCGTGACTGCTTCGATCTCGAACGCATCCGGGTTCGCAGCCACGAGATCGAGCGTGCTCGCACCGACCGATCCAGTGGCGCCGAGGATCGAAAGCCGCATGGGCCGTTCGGGCGATTTTGCGATCGCTGTCACCATGTCAGCAGCGCCCGCGCTGGATTTGTCGGATCGAGAAGCATCCCGAGCACCGCGGCCGCGATCGCGGCCGTCACGAGCCCGTCGATCCGGTCCATGAAGCCACCATGACCGGGAATGAGCGCGCTCGCATCCTTGGCATCGAACGCGCGCTTCAACGCACTTTCCGCGAGGTCGCCCGCTTGCGCCACGACCGCCAGCGCCGCGCCGAGCATTGCCAGATTCCACGGTGACGCGCCCGTGACGAGAAAACCGGCCACGAGCCCAACAATCGCGGCACCTGTCATGCCACCGAGGAGGCCCGACCAGGTCTTCTTCGGCGACACACGCGGCATCAGTTTCGGCCCCCCGATGATGCGGCCTGAAAAATACGCGAGTGTATCGGTCGCGATCACCGCCGCGATCACGAACGTGACCGCAGCCAGACCATGGGCCGCGTCCTCCCTGAGCGCGATCAGCGCGACACCCGGTAGCGCCGCGAACAGCACGCCCAGTCCCGACAGGACGCCATGCCGGCCGAAGCTCAGAGTGCCGACGAGGATCGCCCCGATCAGTGTCGCCAGCACCGCCAGCCAGACCTGTCCGATGGCCGCGAGCACGACGGCCGCGATCACCGTTGCGACCTGCGCGACGAAGGGCGCGTCGACGTCGCTGCCGCGCACGAGATGTCCCCATTCCCACGCGGTCACCGTTCCGACGAACGCGACGAGCAGCGCGAACGGCCAGCCCCCGAACCAGACGATCGCACCGACGACCGGCAGGATGACGAGTGCCGACACCACGCGCGTGCCGAGGTCCGCACCGATGACCGGCGGTTTCGTCTGCGGTTTGTTGGGCTGGTCTGGCGGCGCAGTGGTCACAATGAACTCCCGGCTGTCGCCGAAATCAGACGGCAGAACGGGCGAGACCGCCGAACCGCCGCGTCCGGCCGCGGAATTCGGCCAGCGCCTTCTCCAGATGGCTCTTGTCGAAATCCGGCCAGAACGTGTCCAGGAACACGAACTCCGCGTACGCGAGCTGCCAGAGCAGGAAGTTCGAGAGCCTCAGCTCCCCGCTCGTCCGGATGAGCAGATCCGGATCGGGAACATCGGCCGTATCGAGCGCGCGCTCGAGCGTGTCCGTCGTCACTTCGGACGCCCTGATCCGCCCCGCCTCGACCTCTTCCGCCAGCCGTCGTGCCGCCTTCGCTATCTCGTTGCGCGCTCCGTAGTTGAAGGCGATGACCAGCGTCAGGGCGTTGTTCTGCGCTGTCACCTGCACCGCCTCGTCGATCAGCAGGACGAGATCGGGATCGACCCCGCTCCGTTCGCCGATCATGCGGATACGCACGCCGTTCTTGTGCAGCTCCGCAAGATCGGACCGGATGAAGCGTTTCATCAGGCCCATCAGGAAATCGACTTCCGTGCGCGGCCGCGACCAGTTTTCGGTCGAGAAGCTGTAGATGGTGAGATATTTGATCCCGAGATCCATCGCTGCCCGGACCGAGCGTCGTACCGCCTCGACACCGGCCGTATGCCCGGCCACACGCGGCAGGCCGCGTGCTTCCGCCCAGCGACCATTGCCATCCATGATGATGGCGACATGACGCGGCGTCGATCCCTGCGTCGATGCTCCTGTCGGCTCGTCGTCGGCGGTGTCTTTGAGTTCGCTCATGCGCTTTGCCGTTTCGACTGCGGGCTGTGGCGCCTCGGCGCCGGCGACAAGCTCCTCGCTGACGCGCGAAGCGAACTCGTTACACCTGCTTGATTTCAGCTTCCTTCGCGACCAGAAGCTGGTCGATCTCCTTGATGATCTTGTCGGTCAGCTCCTGGACCTTGGTGCCGTTCTTGCGGCTTTCGTCTTCGCTCATGCCGTCTTTTTCGGCCTTCTTGAGCGCTTCCATCCCGTCACGGCGCACGTTGCGGACGACGACCCGGCCATGCTCGGCATACTTGTGCGCGACCTTGGCCAGTTCATTGCGCCGGTCCGCCGTAAGTGGCGGGATCGGCAAACGGATGGTCGCGCCTTCGGTCATCGGATTGAGTCCGAGGTTCGATTCCCGGATCGCCTTCTCCACCGCCTGCACCTGGCTGCGGTCCCAGACCTGGACCGTGATCATGCGCGGGTCCGGCGTCGACACGGTCGCGACCTGCGCAAGCGGCATTTTCGAGCCATAGACCGTGACCATGATCGGATCGAGCAGATGCGCCGACGCGCGCCCCGTCCTGAGACCCGAGAACTCCTTCTTGAGCTGCTCGACGGCGCCCCTCATGCGGCGCTCCAGATCCTTGATATCGAATGCGGCTGCCATGGCCCTTGCCTTCTTCTCGCGGAGTTTCCCGCCCATGATCGGGACCGAGCGTCCCTTGTTCTTGCTCACCCGGAGCCGACGACCGGTCGGCGCCTTCAGCCCGCCGCGCTGACGACCGTCGCCCGTGCCTCGCCCGTCACTACCTTCCGGCAATTCCCGGGATCGTCGATCGAAAACACAATTACCGGAATATCGTTGTCGCGGGCAAGCGCGATGGCCGCACCATCCATCACCTTGAGATCGCGCGCGAGGGCATCGGAATAGCTGAGACGGTCGTAACGTACCGCTTTCGGGTCTTTTTTCGGATCGGCCGAGTAGACGCCATCAATACCCTGCTTCGCCATGAGGATGGCGTCACAACCCATTTCAGCCGCCCGGAGCGCAGCCGTCGTATCCGTCGTGAAAAACGGATTGCCCGTCCCGGCCGCGAAGATCGCGACCCGCTTCTCCTGCAGGTGATGCAGCGCCTTGGGCCGCACGTAGCTCTCGCACACCGTCGGCATCGGGATCGCCGACAGCACGCGTGCCTTGACGCCGACCTGCTCGAGCGCGTTCTGGAACGCCAGCGCGTTCATCACGGTCGCCAGCATCCCCATGTAGTCGCCGGTCGCCCGGTCCATGCCCTTGGCCGCACCCTGCAGCCCACGGTAAATGTTGCCGCCACCGACCACGAGGCCTACCTCGACGCCCATGTCGGTGATCGATTTCACCTCGCCCGCAAGCCTGAGCACCGTCTGCGGATCGATCCCGAAACCCTGCTTGCCCATCAGCGCTTCGCCCGAGAGCTTGAGCAGGATTCGCTTGTACTTCGGCGCTGACATCGTTCGCCCCTCTGCAATGCTCGGCCGACGCGACATCCCTGGCGCGCCCGCCCCGCTCGACCGGCAAGACCCGATCGGCACGAAAAAGCCCGGCCGCTCGCTGCAGCCGGGCTGATCATAGAACGATTCCCGGCAGGGATTCGCCTCGCGCTCACGCGCCGCCGGCTGCCTTTTTCACTTCCTCGGCGAAATCATCAGCCGCCTTCTCGATGCCTTCGCCCAGCGCATAGCGCACGTAGCCCGCGATCTTGATGGCGCCGCCGACCTTGCCTTCGGCATCCTTGAGCGCCTGCGCCACCGACTTGCCGTTGTCGTGGATGTAGGCCTGATCGAGCAGGCACTGCTCCTTGGCGAAGCTCTTGAGCGAGGACTGGAAGATCTTCTCGAGCACTTCCGGCTTCTTGCCGGCGTTCTTTTCGGCGAGGATCGCCTTCTCGCGCTCGAGCACGTCCGCCGGCACGCCGGCGATGTCGAGAGCGATCGGATTGGTCGCAGCGACATGCATCGCGACGAGGCGGCCGAGTTCGGCGAGCTGCCCCGCGTCACCCTTGCTTTCGAGCGCGACGAGCACGCCGATCTTGCCGAGGCCGTCGGCGATCTTGTTGTGCAGGTATCCGGCGACGACGCCGTCGGACACTGCGAGCTTCGCCGTGCGCCTGAGGTTCATGTTCTCGCCGATGGTCGCGACCATCTCCTTGACGACCGCGTCGACCGTTTCGCTCTTGCCGGGATAGGTCGCGGCAAGCACCTTCGCCACATCGCCGTCCGTCGACAGCACGAGCCGCGTCACGGTGCGGACGACGTCCTGGAACTGGTCGTTGCGCGCGACGAAGTCGGTTTCCGAGTTGAGCTCGGCCAGTGCGCCGTGCTTGCCCTCTGCGATGACGCCGACGAGACCTTCGGCGGCCGTGCGGCCGGCCTTCTTGGCGGCCTTGGCGAGGCCCTTCTTGCGCAGCCAGTCGATGGCCGCCTCGATGTCGCCGTTGGTTTCCGTGAGCGCCGCCTTGCAGTCCATCATGCCGACGCCGGTGCGTTCGCGCAGATCCTTCACCAGGCTTGCAGTAATCGCTGTCATGTCATCCTCGTCTCTGAGGGTTGCCGCAGACGGTCCGGGCCTGCGCGTCGCAGGCGGACCGCATCACCGGGATAACCCGGGCCGGCACGTCGTTCGCGCCGGATTTTATCAATGGGAAGCCGCGCCGAGGCGGCTTCCGGGGCGTGGCGACCGGTGACCCGGTGCCGCGCCGCAGATGGTGCAAGAGAAGATCTCAGGCAGCCTTCGCCGCTTCGAGCTTCTTGGCCTGATCCTGCCAGCCGTCGCGCTCTATCTGGCCCTTGAGGCGCAGTGTGTGGTCGAGCAGCTTGAGCCCGTCCGCGTCGAGATCCGCGATCTGCCAGAAATGGAACACGCCGGCGTCGTTGAGCCGCGCTTCGAGCTTGCCGTTGATACCCTTGATGAGCTTGAGGTCGTCGGCTTCGCCGCGCGGACCCTCGATGCCCTTGAACTTCGCGCCGGGCGGAAGTGCTTCCACGGTCGGGTTCTCGGATGCGCCGAGATCGACGCCGCCGCCGGCCTGGCTGCGCTCGATGCCGTCGATGCAGGCGCGCGCGATCAGGTCACAGTAGAGCGTGATGGCGCGGCCGGCGTCGTCGTTGCCCGGGATCGGGAAGTCGATGCCGTCGGGATCGCAGTTCGTGTCGACGATGGCGACGATCGGAATGCCGAGCTTGCGCGCTTCCGCGATCGCGATCGCTTCCTTGTTGGTGTCGATGACGAACAGCAGTTCCGGAAGGCCGCCCATTTCCTTGATGCCGCCGAGCGACTTGTTCAGCGTATCGCGGTCGCGGGTCAGTTCGAGCAGTTCTTTCTTGGTGCGGCCCTTGCCTTCGGACGCGAGGATTTCCTCGAGCTGGCGCAGGCGACGGATCGACTGCGAGATCGTCTTCCAGTTGGTCAGCGTGCCGCCGAGCCAGCGATGGTTCATGTAGTACTGCGCCGAGCGCTTGGCCGATTCGGCGATGTTCTCGCTCGCGGTCCGCTTGGTGCCGACGAACAGCACGCGGCCGCCCTTGGCGACGGTATCGGAAACCTTGACCAGCGCCTGATGCAGCAGCGGCACGGTCTGGGCGAGGTCGATGATGTGGATGTTGTTGCGAGCGCCGTAGATGTAATTCGCCATCTTCGGGTTCCAGCGGTGGGCCTGGTGGCCGAAGTGACAGCCGGCTTCGAGAAGCTCGCGCATATTGAATTGCGGCAGTGCCATGATAGTCCTATCTTTTTCCGGTTGAACCCTCCGCGGACACTGCCTGCCGTGGAGGGAGCTGTCAGGCCCGCTCGGGGTCCTGTACACCTGGGCGAACCCGGGTTGCATCAACACGAAAAGGCACCGGAGCGCTGATCGACGGGGCTTTTCATCCGTCGGGCGCACATCCGCGTGCGAGATGAGCCGGCTTTTAGCCTCACTTGCCCGGAAACACAAGGGGAGACCGCCGGGTCAGGTCGCATCCTTCCTGCGCGGCCCCCTTCGCCCGGGCTTGCTCGGCTGCGACGCCGACGCAGGATCAGAGGCTGGAAACGTCTCCCTGAGTGCCTCGTCAAGGGTCTCCTGCAGCTCCACCTGTTCGGGATCGGGCTCGACGGCGCGTTCCGGATGCGGATCTTTTCTCTCGAAAATCGAATTGTTCGCGCACTTCGCCTTGGTCATGACGGGTCTCCCTGCGGTTGTCCTACCGAGGAAGAACGCGGCAGACGCCGTTCACGTTCCGTATCCGACGTCAGCCGTCCGCGACGATCTGGTTCCTGAGGACGCCGATCTTTTCGATTTCGACCTCGACGACGTCCCCCGGCCGCATGAACACCGGCGGCTTCCGGGGATAGCCAACGCCTTCGGGCGTGCCGGTCGCGATCAGATCTCCGGGCTTCAGGGTGGCGAACTCGGAAATGAGCGCGATACACTTTGCGACAGGAAAGATGAAATCGGCCGTGTTGGAGTCCTGCAGCGTCTTGCCGTTGATCCGGCTCGTGATGCGGAGCCCGCTTGCCCCCTTCGGCAACTCGTCCGCCGTCACCACGACCGGCCCGACCGGGCCGGTCCCGTCGAAATTCTTTCCCGGCAGCCACTGCGCACCCTTGCGCTGGTAGTCACGCACGCTCATGTCGTTGAAGAGCGTATAGCCGAACACGTGCTCGAGCGCGTCCGCCTCCTTGATGCGCCGACCGCCCTTGCCGACGACGATCATCAGCTCCGCCTCGTAATCGAACTTTTCGCTCTCGCGCGGCCGCACGATCTTCTCCTCCGCCGCCGCCATGCTTTCCGGCGTCCGCATGAAAAGACCCGGGTACGTCGGAATTTCGTGCCCGCCCTCCTTGGCGTGACCGGCATAGTTCAGCCCGACACAGAAGATGTTGCCCGGCTTCGCCAGTGGAAAGCGCGGCGTGAAGTCAGAAAGCGGCCTGGGCGCACCCTTGTGACGCGCGAGCTTGGCAGTGATCTCCTCCATGACGGACGCCCCCTTGGCGATCACGGTATCGAGATCGCGCGGCAGGATACCGTCCACTTCGGCGAGATTGATCGCCCCGCCATCGACCTCGATCGCGAGGCCCGCCTTGCCAGCAGTCTTGAACGGCCTGAAGCGCATGCCCACCCTCCACTGAAATTGACCCGGGCCATCCGAACGCGACAGCCCACCCGCCACCATTGTCGCGCCCGGCGCATTGAGCTACAACCCCCGCCAACTCCGAACACTCGTGCACTTTCGAGGGCCCGTCATGGCGAACCCGCAATACGTCTATCACATGTCCAAGCTGTCCAAGACCTACCCGGGCGGCAAGCAGGTCCTCAAGGACATCAACTTGTCGTTTTTCCCCGGCGCGAAGATTGGCGTCGTCGGCCTCAACGGCGCGGGCAAGTCGACGCTCCTGAAGATCATGGCAGGGACGACCGACGACTTCACCGGCGAGGCCTGGCCGGCCGAGGGCATCAAGGTCGGCTATCTCCCGCAGGAACCCGAGCTCGACCCCGCCAAGGACGTCATGGGCAATGCCATGGAAGGCGTGGCCGAAAAGAAGGCCATCATCGACCGCTACAATGAACTCGCTGCCAACTACTCCGACGAGACCGCCGACGAGATGGCGAAGCTCCAGGACGAGATCGACAGCCAGAACCTCTGGGACCTCGACGCCCAGGTCGAGCAGGCCCTCGACGCTCTCCGCTGCCCGCCCGGCGACGCCGATGTTACGAAACTCTCCGGCGGCGAAAAGCGCCGCGTCGCGCTCACGAAACTGCTGCTCTCCAAGCCGGACATTCTGCTGCTCGACGAACCGACCAACCACCTCGACGCCGAAAGCGTCGCGTGGCTGCAGAAATTCCTGACCGATTACACCGGCTGCGTCATCCTCGTGACCCACGACCGTTACTTCCTCGACAGCATCACCGAGTGGACACTCGAACTCGACCGCGGCCAGGGCGTGCCGTGGAAGGGCAACTACTCGTCCTGGCTCGAACAGAAGGCCAAGCGCGAGGAGGCCGAAAAGGGCGCCGAAGAAAGCAAGGCCAAGGCCATGAAGCGCGAGTTGGAATGGATCCGCTCGTCGCCGAAAGCACGCCAGGCGAAATCGAAGGCCCGTATCACCGCGTTCGAGAAGCTGGCCGAGGAAGCCGGCCGCCAGGAAGTCGGCAAGGCCCAGATCCAGATCGCGCAAGGTCCGCGCCTCGGCGGCGTCGTCATCGAGTGCGAAGGGCTCACCAAGGCCTACGGCGACAAGCTGCTGATCGACAATCTCTCGTTCAAGCTGCCGCCCGGCGGCATCGTCGGCGTCATCGGCCCAAACGGTGCGGGTAAAACCACTCTCTTCAAGATGCTGACGGGTCAGGAAAAGCCCGACAAGGGCACGATCCGCTTGGGCGAAACCGTCAAGATCTCCTACGTCGACCAGAGCCGCGCGCACTTGGACGACAAGAAAACTGTGTGGGAGGAAATCTCCGGCGGCCTCGACATGATGAAACTGTCCGACAAGCGCGAAATCAATTCCCGCGCCTATTGCGGCTGGTTCAACTTCAAGGGCGCGGACCAGCAGAAGAAGGTCGGTCTCCTCTCGGGCGGCGAGCGCAACCGCGTGCACCTCGCCAAGATGCTGAAAGAGGGTGGCAACCTGCTCCTTCTCGACGAGCCGACAAATGACCTCGACACCGAAACGCTGTCGTCACTCGAATCGGCACTCGAGGATTTCCCCGGCTGCGCCGTGGTCATCTCGCACGACCGCTTCTTCCTCGATCGTCTCGCGACCCACATCCTCGCCTTCGAGGGCGACAGCCACGTCGAGTGGTTCGAGGGCAACTTCGAGGACTACGAGAAGGACAAGGTGCGCCGCCTCGGCCCCGAGGCCCTCAACCCCCACCGCATGACCTACAAGCGGCTGACGAGATAGTATCCCGTTGTGTGCAGAGTGCCTCTGCTATACATGTATAGCAGAGGAGTTTTCGTATGCTTGCCCTTCGCTTGCCGCCTGACATCGAGAAGCGCTTGGACGATCTGGCCCGGAAAACGGGCCGGACGAAGAGTTTGTACGCACGCGAAGCCATTCTCGAGCATATCGATGACCTTG
>DAOMWV010000037.1:0-17765 GCA_035436725.1 Hyphomicrobiaceae bacterium
TTTCTTCGCAATATCATTGCGTTACAAGCGCAGTGGCGGACACCCTCTCCGCCAAAGCACCGAACCGCCGTGTGTCGCGCTCCGTCGTATTGTGCCCGCCATGTGCACATTAGACCGGTCAGCCGCGAGCTTCGTCACCCATCCTTGGATCGAACCTTACCCGACCAGGCAGCTGGCCGGGGTTGTCGTGTTCCGAGTACGGGGCGGGTTGTCTTATGGCTCGCTCCGGATCTGAATGTGCCGGGATACGCTTCAGATGAGGCACTATGTGCCCTACCGTCGACGGCACGACGGCCGAGAGCTGGAACCACGGACGGATTGACGTACGAGACAGGCGAACATGGACGACAAACGAAACGATGTATTGCAGCCGGTCGACGCGGCCGTGCGGCGACAGGCCAAGACACTGGTGCGGTCGGCGCGCCACGGCGCACTCGGAACACTCGATCCGGAGACCGGCGCCCCTTCCGTTAGTCGCATCGGCCTTGCGACTTTTCCTTCGGGAGAGCCAGGTTTTTTCATTTCTGCGCTGGCCGCACATCAGGGCAATCTCGTCGCTGACAAGCGCTGCTCGCTCCTCGTCGGCGAGATCGGAAAGGGCGATCCACTCGCCCATCCGCGCATGACGTTGATCGGAACGGCAATCCGTCTGGAGGACGGCCCCGAGAAAGACAACTTCCGCTTCCGATACGGAAGCAAGAATTCGAAGAGCAAACTCTATCAGGATCTGCCCGACTTCTCTTACTGGAAGTTCGTGACGTCGAAGGTGTCGATCAATGCTGGATTTGGCAGGGCATATGCGCCAATGCCTCACGATCTCCTCACGCCGTTGGCCGGCGGCGCCGACGACTGGTACGCCGTCGAGCAGAGTGTGATCGAACACATGAGCGACGCGCACGCCAAAGCTGTCGACGCCTATGCAGCGAGGGTCGGCGGCAACGGCACGGGCTGGAGACTCGCCTGCATCGATCCTGAGGGTCTCGACATCGTCCGTGGAGACGAGGTGCTGCGCCTGTGGTTCGACGGTCCCTTGCAATCCACGAGCGAAATCCGGCCCCGGCTCGTTGAGCTGGCGAAGGCCTGACTTCAGGAGCTGTTGGTTCGTCCGTGCAGGACAACTCCAGTCCAGATGAGCGGACACTTTTCCAGCCATCTACGGAGGCAATCGCTGCATGGCGGGCGCATGATCCAGTCGACGCAAATGCAGCCCAGCTCCGCGTTCACGGCAATGGGCCAGGCGTGTTGCACGGCTGCATTTGCCATGCTCTGATGCATGAGTGCTCATTGTTTGGGCTCTCTGCAGATTGCCGATCTTGCTGTCCACGTCCAAACATCACTGCGTCGCTCTTCTTCAATGCCGTCGTCGAGTGGGAGATTTCCAGTCATGCGCATCACTATCGCCGCAACACTGATCGCGTTCAGTTCACTATCCGCAGTCGCCCAGCAGCCCTTGAAGACCATGGTCGATGGCACGTTTGCTCCGCATGCGATGCCGCGTCTGGAAGGTGGGATTCAAGGCTTCAACGTGGATCTGGCGAACGAGATCGGCAAGCGGCTCAAGAGGCCCGTCGAAATCATCTCGACCCAATTCTCGGGCATCCTGCCGGCCCTTCAAGCGGGCACGATAGATTTCGTCGCCGCGCCGACGACAGTCACGAAGGAACGTGCCGAAAACTACCTCTTCACCGAAGGCTATCTCAACACCGACTTCCAGTTCCTTACCAAAAAGGGCGCTCCGGAAGCCAAGACACTCAAGGATTTCGCTGGCAAGGTCGTGTCGGTGAACAAGGGGTCCGCCTATGACAGCTGGGCGCGGGGGCTCGAAAAGGACGTCGGCTGGACGGTCGAGAGCTTCGGGACGCAAACAGATGCCGTGCAAGCTGTCATGGCGGGCCGCGCCTATGCCAACGTCACCGGCAATACAGTCGCAGCCTGGGCAGTGAAGCAGAACCCGCAACTTGCGCTGTCCTATCTTCATTCGACCGGTCTCGTCTGGGGCGCGCCGCTGCGCAAAGATTCCAAAGAGCTGCTGGGCCAGATCGAAAACGCAATCGAGTGCATGAAGAAGGACGGTACGATAGCCGCGATGCACGAGAAGTGGTTCGGCTACAAACCGGCTGCGGGCTCGGCGGCCGTTACGGTCTTCCCGGGTACCGGCGTTCCGGGCATGCCTGGCTACGATCCAGCAGCGCGCGAGCCCAAGTGCTGACGGACGCCATGAAGCGGCCGCTTCTGGAAATTGTCGGCCTGACGAAATCGTTCGGCGCCACCGAAGTCCTGCGCGAGATCAATCTGGCGCAGGACGAACGGGAACTCGTTTTCATCATCGGCCCCTCTGGTTCCGGGAAATCGACGCTCCTTCGGTGCGTGAACAGGCTCGAGGAACCCACGGCCGGGCGGATCATGTTCGACGGCCAGGAGGTCACGTCGAGATCTGCGGACCTAAACACGATCCGCCGCTCCATGGGCATGGTGTTTCAGGCCTTCAATCTCTATCCGCACATGACCGCGATCGCGAACGTCACTCTGGCGCTAAGGCGCGTTCTCGGCAGGTCCCGGGAGGAGGCGGAACAGATCGGCAGGAAGGCTCTCGCCGATGTTGGCCTGTCGGACAAGGCGGAGAGCTACCCAAGCGCGCTATCGGGCGGCCAGCAGCAGCGCGTCGCCATTGCAAGGGCCCTCGCTCTCGATCCGAAGATCGTCCTTTTCGACGAGCCGACATCGGCGCTCGATCCCGAACTCGTCGGCTCGGTGCTGGCCGTCATGCGGGACCTGAAGTCCGGCGGTATGACAATGATGGTGGTCAGTCACGAGATGCGATTTGCGCGCGACGCTGCTGATCGCGTGGTGTTCATGGAGGGAGGCCGGATCATCGAGCAGGGTCCTCCTGACCAGATCTTTGGCCGACCTCGCGAGGAACGGACGCGGGCGTTCGTCGGCGAGCTCGACCGATGACGAACTGGGAGCGTTTTCTCGAAACCTTCTTCAAGCCGGAGATGCTGGTCAAATACTGGCCAGACATTCTGAAAGGCGTCGCCGTTACACTTGAGCTGGCCGCCGCCGTCATCGTTACCGGCTTTGTGATGGGTCTCGGACTCGCCTGCCTCCGCGCCTACGGGTTCCGTGTCATCAATGCATTCATCATCGTTTTCGTCGATGTGTTCCGCGCACTTCCACCGCTCGTCATCATTCTGCTCGTGTATTTCGGGCTACCCAACGTCGGTATCAATCTGCCGAGTTTCGCGGTGCTGTGGCTGGTACTTTCATTTGTACTTGCCGCATTCGCCGAGGAGATATTCTGGGCGGGAATAACGGCCACGCCGAAGGGGCAATGGGAAGCAGCGCGCTCAACCGGGCTGACATTCTCACAGACACTCGTCCACGTCGTCCTGCCGCAGGCGATCCGGATCGGGGTGGCACCGCTAACGAACCGCACGATAGCGATTACGAAGAATACCGCGCTCGGGACCGTGATCGGCGTTCCGGAAATCCTCAATCAGGCAACCACCGCACAATCTTTCACCGGAAATGCAACACCATTGATGATGGGCGCTATCGCCTATCTTGTCCTGTTTGTGCCGATTGTAATTCTTGGCCGCTGGATCGAAACGCGCTTCGCATGGCGGAGGGCTTGACCGGTGGACATCATCCTCAATCAGTTCCTGAACTTCGAGATCATGCAGAAGGTCTGGCCATTGCTGCTCCGCGGCCTCGGCACCACGCTCTGGCTCTGCGTCATCGTCATTCCGCTCGGGCTGGTCGGTGGACTCGTTGCGGCGCTTGCGACAACATCCGTCCGACCATGGATCCGCTGGCCGTCCATCGCGATCGTGGATTTCTTCCGTGCCATTCCACCGCTCGTGCTGCTCGTCCTGCTGTATTCCGGTCTGCCGTTCGCCGGCATCAGGCTTACTCCCATCCAGGCCGTCGCCCTCGGATTTCTTCTGAATACCTCAAGTTATTACGGCGAGATCTATCGGGCCGGGATCGAAAGCGTAGGGCGTGGACAGTGGGAGGCAGCGCGTTCGACGGGCCTTACTTGGGTCCAGACGTTCGGCTTCGTCGTCCTGCCGCAAGCGGTTCGCAACGTCCTGCCGGACCTGATTTCCAATACGATCGAAGTGGTCAAACTCACCTCGATCGCCAGCGTGGTGTCGTTTCCGGAGCTTCTTTATTCTGCGGAAATGGCCCGCTCGCTCACATTCAATTCCAGTCCTGTCGTACTGGCCGCATTTATGTATCTTGCAATCCTGTGGCCACTCGTCCGCCTCGTGAGCCGGCTCGAACGCCGGATCGCGTCATAATGTACGGAGACCGCGCATGCCCCGTATCGTAACAATCGCCGCAGCACAGCTTGGCCCCATCCAAAAGGCCGACAGTCGTACAGTGGTCATCGAGCGCATGATTGCACTTGCCGACAAGGCAAAAGCGAAGGGCGCCGACTTCATCGTCTATCCCGAGCTCGCACTGACGACCTTCTTTCCGCGCTGGTACTACGAGAACCGCGCCGATGCCGACATCTGGTTCGAGCGCGAGATGCCTGGCAAGGACACGCAACCGCTCTTCGACCGGCTAAAAGCACATCGAATGGGAATGACCTTCGGCTATGCCGAACTTACGCCGGACGGGCATCACTTCAACACGTCGATACTCGTCGACAAGCAGGGCAAGATCGTCGGAAAGTATCGCAAGATACATTTGCCCGGACATGCCGAATACGATCCCGAGCGGACACACCAGCACCTCGAGAAGCGCTACTTCGAGCCGGGCGACCTGGGCTTTCCGGTCTGGCGAACGATGGGTGGCATCTTCGGGATGATCATCTGCAACGACCGGCGGTGGCCGGAAGCGTACCGCGTGATGGGTCTACAGGGGGTCGAAGTGGTAACGCTCGGCTTCAACACACCGTCTTACAATTCCCAGAAGCCCGCCGAGGGTCCGGCGCAGCGCATATTTCATCACAAGCTCTCACTTCAGGCGGGTGCCTACCAGAACTCGACCTGGGTCGTCGCCGTGGCCAAAGCCGGCGTCGAGGATGGAAATCCGATGTTCGGCTGCTCCGTCATCGTCAATCCGGATGGCGAAATCGTAGCCGAGACAGCCACGGAAGGTGACGAACTGCTCATCCATGCCTGCGATCTCGATGCTACGACGTTCGGCAAGGAAACAATCTTCGACTTCAAACGGCATCGCCGCATCGAGCACTACGGCCTCATAACGTCCCGCGTCGGATCCGAACCTCCGGCCACATGAGACTGCGTCTCCTCAGAACGTCCTTGTCGTTTTGCGACGAGCCGTATTCGCCGTCACACCGCATCGTCTGTACGGTCGACCGCTCGACCAGGGTGCTGAACCCGGTCTGGACCGCTGTTCGACTTGTAGATCGGCGACACGCTCTTGTCCGCCACACGTGTCGTCAACACCATCATTATCGGGCGCGAATACGCGGCGCGCCCGTATTCAGATAGATCGCATAAAGCGAGGTCTGCGCGGTGATGTAGAGGCGGTTCCGCTTTCGTCCACCGAAGCAGAGGTTCGACACGATCTCCGGAACGACAACCGTGCCGATATGACTGCCGTCGGGAGCGTAACAGCGCACCCCCTCCGCAGTCGAAGTCCAGACGTTTCCGTGCATGTCGCACCGGAAGCCATCGAAGAAGCCGGCGTCGGAAATCGCAAACATCCGATGATCCAAAAGCGTGGACCTGGCGGCATCCAGACGGAACGAATGGATGGCCTTCGGTCGATCGGCGTCGTGGGTAGCGCCGGTGTCGCTCACGTAGAGCGTCTGTTCATTCGGTGAAAAGCAAAGCCCATTAGGGCGCATCAATGCCGTGACCAATGCGCTGATCTCGCCCGTGGCGGGGTCACACCGATAGACATTCGACGCCCCGATTTCTTCGGACGCTACGTCCCCTTCGTAATCGCTGTCGATGCCGTAGGTCGGATCGGTGAACCAGACCGAGTCATCGGAAGCGACGACGACATCATTCGGCGAATTCAACCTTTTGCCGCCGAAGTGGTTTGCGATCGTGCTGATGTGTCCATCGTGCTCGGTCCGGGTGACACTTCGGCTCTGGTGTTCACAGGTAACAAGACGGCCCTGATGATCCAGCGTGTTTCCGTTGGCGTTGCGCGCTGGCTCGCGAAATACCGATACGTTTCCGCTCGTTTCGTCGAAGCGCATTATGCGATCGTTCGGGATATCAGAGAACAGGACGTAACGACCTGCAGGGACGTGCACCGGCCCTTCGACCCAGCGGCCGCCGGTCCAGAGGTGCTCGAGTTTGGCGTGACCGATGATCAGCTTTCCGAAGCGAGGATCGATGATGCGATAGTCTTTCATGGCGGTTGCTTCCAGCCCTTGCGCCTGATGCCCCAACCGATCGGCGGAAGCTGGTTGCCGGGATGGCACGGGTCCGGCCCCCAAATGGCCTGATAAGTGTCAACGGCATGCCCGTTCCTCTGAAGGACCGCGCCGATGCCGAGAAGGCTCAACCACCATGTCGCGATGCCGAGCCACATCCATTTCGGTGCGTTGACCAGCCACAGGCCGCTAACGATCGCCACGATCGAAAGCAGCAGGGCTAGGTAGCCGACCGACTTGTGGAAGTGCTCGAAAGCGCGCCGTCGCGGCGACATCGAATAGTGGTCGCCGTCGAGGGAGCCATCCGGTCCCGGTGCAGTCGGCCCGCCCTTGGAGCCACGCAGCAAACCGCTCACGAGCTGGGCGAGCGTCAGGGCCATGACCGTCCAGCCGAAGACCGCATGCAGTCCGGTTGCATGCGCGCCACCGGCGACGATTAGTCCGAGAGCAAGAAGTACGCTCGCGACACCAGAATACTGGAAGAACAGATGCAGCCACCACCACGTCTTGTTGTCCAGGACGCGTGGCCAGTCCTGGCGCGGCGTGATCTTGAGAAAACGCGCGACGAATATGCCGGCGGGCAGAAGTATCCCCCAGCCTAAAACCATCAGGCGCGCATGCCATGCGACGAGCCCCGCGACCGCGTGGGGTCTCGTCACATCGATCGGGGCCAGCAGCCAGTCCACCATGATCAGACCGCTGCGACGAGGACGCTATGCGCCGTCACTTGTAGGCCTTCGACATCTTGTCGTGGATGGCGGCCGACCAGATGACATGGCCAGGCTCCCTGCCGCCGAGGATCGAGAGCAGCAACGCGGTCTCGCCCGAAATGTTCGAGAACGACCGCATCACACCGGGGGGGCAGCAGATGCCGTCGAGGTAGCCGAGTTCGACGCTCTCCTCGCCATTGTCACCCCACGTCACGCGCCAGCGGCCGGTGAGGCAGATGAAGGTCTCCTCGCTGTCGTGGGAATGGAGCGCCGCGCCGTTCCCGGGCTCGGCCTTTATGAAATCGATGTGGTAGTTTTCAGCCGTCTCGACCTGGGGCTTCAGGTTCTCGTCACTGGTGCCACGACCGAGGGCGCCCATCAGGATACGGTTGTGGCCGGGTATCACGGCATCGATGAAGGCCCGGTCACTGTCGGGCATGGCGCCGAAGCGGAAAACATTCTTGAGCATCGCTTCCCGGCTGATGGGCATCGACTTGCCAAACCAGGCGCCATGTTCGCTGATCGATTTGTCGTGGAAGATGTCCAGTTCTTTTCTCGGATACGGCATGGTGCTCTCCTATCGTATTGTGTTTTAGCCCTTGACGGCGCCCGACGTCAGACCGGCGATGATCTGGCGGGCGGCCATGAACGTGAAGATCAGCGGCGGGATGGCGATGAGGACACCGGCGGCCATCAGCTCGCCCCAGTCAATGCCGGTGTCCTTGATGAAGAGGAACACGGCATAGGGCAGAGTGCGCGTCGTACGGTTGGTCAGGATCGACGACAGCACGAGTTCGTTCCAGGCGATGCGGAAGGTGAAAATTCCGGCGGCTGCAAGGCCGGGTTTCAACAACGGCAGGATCAGCACGAAGAACCCGCGAAAGGGTCCGCAACCGTCGACAGCAGCCGACTCTTCCAGCTCGCGCGGGATCTGTTCGATGAAGCCGTAGAGGAGCCAGATCGTGAAGGGAAGATTGAGCGCGACATAGACGACGATGAGGCCGCCAAGCCCGTCCAGGCCTATGCGGTTCCAGATGAAATAGATGGGCACAGCGAGTACCGCCGGAGGTATGGTCCGCAACAGGAGCGTGCTCCAGGCGAGCGTTCCGCGGCCGGCAAAACGAAAGCGTGACAGAGCGTAGGCGCACATCGTTCCGATAACGAGCGTCGCCAGCGTGGATACGACACCAACGATGATACTGTTTCCGACGTAGCCCAGGAACCGGCCTTCGAGAATGTTCCGGTAGTTGTCGAGCGTCGGCATGAAGAAGAACGAGAAGCCGCTGTCGAAGATCTGCCGCTGCGTCTTGAACGACGTCGCCACCATCACCGCAAGCGGCACGATCACGACGAGTGCGAGCAACCACGCCGTTGCCATCTGCAGCAGTCTCGGCGCGGACCTCGCGAAAGCCGGTGTCATCAGGCCCGCTCCCGGCGCATGGGATTGTTCACGGCGAGAAGGGCGGCACTCAGCACCGTCGTAACAATGAGAAGACACACGGACAGGGCGGCAGAATGCCCCATGCGTTGGGTCACGAAGGCGCTCTTGTAGATATGCAGCGAGAAGAGTTCGGTCGCGAGCCCCGGCCCGCCGTTCGTCATCGCGTAGACCACCTCGAGACCGCGCAGCGCATCGATCAATCGCATCAACAACGTGATCATCAGGATCGGCATAAGCAGTGGCAACTTGATGTACCAGATTATCTGCCAGAGACGCGCGCCGTCGACGCGCGCGGCCTCGACGAGCGAGCTATCCAGGCCCTGCAGGCCGGCCAAAGCCATGATGAAGACGAAGGGCGTGAACTGCCAGATATCCGTGAGGCAGACCGCAAGAAGGGCGAGGTCGGCGTCGGCGAGCCAGGCCGGCTGCCAGCCCGTAAACGAAAGCCAGCTGTTGATCGGGCCGGCGTTCGCGTCGAACATGTATCGCCAGATGAGACCGACGCAGACCGGCGCGATCATCATCGGGAGCACGAAGATCGTCCGAAGCGTGCTCATGCCCGGGATCTTCCCTTCAAGCATCAGCGCAAGGCCGACGCCGATCACGAGTTCGATTGCGACGACGATGACAGCGAATTTCAGGGTCGTCAGCATCGAAGCCTGGACCGACGGATCAGACAGGACCTCGGCAAATATCGTCAAACCGCGAAACGCCTGGCTCGTCGGCGCTTCACCGAGCCGGACCTCGTAAGCCGACAGTCGCAACGTTTCGAGAACCGGATAGAAGAGCCCGATTGCCATGACGGCAATGGCCGGCAATGCGAAGAAATATGGAACTAGTCGGCTCTGTCCGGGTTGGTCTGAGGTCATCGGCACACCGGTCCCGCAATTGGCGGACGACTCCGGCGCACGAACATGCGCCGGAGAGACATTCCTGGCCGGTCCTCGACCGGCCGCGTATTCGCATCAGGTCTTGTAGTAACCCGCACGTTCACAGATCGCCTTGATCTTGGCCGCAGCTTCCGTCATCG
This sequence comes from Hyphomicrobiaceae bacterium, assembly GCA_035436725.1. Classification (GTDB taxonomy): domain Bacteria; phylum Pseudomonadota; class Alphaproteobacteria; order Rhizobiales; family Hyphomicrobiaceae; genus JABFRJ01. Next base: position 9,549 of record DAOMWV010000037.1, read on the forward strand.
ACGGTTTGATTTCCGCCTTGCCTGTGATGATCTCGGAGAGATGCACGCCGAGCACTTTCTCGGAGATTTCCGTCCACTCGTTGATGATCGGCCGCCAGTCGGGATTGGCGATCTTCAGGCATTCCCGGTAAACGTCGACGGGGTAGACTTTCTGCACGTCGGGATGATCGAGCGTCGAGAGCCGCATGGGCTGGCCGCCCATCGCGGACGCCTTGACGTCCTGAGCCTTGGCGGTCATCCACTGGATGAAGGCGAAGGCGGCCTCCTTGCGCTCGGAATTGTTGGGAATGGCCATGCCGAAGCCGCCGAGTTCGCCGGAGTATTTCGCAGCCTTCGGATGCACCGCGTAGCCGACCGTATCTGCGATTTTCGATCTTGCCGGGTCACGCGCCGGGCCGAACACGGAAATCGTGTCGAGATACATCGCGGACTGGCCTTGCAGAAATGCGTTCATCATCTGGCCGAAATCGAACGACGCTCCGCCGGCCGGTCCGGTGTCGATGATCTCCTTGAAGACAGCGGTCGCCTTCAGCGACGGCTCATCGGCGACGCGCGGGAGATATTTGTCGTCAATGACGAGGCCGTCATACGGCGTGAGATGTAGCAGCCAGCCGGCCGTGACCTGATGCCCTGCCTGGGCGCGGGACGTGAGCCCTCCCATCCCGGCTTCCTTCTGCTTGACCGCCCGACACGCGGCGAGCAGGTCGTCATAGGTCTTGGGCACCGTCAGATTGTGCTTGGCGAAGATGTCCTTGCGATAGGCGAGAACCGAGCATTCCGCACCGTACGGGATGCCGTAGAGCTTTGCCCCGGGGCCCGGCAGATAACCGCGTGGTCCGCCGACCAGCCCGAGCCCCTCGTAGTAGCCCTTGATGATGTCGCCGCGATCGTAATCCGGCATGGCGAGTTCGGCGTTCTGGAACATCGGCTCCAGTTCCGTGAGGAACTTGCGGTGCACGTATTCCGTCTTCCACATGATGACGTAGACGCAGACGTCGTAGTCGCCTTTGGGTTTGCCCATCTGGAGGACCTGGGCGTCCTTGAGCCGGAGATACGGCATCTCGTCGAGTTCGACCTTGATACCGGTGGCGGCAGTGAACTCGGGGAGCAGCTTCTTGGCGACAGCGTAGTGTGGATGCGCCGGCCAGTTGACGACGATCGTCTGACCCTTGAGCTTGTCCCAGCCGCGGCCCTGTGCGCGGGCATAGTAGGGCATGGAAAGGGCGGCTGCGGCAGCAGCACCGGTTTTCATCACACTGCGGCGCGTCACGTCCATGGTCGAACTCCTCGGGTTATCGCTCGTGCGATTGGCTCAGCGTTTCCGTGGCGTCCCGATTGCCAGACTGATCTGGTTCAGGATCATGTTATCGATATCATGAACCGTAGCATGAGCTGCGTCGACTTGTCATCCCGGCTACCGCGGACATTGGGATTTCAGGCGTGCAGTGCAGTATAACTGCGCGACGCAGCAGTTTTCGGGCCGGCACCCATGAAGCGCATAAAGATGATCGACGTGGCGCGCGCCGCCGGCGTTTCGGCGATGACGGTGTCGCGCGCGCTCAAGCGCGATGGCCGAATCTCACCGGAAACGCGCCGTCTCATCCTCCAGAAGGTCGACGAGCTCGGCTATGTCCCCGATCGTCTCGCCGGCAGTTTTTCGTCGCAGAAGTCGGGGTTCGTGAGCGTGCTCGTTCCCTCTCTCAACAACCCGCATTTTGCCGAAACGGCGTCGGGCCTGCAGGAAATCCTGAACCCCGCCGGCCTTCAATTGCTTCTCGGCTATACCGGCTACAGCGCCGCGCAGGCCGAATATCTCATCGAGATGATGCTCGAACGGCGGCCGGAAGCGTTGATCGTGACCTATGACAGCCATACGCCAAAGGCGCGGAAGCTGCTCGAGCAGAGCGGAATTCCCGTCGTGGAAATCTGGGAAATGCCGCAACACCCGATCCAGCATGTCGTCGGCTTCTCGAATCGCAAGGCGTCGGCGGAGATGACCGCCCACCTGATCACGAGCGGGCGCCGCAACATCGCCTATATCGGTGAATGCGACGACAGCGGCACGCGCGGCGCGGAGCGACGGAAGGGCTTTCGCGATGCGATGCGGCGGGCCGGCCTCGATCCGTCGCGGCAGGTCGCCCTGGCCGCGCCCCCGATCAACATGATGCAGGGCCGCGAAGCGCTGCGGACGATCCTGGAGCGCTGGCCGGAGACGGATGCGATCATGTGTGTTTCAGACCCCGCTGCGTTCGGCGCACTCACGGAGTGCCGGGCGCTCGGCCGCCGCGTACCCGAGGACATCGCCGTCGCAGGTTTCGGGGACTTCGAGATATCGCGGTGCTCGATCCCGCCGATCTCGACGATCGTCGTCGATGCACTCGACATCGGCCGGCAAACGGGGCAACTCGTTTTACGGCTGCTGTCCGAAAAGACAGAGCAGTCGGTTTACTTGCCGATCGCGGCCCGCCCGGAGATCCGGCAGAGTTCCGGTTAACAGGGCTGTCGAAGACGGCGGCGAGCCGCTTGCGGGATCGCTCGTAACCGGGTCGGGCAGGGCCGAGCCCTAACATGCAGCGATCGCATGCCCTCAGACCGTGTCATCAGAACATGGAAGTCATGGCATGACGTCACGTCCGAGGTCACGGCCTGACGCAGCATATTTACGGGCGGTGAAAACCGGGTTCGCTTGCTCGCAGCCAATCGTGCCGAATCGTGTGACTATCGGTCGTTCGCGTCCGGTGCGGGCCCATTTGTGGAGCGTCCGTTCGGCTCATCAGTCCAGTGCGGGCTGTCATAGCAGGCGTGAAGAGTGAGGCCAGTCCGAGAGAAATGCCACGAGATCGTGGTTCTACGGGGGGCGTATCGCAGTGCAACGCCCGCGATTCCCGCGAAACTAAAGTCTAGGTCCGCTCACTCGTGGGCGATGCTAGCATATAAGACAGAGTCTCGGAGGATTTGCGCGGATTCGAGACCAATTAAGACGTGCACGTTTTATCCAACACTTCGAGGAGAGGAAGCTTTATGTCCAACGGGACAGGCGATCGCTACTGGGCAAGAACCAGCGCCCTGATGTGGACCATGTTCGCATTGTGGGTTTTCTTCAGTTTCGTCGTTCACTTTTTCGTCGAGCCGCTGAACAGCATCCGGATCCTGGGCTTCCCGCTCGGGTTCTACATGGCTGCCCAGGGATCGCTCATCGCCTTCGTCGTCATGTTGTTCCTCTTCGCCAAGCGGCAGGAAGCGATCGACAGGCAAGAAGGCGTGGCCGAAGATCAATAATAATCGGGGGAAATAAAAATGGCTGCACCAGCTAAATCTGGCGCCTTTCTCGATAATCTCGGGAAAATCTATGGAATGTACACCGGCGGGTTCTTCGGCTTCGTCGCCATCCTCGCCGTCCTCGAGCAGATGGGCGTTCCGAACGTCTACATCGGCTACGGGTTCGTGTTCCTGACCATCATGGTCTACGCCGCGATCGGCGTTCTGTCGCGCACCGCGCAAGCCGGCGAATACTACGTCGCGGGCCGCTCGGTTCCGGCCCTTTACAACGGCATGGCCACCGGTGCCGACTGGATGTCCGGCGCCTCGTTCGTCGGCATGGCCGGCTCGCTCTACCTGCTCGGTTACGACGGCCTCGCCTTCGTGCTCGGCTGGACCGGCGGCTACGTGCTCGTCGCCATCCTGATCGCTCCGTTCCTCAGGAAGTACGGCGCCTATACGGTTCCGGACTTCTTCGCGGCACGCTACGAAGGCAACTTCCCGCGCTTCCTCGCGGTTATCGTCCTGCTGGCCTGCTCGTTCACCTACGTGGTCGCGCAGATCTTCGCCACGGGTCTGATCGCCCAGCGCTTCCTCGGCATGGACTTCGTCGTCGCCGTCTACGTCGGCCTCATCGGCATCCTGCTCTGCTCGATGCTCGGTGGTATGAAGGCGGTTACCTGGACGCAGGTCGCGCAGTACATCGTTCTGATCGTCGCGTACCTCATTCCGGTCGTCATCCTGTCGTTCAAGAAGTACGGCCTGCCGCTCCCGCAGCTGACCTATGGTCAGGCACTCGTGGACATCGGCAATCTCGAAAAGAAGATGGTGGCGGATGGTCTGGCGAATGCCGCGACACTCAAGCCGCACATCACGCCGTTCCTCAACTACTCGCCGGCCAACTTCTTCGCGCTGATCCTCTGCCTCATGGTCGGCACGGCGTCGTTGCCGCACGTCCTGATGCGCTACTTCACGACCCCGTCGGTCCGTGAAGCCCGCTCGTCGGTCGCGTGGTCGCTGTTCTTCATCTTCCTGCTCTACTTCACGGCGCCTGCGTACGCTGCGTTCTCGAAGCTCGAAGTGTACAGCCTGATCGCGAAGAAGACGGCCCTCGCCGACCTCCCGGCGTGGATCTACACGTATGGCAAGCTCGGTCTCGTGACGGTTTGCGGCAAGGCAGCGGCTTCGGCCGAAGCAGTTGCGGCTGCCTGTAGCGCGATCCCGAACCAGGGTGGCTTCCTGCGGCACCAGGATCTCGGCATCAACACGGACGTGATCGTTCTGTCGACGCCTGAAATCGCTGGCATGCCGTATGTCATCGCCGGTCTCGTCGCTGCCGGCGGTCTCGCCGCCGCGCTGTCGACCGCCGACGGTCTGCTGCTCGCCATCGCCAACGCTCTCAGCCACGACATCTACTACAAGATGATCAACCCGAACGCTCCGACGAAGACCCGTCTGATCGTTTCGCGTGTCCTCCTGTTGCTGGTGGCGTTGCTCGCAGCCTACACCGCCTCGACACGTCCGGCCGACATTCTCGGGATGGTCGCCTGGGCGTTCTCGATCGCTGCCGCCGGTATCTTCCCGGCGCTCGTGCTCGGCGTCTGGTGGAAGCGTGCCAACAAGCAGGGTGCCATCGCCGGCATGATCGTCGGCTTCGGTCTCTGCATGTTCTACCTGGTCGTGACGCGCTATTTCCCCGGATTTGGCGTCAAGTATGCCGGCATGTCATCGCTGCTGAACCCGGTTACGGGCGCGCCAGTCGTTGATCTCGTCAAGGCCATGGCGGCGCCGAACGCGATGGACAGCTGGGTTGCCGGTTCGCACCCGTTGGCCTCGAAGGTCGGCTGGTTCAACATCAACAACATCTCGTCGGCGCTGTTCGCGCTGCCAGCGGGCTTCATCACGATCTGGATCGTGTCGCTGATGACGCCGGCTCCGTCGCAGGCGACGATGGACATGGTCGATGCCGTCCGCCGTCCGCGCGGTGAGACGATCATGCAGGAAAAGAGCGACGCGGTCGTGGCTCACTGAGCCCCGGTTGATCGTTCGACCTGAAATCGGAGGGCGGGGCCTTGTGTCCCGCCCTTCTTTCATGTCAATCCCGAGACGACAGCGCGACGAAGCGGAGTTCGAGGCATGGGCGACAGCCTGCTTACCCACTGGTACTTCCACCTGCCGAACCTCGTCATGGCGGCTCTGGTGTACACACTGATCGGCCGCTATGTGCTCGAACTCTTCTTCGCCAAAAAGCAGGATGCGACCATCCTGGTGGTCTTCCGCCAGATCACCGATCCGGTCGTACGTCTCGTGCGGATCGTCACACCGAAGATCGTCCCGAACGGGCTCGTCATCGTTCTGGCGATTGTCTGGCTGATGGCGCTTCGCATGTTTCTGTATCTCACGGTGATCGCCTCGGGCGTAAAGCCGTTTCTCGGAACGGAGGGCTGATCATGGACGACATGCACCATCGTCAGGAGACGATGCAGAAGGACGTGATGCTCATCGCCACGGCCGGGCTTTCGCTGATGAACGGGATGACGTGGTCGCCGGTTCTGCTGCCGTTCGTGGTTCTGCTCAAGGCCTTGCTGGCTGGTACCTTTCTCACGTCGCCACTGGTGCTCACCTATCTCGCCTCGATCCTGGCGTCGGCGACCACGCTGGTACTGGCGGGAGTGCCGGCGGCACTCTACGAACGGGCCAAGGGTCTCGAGGACTCTTCTCCGATGTCGATCGGAATCTGGCTGATCTCGACGATGGTGCTCGTGGGTTTGCCGCTCATGCTGGTGGGCGTGGTGGCCTGATTTCAGACGCTCGCGACTTACCCGGTCCTGCGGGATCACGGCTAAGTGTATGGGCGCGGACGTCCGGGCTACTTGCCAGCAGGCACCGCGCCGTTAACCTGACCAGAGGGGCGTCAGGCGCGAAACGGGCGATCCATGTTGCAGAAGATCGAGGCGTTGGCACAGCTTTCGGTGGCGCGGGCCTGCGGATTTGCCGCGCTCGGATGCTGCACGGCGATGGTCGGTTTCTCCGGGGAGCCGGAACTCGCCTTCAAGTTCGGCGGTTATTTCGCGCTATTGACGTGTGCCGTGCTGCTGCTGAAGGCGCACTATGCCTCGCGTCGTCCATATCAGGCCACCGAAGTCTGGTTGATGCTGCCAAAGGAGGAGCGGCCGGAAGCCGGGACGGCGCAGCAGATCATCGGCGGCGTTCTGCGCGAGGTATTCCTGAGGTTCGCGCAATATTCCGCAGGCCTCGGCGTGGCGTTCCTGACGCTTGCGGTATTCTTTGCACTCGGCCGCTGAGGCACCGCCGCTCAGGTCAGGCGACCTTCGGCAACGAGATCGATGACCTCTGAGACAGCGTCGAAGCCATCCTTCAGGTCGCGCTTCTTGGTCTTGTCGAGCCGGTCAACATCGACACGCGGGGAGAGCGGAATTCCGGCACCGCCATCAGCGATCTGCTGCTCGAGAACGGTGCGCATGAAAAGTTCATGGGCGGCGAGGATGTTGCCGATCGTCTCGGGTGCCCCGATCTTGCGGGCGTGGACACCGTGGAGGCGGGCGGCGGTCGAACGGTCAGCCACACCATGGCGCAAGGCGAGGACGCGCGCGGCAGTGAAGACCGGCATCAGGCCGAACTTCTTGAGGTCGAGCCGGCCGTCCGTCTTCTGGAAACCGCCGAGCAGGCCGACCGGCGAGGTCCACTGGCGGGCGAGTTCGGTCATCATCTTGAGGAAGTCGGGGGTGGCACGTGCGCGATCGAAGGCGGCGCCAAGGACGGCACGGCCCAGCGCCATGTCGCCGTGTACGGGTACCGCATCGAAGAAGATGTCGACGTTGAGCAGGTCCTGGGGGTTCTGGCGCCGCACCCAGCCGTCGATCACCGCGGTCCAGCCGGCAAGCGAATGACGCCACTCGGCGTTTTTCGCCATGACGCCGCCCTTGCAGTAGACGATTCCGACCTCGTCGAGAATGCGCGCCATGTGCGTCGCCATCGCCTCGAACCATTTGTCTTCCGGACCGCCCGGCTCTCCTGCCTCGAAGACGATGGCGTTGTCCTGATCGGCGGCGAGGAGACTTTCGCCGCGTCCGGCCGAGCCGAGGACGAGTACCGCGTAGGGTACGGGTGGCGCGCCCCGACCGGCCTTGGCCATCTCGCGTTCGGACAGTTCGGCGGCGCGGCGGGTGATGGCGCAGATTTCGGAACTGACGATGCCGGCGATGGTGCGTGCGTCGACGTCCTCGCGCAGCAGGTTGACGACCATGGCCGGGATTTCGGCCCAGCAGGCGCCGAGCTGTTCGGCGGTGTCAGCGACGGCGATACGGTCGCCGATGGCGATGACGGTCGTGGCGCGGTTGCGCAGGAGATTGCGGGGCGTCAGCGCTCCGACGATCTCGCCGGCCGCGTTCAGGACCGCGAGGTGGCGGATTTTCAGCCGCTCCATACGGCCAATGGCACGATAGACGTGATCGTCGTCGGCGACGGCATGCAGCGGGCTCTTGGCGATCGTAGAAATGGGCCGGTCGAACGCGGCGACGTCGTGGTCACGGATGACGCGCAGGGCGTCGCGTTCGGTCACGATACCGGAGCGGCCGCCATCGAGGGTGACGAATACGGAGCTCAGACCGGCGTCGAGCAGGTGGCGGATCATTTCGCGGACAGTGGCGGTGCCGGGCATCGTCGCGGGAGGCTTGCTCATGACGTCGCTGACGCGATGGCGGAAGGCGAAAACGTCGAGCCGGGCGAGATCGGCGGGGACCGATTGCGGGGTCGCGTCCGGCACCATCAGGCCACCCTGCGTACGCGCGTCCTGTTCGGCGAGGGTGCGGCAGGCAGTTTCGGCTTCGGCGACGGTGCGGATGCCGCGCTCGCGGAGATGGGGCACGAGCTTGACGAAGGCTTCGGCCGTCGCCAGGGCGTCACCGGTCGCGGTATGGCGGCCGGTGATGCGGACAC
>DAOMWV010000038.1:0-17722 GCA_035436725.1 Hyphomicrobiaceae bacterium
CGGCGGATGCGGCGGCCGCTCCGTCAGTGCCGCCCTGGGAAGACGAACGGCCCATGCCGGTCGATCTCGCCGACGATCCGCCGCCGGTGGCATCGTTCGACGCTTTCGGTGGCGACGTGGACCCGGGTGCCATCGAGATCAGCGAGGACATGGCGGAAGCGGAGGCGGACATGGGGCCGTCTGCGGCAGTCCAGCCAATCGCGCCGATCCAGGTCCGTACCTTCGAGGACGTGATCGAACTCGCGGGTGCACGTCGTGACGCGATGCTGAAGATACAGCTCGAGGACAACGTAAGCCTGGTCAAATTCGATGCGGCGCAGGGCGCGATCGAGATCTTTCTTCTACCGAAGGCACCCAAGGAAGTCGCGAACCGGCTGCGCGAGAAACTCAACGAGTGGACGGGCCGTAAATGGATGGTCGCCATCGCGCCGCGCATGGGCTCAAAGCCGGTCGGTGAGGTGGCGCGCGAGCGGGCGGCGGCGGAACTCGAAGACCTCAAACAACACCCGGCGGTCGAGGAAGTCCTCAAGACCTTTCCGGACGCGAAGATCGTCTCGGTGAAACCGATGGCGCGGCCAAAGCGCGACGAAAGCGCGAGCGGCTGAGGGCGAGAGCGCATGTTGCGTCGTGCGAGGGCAGGGTTTGACCCGGCCCATACCGTTACTGTCTCGCCCGACGGAAGACGAAACTGTTGCTGAGATTTCTGGAGCTGAGAGAGACGCGATGAAAGACCTGATGGGCATGATGAAGAAGGCGCAGGAACTGCAGGCCAAGATGGCGCAAATGCAAGCCGAGCTTGCGGCGCTCGAGGTCGACGGTCAGGCGGGCGGCGGCATGGTCAAGGCCACCCTCAACGGCAAGGGAGACGTGCGTGGGATCAAGATCGATCCGTCGCTCCTGAGGCCGGACGAAGCGGAAATTCTCGAAGATCTGCTCATCGCGGCGATCGCGGACGCCAAGGCCAAGGCGGAATCCGCGATGCAGGCGAAGATGCAGGAGGCGACGGCCGGGCTGCCGATACCGCCGGGGATGAAGCTGTTCTGATTCGCGCTGGGGGTTTCAGAGACCGAGCGCTTCTCTGAGGGACGCGGCAAGTTGTTCGGCCTTTCTCTTGCTCACGATCTCGGCGCTGAGTGAGACCTCGGACAAGTCGGCGAGACGCGCCATGACGGAGTAGGCGAGGCCGTCGTCGGTATTGGCGCGGCGCACGTCGATCGAGACTATGCTCGATGTCTGTATTGTAAGGATGGTGCGGCGAACGGGCCAGGTCTGGGTGAGGACGAGCGCGCCGGCGATGGTGTCGTGACGGACCTCGTAGGCGGGCCTCGTCGCCAGCCATGCTGCGGAACCGAGAAAGACCGGCATGATGATGGAGATGATGGCTGCGGCGCGCAGGTGCTCATCGGTCTGCCGTGTGATTGTCGTCAGCACGAACACGATAGCCAAAAGAAATATCGGTCCCGCGGACGCCCATGCGGCCATCGGGTAACTCGGGAACGAGGTCTGCATCTTGGCCGGCTGAGCGTGCATGGCGCGCCTCCTTCGGAATAGTCCGGGCAGAGTGAGCCGGACACATTCAAAGAGAGCTAATTCGACAATTAAACTTATGTGAACATTCTCGCAAAGTTAATAAATGGCTACCTATTCGCCCGAATTTGTGGTCGGCAAGAACTAATTTGACCTCGCGGCTGAACCTAGGTCGGCTTAGTCGTTGCAAAAATGCAATTTACGATAGAAGTTTTAAGTGTTTCTACGGCGAAATCGACTTCTTGCATTGCGTCACACATTGGTCTGACGAAAGATGAGCCGTCGAGCTGTCCTGTTTTATATTGCCTTTTAAAGTCCGAAGCAATTTTGTTGCCTGCTTCCCGTCGTTCCAGAAGTAGTTCGAGATCCCCATAAATAGATGGAAAGTACAACCGAACATTTAGCTCCAGTTGTTCGTATCTTAGCTCGCTGTGGTCGCGGTTGATGAAGAGATCATTGCACTGATCCAGAGTCAGCTTTTGCTTCATAACCCCAACTAGGTCTAGCCAGTGACCTGTCAGGGCAAGTCCGTATCGGTGTACTTGAGTGTAAAGCAGCTCGCCTTTTTCCCGCACTCTTTCCTGTTCGGCAATACGAACGTCAAACATTCGCCTTTCCTGTTCTCGTCGCATTTGGAAGAAGTGCGCGAGATACACTGCTGCCAGCGCTACGCCTGCGCCCGTCAAAGTCTGCAGAATTGCGAGGATGTTGGCTGATTGGAATGTCATGACTATCTCCCGATAGTCATAGCAACTGCGATTCGCATTTCGCGTCTAATCCGAACTTTCGAAAAAGTTGTGGCTCAGGCGGCCTTCGGCGGCTGGGCTGCGAGGCGGACGATGTCGGCCATGATGGCGTTGAGATCGAAATCCTTCGGCGTATAGACGGCAGCGACGCCGGCGGCGCGAAGGATCTTTTCGTCCTCGGGCGGGATGATGCCGCCGACCACGACGGGCACGTCGCCAATGCCTTCGGCGCGCATGCGGGCGAGCACGTCCTTGACGAGCGGAACGTGGCTGCCCGACAGGATCGAGAGGCCGACGACGTGGACCGCTTCGTCGACGGCGGCGCGGGCAATCTGGGCGGGTGTCAGGCGGATGCCTTCGTAGACCACGTCCATGCCACAGTCGCGGGCGCGGACGGCGATCTGCTCGGCGCCATTGGAGTGGCCGTCGAGGCCGGGTTTGCCAACGAGAAATTTCAGGCGGCGACCGAGGTCAGCGGAAACCTTCTCGACGTCGGCGCGAACGGCCGTGATCTTCTCCGTCGTGGACTTGCCCGCTGCGGTCGATGCGCTGACACCGGTCGGAGCGCGATATTCACCGAAGATCTTGCGGAGGGTGCCGCCCCATTCGCCGGTCGTGACGCCGGCAGTGGCGCAGGCGATCGAGGCGGGCATCACGTTACGGCCTTCGCGGGCGGCGGCCTCGAGTTCGGCCAGCGCTTTGGTGGCGGCCTTGGCATCGCGGTTCGCGCGCCATGCAATCAAACGCTCGATCTGATCGGCCTCGACGCGGGGATCGACCACTTCGATCGAAGCGGTTCCTGCCGACAGAGGCGACGGTTCGGTTTCGACATAGCGGTTGACGCCGACGACGACCTGATCGCCGCTTTCGATCCGGCGCAAGCGCTCTGTGTTGCTCTCGACGAGGCGGCGCTTCATGTAGTCGATGGCGGCGACGGCGCCGCCCATGCGTTCGATGACGGCGAGTTCTGCTTTCGCCTCTTCCTTGAGGCTCGTGACCTTGCGCTCGATCTCGGGCGCGCCGTCGAAGATGTCGGCGAATTCGAGAAGGTCGGTTTCGTAGGCGAGGATCTGCTGCATGCGCAGCGACCACTGTTGATCCCAGGGACGGGGCAGACCGAGTGCTTCGTTCCAGGCGGGCAATTGCAGGGCGCGGGCGCGGGCTCGCTTGGAGAGCGTCACGCCGAGGGCAGCGATGAGAATGCGATACGGGTTGTTCTCGGCCTGCTGCTCGGTCAGTCCGAGCGAGTTGACCTGCACGCCGTAACGGAACAGAAGCTGCTTCGGATCGGTGACGCCGTAGCGCGTGCGGCCGATTTCCTCCCAGAGTTCGGTGAAGGCGCGCATCTTGCAGACTTCGGTGACGAAGCGCAGGCCGGCATTGACGAAGAACGAGATGCGACCGAAGACGGCGCCGAAGGCGGCATCCGAGACTTCGCCCGAAGTCTTGACGGTGTCGAGGACGGCGATACCGGTGGCGAGCGCGAAGGCGAGTTCCTGTACGGGCGTCGCGCCGGCTTCCTGAAGGTGATAGCTGCAGACGTTCGTGGGGTTCCACTTCGGCACCTCGGCGGTGCAGAAGGTGATGGTGTCCTTGATGAGGCGGAGCGACGGCGCGGGCGGGAACACGTACGTGCCGCGCGACAGGTATTCCTTGATGATGTCGTTCTGGATGGTGCCGGTGAGCTTGCCACGCGGCTGGTTGGTCTGATCGGCGGTGGCGACGTAGAGCGCGAGCAGCCAGGCGGCCGTCGCGTTGATCGTCATCGACGTATTCATGTCGCCGAGCGGGATGCCGTCGAGCAACGTGCGCATGTCGCCGAGATGGGAGACGGGCACGCCGACCTTGCCGACTTCGCCGCGGGCGAGTTCGTGGTCGCTGTCGTAGCCGGTCTGGGTCGGCAGATCGAAGGCGATGGAGAGGCCGGTCTGCCCCTTCGACAGGTTCTTGCGGTAGAGCTCGTTGGATTTCGCGGCTGTCGAATGGCCAGCGTAGGTGCGGAACATCCAGGGCTGGTCACGGCGCGGCGCCGACGTGGCGGTGGCCGTATCGGCTGTGGGAGCTTTGCCGGTCATGACGATCGTTCCTCGCATCCGCTTCGAACCAGGAGCAGATCTACCGAGGATTGATGCGGCGCACAATCATCCTGTCGGCGCAGACGCGCGACCGGGCTCGCTGGCTCCAGGGCGGACTCAGGCCGTCTTGCGATAGTCCTTGGCCTTGCCGAGCAGGGCGACGAGGCCGACCACAATGATGGCGGCGATGGTGCCGGCGGAGATGACCTGCATGGCCCACTGGTCGACCTTGCTCTGAAGGAAAATCTCGAACGATTTCAAGATGTAATTGATGACCGCGCCGATGGCGACGATCATCGGGAACATGAGGACGACAAGGGCGGGTACGACGAGGCTGTTACGCACCACGGAAACACAGGCGCCGGCGATCAGGGCGAGGATCGCGAGCGTCGGAGTGTCCGTCGTCGTGATCTGATCGAGGTGAAACAACAGCCATTCCATGGGAACATCCCGTCTTTCGGCAGATTACTTCGGGTGGTGGCGATCCTGTCGCACCGCCCCGTACAATACCGGGTGAGAGTAAAGGTCTCTTTAACCGATGGGCGGACCCGGTCGCGTCGGCCGTACGGGGGGAGGGGGGCTGATCAGCAGGTTGTGGATCAGTCGGACCCGAATATTCGCATTCGACTATTTTTGCAGTGCAACGAAAATTCAGCCATGCAATAAACGACCGTCCGATCCGCTAAAACCGCCGTGCGGGGCGCGCATCGGGGGCAGCCAAAAGTCAGGGCGAGGAACAATGGCGAATTCGATGGCAGCACAGGCGCAAAGCAAGGCCGGGTCGCAGGGGCAACTCAAGGACCTCTACGAGATCGGCGAAATCCCGCCTCTCGGACACGTGCCCAAGAACATGTACGCCTGGGCGATCCGGGCCGAGCGGCACGGCGAGCCCGATACGGCGATGAAGGTGGAGGTCCTTCCAACCTGGGAGCTCGACAGCCACGACGTCCTCGTCCTCGTGATGGCCGCGGGCGTCAACTACAACGGCGTCTGGGCGTCGCTCGGCACGCCGATCTCGCCGATCAGGGACGTGCACAAACAGCCCTATCACATCGCAGGTTCCGATGCGTCCGGCATCGTGTGGGCGGTCGGCTCGAAGGTGAAGCGGTGGAAAGTCGGCGACGAAGTCGTGATCCACTGCAACCAGGACGACGGTGACGACGAAGAGTGCAACGGCGGCGATCCGATGTTCTCGCCGTCACAGCGGATCTGGGGATACGAGACGCCGGACGGTTCGTTCGCACAGTTCTGCCGTGCGCAGGACCGGCAGCTTATGGAGCGTCCCAAGCATCTCACCTGGGAAGAGGCGGCGTGCTACACGCTGACGCTGGCCACCGCGTACCGCATGCTGTTCGGCCACAAGGGCCATGAAATGCAGCCGGGCGACAACGTGCTGGTGTGGGGCGCTTCGGGCGGCCTCGGCTCGTTCGCAGTCCAGCTCTGTGCGACGTCGGGTGCGAATGCGATCGGCGTGGTCTCCGAAGACGACAAGCGCGATTTCGTCATGCAGCTCGGCGCGAAGGGCGTCATCAACCGCAAGAAGTTCAACTGCTGGGGCCAGCTGCCGAAGGTCGGGACGCCGGAGTATCAGGCGTGGCTCGGTGAAATGCGCAAGTTCGGCAAGGCGATCTGGGACATCACCGGCAAGGGCGTCAACCCGGACATCGTGTTCGAGCATCCGGGCGAAAGCACGTTCCCGGTGTCGGTGCAGGTGGTCAAGCGCGGCGGCATGGTCGTGATCTGCGCAGGTACGACCGGCTACAATCTCACGATGGACGCGCGGTATCTCTGGATGCATCAGAAGCGCGTGCAGGGCTCGCACTTCGCCAACCTCAAGCAGGCAGCGGCGGCGAACAAGCTCGTCATCGACCGGCGCATCGATCCCTGCATGAGCGAGGTGTTCGGGTGGGACCAGATCCCGAAGGCGCACATGACTATGATGCGGAACCAGCACAAGCCGGGCAACATGGCCGTGCTCGTCAGCGCGCAGACGACGGGCATGCGGACGTTCGAGGACGTGGTCGAGCAGAGCCAGAAGAAGTTCGGTTGAAGAGCCTTTGATTGTCGCTTCCGACTCCGCTCGCGCGGAGCCGGCCGGAAGCGACGAAGGCTCACCGCCACACATGGGACGCTGCGAAATGAGAAAACGCCGGAGCGCGAGGCTCCGGCGTATTTGTTTGCACGTTCCGACTCTTCTCGCGCGGAGCCGGCCGGAACGCGCGCTTTCAATTGCGCTTCAGATGTCCACACGGCGACCGCGCGGTTTATTCCGCAGCGTCCATGGCGTTGTCGTCGTCGCTGTCGTCGTAGGCAGCCTGGGTGCGGGCGGCGGCCTCCGAGGGCGGCGTCGTGACGATGCCGTCGAGCATGCCGAGGGCGTGCATGTAGACTTCGAGCACGCTCTCTTCTTCCTGGCGCTCGGTCTTGGATTTCTTGCGGAGACGAAGGATCTGCCGCATCACCTTGACGTCGAAGCCGGTCGCCTTCGCCTCGGCGAACTTGTCGCGGATGTCGCCGGAGAGCGCTTTCTTTTCCTCTTCAAGGCGCTCGATCTGCTCGATGAACTGGCGAAGCTGGTTCTGCGCGGCTTGCTGCAGCGTGGTCATGGGCATTCCTCGGACTAATGCGCAACTCGTGATCGACTGGCGGGGACGCTAGTCAGTGGCGGGGCGCGGGCCAAGTTGCCGGTTGGCACGATCCAGAGGAATCGGAGGGGTGTGGATGAATTGGCCCGTCGAGGTTGATGCGGCGGCCAAACAGGAAGTGATTCGCACCGAGTGGATCATGGTGGCGAACGGCTGGGACATTTGCGTTCGAGGGGTGATGACTGCGGCGCCAGTTTGGCCGATCCTGCCGCATCAGGCCGGGAGCAGGCGGCGCACGCGGCCGGTTGCACCCGTATTCGGCTCGTCGCGTGTTTGCCGGGAGGCTCCATGTCACAGTCCCATGATCCTCGTGCAGCCGATCTCGTCGGAACCTGGCGTCTCGAAAGCTGGGCGCTCGTCTACGAGGACGGCCGCGAGCCCGAATACCCGCTGGGGCGCGATGCGAACGGTTTCATCCTCTACACGGCGGACGGCCATGTGAGTGCGATCCTGACGCGTGACGGCCGACGGCCACTCGTGTCCGGGAGTGCGACCGAAAAGGCCGAAGCCTACGACGGCAGTTTCGCTTACGCGGGCCGGTTTCAGGTGCGCGACGGGGCCGTTTTCCACGCGATCGAGGTCTCGACCAATCCCGCGCTCGTGGGGTTCACATCGACACGGAAGATTTCGCTCGACGGTGATCGCCTGACGCTGTCGGGGCCGGATTTCGTGCCGAACGTGCCGCGTTATCAGCGGATCATCTGGCGGCGATCTGGACCTTAGGTCCCGCGCGGCGGGCCAGCGTCGATCATGTCCCGGCCGTGGATCATGCGCGTGATACCGGCTGGCGCCAGGGCGCGCTGGCAGGCCAAGCAGGGAACCGAGGATGAGTATATGACGGCGCCGTCAAGGCGCTGGCGGCCGAGTGCCTTTTGTGCCGCCCAGAGCGCGACCCGCTCGGCGTGAGCATCCAGATTGCGGTCGGTGACGACGCGGCTCGGGCCGTAGCCGACGATGCGACCGTCGAGGACGACGACAGCGCCATACGGCTGATCGCCGGCGGCGATGGCTTCGTCGCGCATGCGGAAGGCTTCGCGGATGAATGCAGCGTCCGAGGCGTGGGCGCGGGCGGCGAGAAGCGGTGCGCTGGCTGCAAAGGCAGCGCCCGCCAGCAGGGCCCGGCGATCGAAAGCGTGACGCTTACACATCGACGATGGCTCCTCCCGGCGGGCGCGGACAGGATTTTAGCGGGTGGATCGGCGCGCGTATGGCGCCACCCGTTACTGCATGTGCTGGCCGCCGTTGATGGCGATGTTGGCGCCGGTCAGGAACGCCGCTTCCTCGGACGAGAGGTAGGCGACGAGACCGGCGACTTCGTCGGGCTTGCCGAGACGGCCCATGGGGATCTGCGGCAGGATCTTGGTTTCAAGAACCGTCTTGTCGATTGCCGTGACCATCTTCGTGCCGATGTATCCGGGCGATATGGTGTTGACCGTGACGCCACGCTTGGCGACTTCGAGGGCGAGGGCCTTCGTGAAGCCGTGCATGCCGGCCTTTGCGGCAGAATAGTTGGTCTGGCCGAACGCACCCTTCTGGCCGTTGACCGACGAGATGTTGATGACGCGGCCCCAGCCACGGTCCACCATGCCGTCGATGACGGGTTTGGTCATGTTGAAGACGCTGTCGAGGTTGGTCGAAATGACGGCGGACCAGTCAACCTTGGTCATCTTCTTGAAGGTGGTGTCGCGCGTGATGCCGGCGTTGTTGACGAGGACGTCCACTGGGCCGACCTCGGCCGTTATCTTCGCGATCTGCCGCGTGCAGTCGTCGAGGTCGGTGACGTCAACCGGATAGGCCTTGAAGTCGAAACCTTCCTTTTTCATGTCAGCGAGCCACTGACCGGAAGTCTTGTTGGACGGGGAGTAGGTCGTCACGACGACGTGACCCATCGCAGCCATCTTCTTGCAGATGGCCTCGCCAAGGCCGCCCATGCCGCCGGTGACGAGAACGATGCGCTTCTTGTCCGTCATGATACGCTTCCTCCAAGACTTGTTCGAAGATTGTTGGATGATTGTCACGTGTGCGACGTCGCGCGTGGTGCGACGCCATGCCGACGCCGCCGCCGGGGGTGGCAACGGAACGGGCGTTGGTTTCAGAGTCGCGCAGGGTGGGCGCAGTTTCAAGTGAAAACGGTCGGATGCATCAGGTCTTTCGTCTTACGACGGGCGATCAATCGCCGCACCTGGTGAAGAACGAGGACATGCAGCGCCAGGTATCGGCAAGCGGATTTGGCTTCTTCGCAGGCGCGGTGGTTTCCGTGGCGGTTTGGTCTGACCCTTTGACCGCTGCGCCCGCTGGCGCCGACGGCTTCGCGGCTGGAGCGGTTGCCGGTGTCGCAGGCGTGGCCGGTGGCGCCGCGGGCGTCTGGGCGCGCTTGATCATGTCGAGGACCGTTTTCGGATCGCCGGTCTGGCTGCGCTCTTTGGCCGCTTTTGCTGCTGCGGCGGCAGCGTTCGTCACGACAGGGCTGGTAGGGTTTGCGATGTCGACACGCATCAGCGGGCCGTTGCAGTCGAGCACGGTGATGCCCTTGCCTATCGTGCAGGTGGCGTGCGCGCCGGTGCGGGTCATGGCATCGGTGCAGACGGCACCGAGATTGGGGGCGGCGCCGGGCCGGTAGTTGTCGATCGTGCACCGGTACATGGTCGCGGGGGCAGTGCAGACGACGCAGAATTCCTGCGCGGCCGCCGTGCCACCCAGCGTCAGGCTGATGCCCAGTGCGGCCGTCGCCGGACGGACGATGTCGATCAGATTCAACATGATGGCACTGGTCCGATGGAAATGCGGCACCCAAAGGGCACGCCGGAAAGTTTTCCATCGGTTGTGCGCCGGGACGTCATGGTGTGCCGTTGCGGCCATGCGTCCGGAAGGCGGGGCGGGTGGCGAGCCGGTCGTAATAGGCCATCACGTTTTTGAGCTCGGGCTTGGCGAAGTCGATGGATGCCCAGCGATTGACGACGAGGCCGGCGGGGATGTCGGCGATGGTGAAGTTCGCGCCCATCAGATAGGGGCCAGCGGCGGCGAGGTGGGCATCGAGGCGGCGCATCTGGTCGTTCCAGTCGTCGGCGCCGGCGGCGATCATCTTCGGGTCGGAGAAGGCCGGGCTCTTCACGACGAGACCCATGAAGACCGGGCGCACGCCGAGGTAGAGGTCGGTGTTGGCCCAGTCCATCCAGCTTTCGCACAGCGCGCGCTCGCGCAGGGTGGACGGGTAGAGATCGGTGCGGCCGTGCTTGGTGGCGAGGTAGCGGACGATGGTGTTGCTCTCGCGGAGGACGAAGCCGTCGTCATCGACGACGGGGACGACGCCGAAGGGGCTCACGGCCACGAATTCGGGTTCGCTGGTCGGGCGGTACCCCCGACCCCAATCGGTGCGGGAATAGGCCTCGCCGACTTCATCCAGCATCCACAAGACCTTGCGGACATTGATGGAATTGGCGCGGCCGTAGACCTTGATCATATCTTTCTCCAGGAGTGCGTCTGGCGTCCGGCGTCTGGCGCGAACGGGTGTGACCCACGATCACGCAGAGGTCGGCTCATGGACGGGCACGCTAGCAGGTCTTGCAGACGGTTTCACGACCGAAGACCGGGGGCGCGGGGGCGGCCGCGTCTCGCCTCGCCGGAGGGAATTGTGTAATGAGGGAGGTTCGTGCGACGGCCGGTAGCCGGCCGGGAGCAGCGGCTTCCTTCGTACCAGGGCAGGACAGACATGGTTGACATAACGAACAAGAAGGCCGCGCTCGACTATCACGAGTCCGATCCGCCCGGGAAAATCTCCATCCGGCCGACGAAGCCCGTCATCAACCAGGCCGACCTCGCTCTCGCGTACTCGCCGGGCGTGGCCTATGCGTGCACGGCGATCGCGGAAGACCCGATGATGGTGTCGCGGCTGACGGCGCGGGGCAATCTCGTCGCGGTGATCACGAACGGGACGGCGGTGCTCGGGCTCGGGGACATCGGACCGCTGGCGTCGAAGCCGGTCATGGAAGGCAAGGCGGTCCTGTTCAAGAAGTTCGCCGGAATCGACTGCTTCGACATCGAAGTGGCGGAAAAAGAGGTCCAGCCGTTCGTAGAGGCGGTGGCGCGGCTCGAGCCGACGTTCGGTGGCATCAATCTCGAAGACATCAAGGCGCCGGAGTGCTTCGAGATCGAGAAACAGCTCAAGGCGCGGATGAAGATTCCGGTCTTCCACGACGACCAGCACGGCACTGCGATCGTGGTGGCGGCGGGCATTCTCAACGGGCTCAAGGTGGTCGGCAAGAAGCTCGAAGACGTGCGGCTCGTGACGAGTGGTGCGGGGGCGGCGGCGCTGGCGTGCCTCAACCTGCTCGTTTCGCTGGGTCTCAAGCGTGAGAACATCACGGTCACCGACATCAAGGGTGTCGTCTACAAGGGCCGCAAGGAGCTGATGGACCCTTACAAGGAGCCGTTCGCGCAGGAGACGAACGCGCGCACGCTCGGCGAAGTCATCAAGGGCGCGGACGTGTTCCTCGGGCTCAGTGCGGCGAACGTCGTCAGCAAGGACATGGTCGTGAGCATGGGGCCGAAGCCGCTCGTGTTCGCGCTCGCCAATCCGAACCCGGAAATACTTCCGGAACATGTCAAGGAAGTCAGGCCGGATGCCATCATCGCGTCGGGGCGGACGGACTATCCGAACCAGATCAACAACGTGCTCTGCTTCCCCTTCATTTTCCGCGGCGCGCTCGACGTCGGTGCGACGGAGATCAACGAGGAGATGAAGAAGGCGGCGGTCATCGCGCTCGCGGGGCTCGCGGAGCAGGTGGCGTCGGACATCGTGACGTCGGCTTACGGCGCGGACACGTTCGTGTTCGGGCCGGACTACATCCTGCCGAAGCCGTTCGATCCGCGGCTCATTCTCGAAATCGCACCGGCGGTGGCGGCTGCGGCAATGAAGACGGGCGTGGCGGTACGGCCGATCGAGGATCTCGATGCGTACAGGCAGAAGCTGACGTCGTTCGTCTACCGGTCGGGCTTCCTGATGAAGCCGGTGTTCGATGCGGCACGGCGCGCTCCGAAGCGGCTCATCTTCGCGGAGGGCGCGCACCCCTACGTGCTGCAGGCGGCGGCGCAGGCGATCCAGGCGGGGATCGCGCGGCCTATCCTCGTCGGCCACGCGGAGGACATCAAGCGGAGCCTTTCGCATCTCGGCATCCGTCTCAAGATGGGCGTCGATTTCGAAATCGTCGACCCGAAGACCGACCCGCGCATGAGTGCGCTCGGGGACGAATACCAGAGGCTCGTGGAGCGGCGCGGGGTGTCACCGGCGCAGGCGCAACGCGTGGCGCGAACGTCGAATACGCCGCTGGCGCTGCTCTTGCTGCGACGCGGGGACGGGGACGCGGTGATCTGCGGGCCGATCGGGCGGTTCCAGCGGCATCTCACGCACGTAGACCAGATCATCGGCAAAGGGCCGGGGGTCAAGGATTACGCCACGATCTCGGCGATCATCATGGGGCAGGGGCCGCTGTTTCTCGCGGACACATACGTGAGCTACGACCCGACGGCGGAGCAGCTCGCCGAGATGACGATGATGGCTGCGGACGAGGTGCGGCGGTTCGGGCTCGATCCGAAGGTGGCGTTCGTGTCGCATTCTAACTTCGGATCGGCGGACAGTGCATCTTCGGTCAAGATGCGGCAGGCGCTGGCGCTGCTGAAGGGCTGGGCGTCTGATCTCGAAGCGGAAGGCGAAATGCATGCGGACGCTGCGCTGTCGCCGTTCATTCGCGAGGAGATCTTCCCGAACTCGCGACTCAAGGGGGCGGCGAACCTGCTCATCATGCCGTCGCTCGACGCGGCCAACATCGCGTTCAACCTTTTGAAGGCGGTATCGAACGGGGTGGCGGTCAGTCCGATCCTGCTCGGGGCGGCGAAACCGGTGCATATCGTGACGCCGTCGGTGACAGTGCGCGGGCTTCTCAACATCGCGGCGCTGGCGGTGGTCGATTGCGAACGCGGGAACGCCGGATCGACGCGGTAGGAGTGCACTCGCTCATGTTTATTGCGAACGGCTGCGGGTGACTCGAGCCTCAGCCATTTGCGATGGGCGGGATGTATGCGTGTTGTCGCAAATGCCGCTAAAATTCAAACCAATCTCGTATCGAAATCACAACGTACACACACGTTAACCAGTGCGTCAGGCTGACGTTTGCGTCATATCTCGGGTGTTCGTTCGGGGCGGACGAAACACGCGAGAGATTTATGACGGATCAAGAACAAGAAGACGCCCTGCTCGGGGCGCTGAGGACGGCGTTTGCCGATGGCAACCGGAGATGCAGCGCGCACGGCGACAAGCCGGCGGGGGTGCTCATTCTCTGGCTCGGGCATCTCAGGGGCGTGTGGTTCTGCCGGGAGGGGCGGTTCCATTTCGTGCCCGGCGGATATGCAAGCCCGACCATTTCGGTCGACAGCCTCGACGACGCGCTCGACTACACGCTGCGTCACGTCTGCCAGTAAGGCCAGCCGAAACCTCCGGGACCCCGCTTGCCGTTTGACATGGGCGAGCGAAGCCGCGACATGATTTCGCCGCGAGAGGGCGGGACGACAGCCGCCAGCCGGCGCCATGAATCGCGTCAGGTTTCGAGGGAGGTCTGACGGGTGCACAGCGGCGGTAGTGGGCGGGTTTCGCGGCGCGGTTTCATCGGCGCTCTGGCGGTCGCTGTGGCACCGTTTCCTGGCGCAGGCGCGCAAGTCGGAGCGGCTGCCGCGTCAGCCTCTGACGGTGTCTCCGGCATCGAGGTCGCAGCCCGGCGGATCGGCAGCTTCGAGCGGACATCGTCGGCGCGGACGTTCGGGCGGCTCACGTTTCGTGGAGGGCTCGTGCTCACGTCGCCGTCGCCGGACTTCGGCGGCTTCTCTGGCTTGATCCTGGACAGGGAGGGGCGCGACTTCGTCGCGGTCACCGACGAGGGGCACTGGATGTCGGCGCGGATCGCCTACGACGGCACGGCGCCGTCCGGCATCGAGGGTGCGCGCATGGGGACAATCCGCGCGCGGTCGGGTGCGGCGCTCACGCGAAAACGCGAAAAGGACTGTGAGGCGATCGCACTCGCGGAGGGGACACTGCAGCGGGGCGTCGTGCTGATGGCATTCGAGCGTCTGCACCGGATCGGGCGCTTTCCCGTCGAACGGGGTGTGATCGGGGCACCGCTCTCGTATCTGACGATGCCGGCGGAGGCGCGGCAGATGCGGTCGAACAGCGGATTCGAGGCCGTGACGATGTTTTCCGGTGGCCCGAACAAGGGGCGTGTGATCGCATTTTCGGAGCGATTTCATCGTGACGGCGGCCAGCACGTGGGCTGGATCTGGGTGGATGGACAGCCGCGGCGCTTCGAGATGACGGAGAAGAACGGTTGCGACGTGACCGATTGCGTGTCGCTCGACGACGGAACACTCGTGGTTCTGGAACGGCGCTTCCGGTGGACGGAGGGCGTCAAGATGCAGCTCCGGCTCGTGCGGCCGGACGAGGTGCGGGCGGGCGCGACGGTCAAGGGCGAGATCCTGTTCAGCGGCGGCATGCAGTACGATATCGACAACATGGAAGCGCTAGGGGTCAGCCGCGATACGTCAGGGCGGGTCGTCCTGACGCTGATGTCGGACAATAATTTCAATAATTTCCTGCAGCGGACGATCCTGTTGCAGTTCACGCTCGGTGCCGGGTAGCAGTAGCGGATGGCGGCGGGCCGATCCGGCATCGGGGCATCGAAAACGAAAAGGGACGCCCGTGCAGGCGTCCCGTCGTGATTTCAGGCTCGCGCCATTGCGGCGCGTAGGGCTGCGTCAGTGCCAGCCGGCCGGGCGGCCGAACTCGCGACTGATCTGGCGCTCGAGGTCGTCGGTCAGTTCGCCGCCGTGCAGGTTGATGAAGGCTTCGATGCGGCTTTCCGCGCGGGCGTCCTCGCGGGCGCGGATGCGGTCGAAGATGGATCTGACGTAAGCCAGGACGTCGGCCTTCTTCGGGGCGACGACGATGGTCGCGGTCGAGTCGAAGGACGAGGAATCGTAGGCGATGTGACTGGCCATGGTGATGGCTCCGTTGCTCATGTTCATCTCAACTCTGGATCCGGTGGCGGCCGATCGGCCAAACTCCGCGAACCCACGCCGGGTTTCCCGGTCGTTGATGTTGAACATAGTATCGTTCGCATCTGCGAACAATACGCACGACAGCGCATGCTGCCATGCGGGAAACACACTTCATCCCTTCTAACTATCTGAAAATAAATATATTTATCTCTTGTTCATATCTGTGACAGGTGAGGCAAATTGCAGCACGGCTGGCGCTGTTTTGTGCAACGCCGCATGACGGTGGGACCGGGCGGTACGCCGCATAAACGACGCCCGCTCCAGCGGGGCCGGAACGGGCGTCGTCTGCGATTGCCCTTAGGCAAAATCCTTGATGTGGCGATCAGGCGGCCTTGTCGGCGGCCTTCGCAAGTTCGCGCTTCAGCTTCTGGAGCTGGGGCGAGAGGGTGTCGATCTTCGCCTTGGTCAGAAAGCCGTCGAGGCCGCCGTTGTGCTCGACCGACTTCAGCGCGTTGGCCGAGACGCGAACACGGACGGTCTTGCCGAGCTTTTCGGAGGCGAGCGTCACGTTGACGAGGTTGGGGCGGAAAACGCGGCGCTTGGCATTTTCGGCGTGGGACCGGGTGTTGCCCGAAAGGGGGCCCTTGCCGGTGAGTTCGCAGTGGCGGCTCATGTCACGTCTCCTGGCGGCAGGCGCGCGGCCGGCCGAATTCGTCTCGAATTTCAAGCCCCTGTCGGATCAAGCTCTGGTTTTTCCGGGCCCGTGGGGCCCGGCGCCAGGCGACCGGTAAAGGACGGTAAACGGGTCCCGCGCGGACAGGGTCCTCGCAGAGTTGGCGTGTTCTATGGGAAGGGGGACGGGCCGTCAAGGGTGGTGAGCCATGGGAGACGCGGCGTTCGAGGTCAGTTATGGACTTCGGCCGCGGGCGCGGAAATCAAGCGGCCCGCGTGTGACCGGAGACGACGATGACCACACACCCCCTCGATATTGCAACCCGCCTGGACCGGGTCTCGGACAGCGTGCTCGCAGGCACGACGAACGACGACTACTGGAATTTCGCGGGGCCGTTCGGGGGATATATCGCGGCACTGTTCATGAAGGCCGTCATGATCGATCCGCGGCGGCTCGGTCCGCCGGTGGCGCAGACGGTCAACTTCTGCGCAGCGCTGCCGAAGGGTGACTTCGAGATCGCGATCAAACTCGCGCGCGGGGGGAAGGCGACGCAGCACTGGTCGCTCGAACTCATGCACGCGGGTGAGATCGCGGCGACGTGTTCGATCGTCTGTGCGAACCGGCGTGAGACGTTTTCACACTCGGTTCTGACGCGGCCGGACCTGGTGGGACCGGAGTCGGTGCCGTCGGCGCCGCCGGACGTGCGGCTGCCGTGGCTCAAGAACTATGAATTCAAATTCGTCGAAGGCGGGCGTGCAGAAGTCAAGCGCACGCGGGACGAACAGCGGCTCGGGACGTCGCGCACGGCGCTATGGCTGAAGGACGTACCGGACAGACCGCTCGATTACGTGGCACTGGCGGCGCTGTGTGACTGCTTCATCCTGCGTCTCGTGCAGATGCGGGGCACGCTTGTGCCGATGGGGACGGTGTCGCTCACGAGTTATTTTCATGCGCTGCCGGAGGAACTGGAGGCACAGGGCACGCGGCATCTCCTGGGCATCGCCGACGCGAAACGTTTTGAGGCGAACTTTCACGATCAGTGGATCGAGTTGTGGGGAGCGGACGGGCGGCTCATCGCGAATGGCGTGCAGGTGGCGTGGTACAAGGAGTGAGGTACGGGGCGGGCAGTCAATGCTCGCTCGAGGTCCCGTGTCTGCACCGCGAAAAGAATTTCGCAGCGCGCACGGGATGACAGTTATCTGCCCAGCGACGCAATCACGCCGTCGGCTTTGCGGGCGAGGTGGGTGCGGAGAAGAGATGCGACGGCGGTTGCGTCGCGTGTGCGGAGCGCTTGCATGATCGCTTCGTGATCGGAGACGGCTGCGTCCCAGGCTTCGGGTGTCTGTTGGGCTACGAAGCGGACGGCGTGAATGCGGATCATGAGCTGGGTGTAGAGGCTCGTGAGCGTGGCATTACCTGCGATGTCGAAGAGAGATTCGTGGAAGGCGCGGTTGGCGCGGGAGTAGGCGAGCCAGTCGCTGGAGTTGCGGGCTGCGACGATGTCGGCGTGGAGCGCTTCGAGAGCCTGGAGTTGCGCCGAGGTGTGGTTCGCGGCTGCGAGTTCGCCGGCCATGGCTTCGAGTGCGCCCATGACGGGGAAGATTTCGGCGATTTCGGAAGCTGTGATCGAGGCGACGCGCGCGCCGCGATTGGGCGTCAGCGTGACGAGGCCTTCGGCGGCGAGCATCTTGATGGCTTCGCGCAGCGGTGTGCGCGAAACGCCGAAGCGGGCGCAGAGTTCGGCTTCGGCGATCTTGTCGTCGGGTTTCAGTTCGCCCGCGACGACGAGATCGCGCAGGCGCGACGCGAGTTCGTCGGGGAGTGTGCGGCGTTCTATAGTTTGTCGCATCCGACTCCCCTGCGGGGAGCCGGCCGGATGCGACGGGTCATCCCACTTGCGTTTTTCATGAGTTACGCCGACTTCTTCGGCGCGGTGTCGGAGAGGTAGGACATTGCCGCGGTGACTCCCGCTGCTGAGTGCGGGATGCCTGCGAGTTTCAGGCCCATCTCGCAGCC
>DAOMWV010000039.1:0-17384 GCA_035436725.1 Hyphomicrobiaceae bacterium
GGGCCCCGTTCGGGGGAAGGGGCCGGTGCCAGCGACCGACACAAGATGCCAAGAACGGCGCGGGTGATTGGAGTGGGTCGGACGACAAACACTTTTCTCCGCGCAGTGGTCAAAGGTTAAGGCGAGTATACGGCCGTTCGTAAATGGCGGCGCAAACGTGCAGGACACTACTCATGGCTGACGCTTATGATCTCGTTGTCATCGGTACCGGGCCCGGCGGCTACGTCTGTGCCATCAGGGCCTCGCAACTGGGACTAAAGGTCGCAGTTGTCGAGAAGCGGGCGTCGCACGGCGGTACGTGCCTCAACGTCGGTTGCATTCCGTCGAAAGCGCTACTGCACGCGTCGGAGATGTTCGAGGAGGCCGGACACTCGTTTGCCGGCATGGGAATCAAGGTAACGCCAACGCTCGATCTCGCAGCGATGCAGGCCTTCAAGGCCGATGGCATCAAAGGCAACACGGCGGGCGTGGCCTTTCTTCTCAAGAAGAACAAGGTGGACGTGCATTTCGGAACGGGACGCATTCTTGAGGCCGGTCGCGTCGAGGTGACGGCAGGGGACGGGAAGAAGAGCGAGCTCGTGACCAAGAGCATCGTCATCGCCACGGGCTCGGATGTGGCGCAACTTCCAGGAGTCGAGATCGACGAAAAGCAGGTGGTGTCGTCGACCGGTGCGCTCGAGCTGCAGTCGGTGCCGAAGCGGATGCTCGTGGTGGGCGCGGGTGTGATCGGTCTCGAGCTTGGTTCAGTGTGGCGGCGCCTCGGGTCCGAGGTGACGGTGGTCGAGTATCTCGATCGCATTCTTCCCGGCATGGATCTCGATGTCGCGAAGTCGTTCCAGAAAATCCTCGCCAAGCAGGGCATGGCCTTCAAGCTCGGATCGAAAGTGACCGGGCTCAAGAAGGATGCCGGCGGGTGCAGTGTCACTGTCGAGCCAGCGGCCGGTGGAGCGGCGGAGACCATCGTGGCGGATGTAGTGCTCGTGGCGATCGGCAGGGTTCCTTATACGGCCGGTCTGGGTCTTGACGGCGTCGGCGTCGCGCTCGACAGCCGCAAGAGGATCGTGGTCGACGACTACTTCATGACGAACGTGCCGGGCATCTACGCCATCGGCGACGTGATCGCCGGGCCGATGCTGGCGCACAAGGCCGAGGACGAAGGCGTCGCGGTGGCGGAAATTCTCGCGGGGCATTCGGGCCACGTGAACTACGGTGTCATTCCGGGCGTGGTGTACACAGCGCCGGAAGTCGCCACTGTCGGCAAGACCGAGGAAGAGCTCAAGGCTGCCGGCATCGCCTACAACGTCGGCAAGTTCCCGTTCACGGCCAACGGTCGCGCGAAGGTCAACCGGACCACCGACGGCTTCGTCAAGGTGCTGGCTGATGCGGCGACGGATCGCGTGCTGGGCGTGCACATGATCGGTCCGCACGTGGGAGAGATGATCGCGGAGGCGGCCGTCATCATGGAGTTCGGCGGATCGTCGGAAGACCTCGCCCGGACGTGCCATGCGCATCCGACGCTGACCGAGGCAGTCAAGGAAGCCGCGCTCGCGGTCGAGAAGCGCGCGATACACATGTGATGTCCTCACGCTGCCTGTCCCGCGCCAAGAGGCGCGGGGCAGCTCCGGACGGGGCGCCTACCGGCGACGGCTAGCGCCTACGTGCTGCCTTTGGCAGCAGAGCAGCCCCATGGGTGCTGTAAGTGGCGGTCAGGGAAGCAGCACTCGCGGTCGAGAAGCGCGCGATACACATGTGATGTCCTCACGCTGCCTGTTCCGCGCCAAGAGGCGCGGGGCAGCTCCGGACGGGGCGCCTACCGGCGACGGCTAGCGCCTACGTGCTGCCTTTGGCAGCAGAGCAGCCCCATGGGTGCTGTAAGTGGCGGTCAGGGAAGCAGCACTCGCGGTCGAGAAGCGCGCGATACACATGTGATGTCCTCACGCTGTCTGTTCCGCGCCAAGAGGAGCGGGGCAGCTCCGGACGGGGCGCGTACCGGCGACGGCTAGCGCCTACGTTCGCAGTCGCGCAAGGGTCGTTCTTGCGGCTTCGCACCTATTCACTTGTCAAAGAGCCGGGGCAGGGTGTTTGGACCAACCTGCCTCGTGCTCGCATGATCGCTCAGGTTCTGACGGCGAGGATAACTAGGTGATTACCTAGTTGCGCTCACGGACGCTGTTCGATGCGCGCCTTCGATTGCGCTTCGGATGCCTACGCTGCATCCGCGAAGACGGATCGGCGTCCTGCGCGGGGGCGGCTACCGCCGATGGCGAACGCCTACGTACCGCCGGCGGCAATGGCAGCCGTGGATGGAGGGGTGTGCGCCCGCCAGCAGACCTCTCCTCGCGAGGGGGAGGGGAATTGCCAACCGGATGTGTGGTTCAACGCGCGGACTTGCGGAGGCTCTTGCCGGTTGCGGGGTCGAAGAGATGCACAGCCTCCTGCTCGGCGAGCAGTTGTGCGCCCTTCTTTGGTTCGCTGGTGGCGGAGGCGGCAAGGGAGACGACGATCGGGATGCCTCCGGTGGTGCCGTGGAACAGTCGGTTGGGGCCGAGTTCCTCGACGAATTCGGGATCGAAGGCGAGGCCACCGGACGATGCTGCGGCGGGCGGAACGTACATGATTTCTTCGGCGCGAAGGCCGACCTCGACATCCTTGCCCTTTTCGGCAGCGAAGCGGGTCGCGTCGAACGGAAGTTTGCCGCCGGCGATCTCGACGGTGTCGTTCGAGATGATGCGGCCGGGCAGAAGGTTCATAGGCGGCGTGCCGATGAAGGTCGCGACGAACTTCGAGGCTGGATAGCGATAGACGTCGGTGGGCCGGCCGACCTGTTCGATGCGGCCCGAATTCATGACGACGACCTGATCGGCGAGCGTCATGGCTTCGATCTGGTCGTGGGTCACGAAGATCGACGTGGCCTTGAGGCGATTGTGAAGGCGGCGGATTTCGAGGCGCATGGAAATGCGGAGCTTCGCATCGAGGTTCGAGAGGGGCTCGTCGAACAGGAAGACCTGGGGCTCGCGGACGATGGCGCGGCCCATGGCGACGCGCTGGCGCTGGCCACCGGAAAGGGCGCGGGGTTTTCTGTCGAGGTACTCGGTGATGGCGAGCATGGTGGCGGCTTCGCGCACGCGCCTTTCGATCTCGTCTTTCGGCGTGCCACGATTGCGGAGACCGTAGGCCATGTTGTCGTAGACGCTCATGTGCGGGTAGAGCGCGTAGTTCTGGAAGACCATGGCGATATCGCGCTCGGCTGGCTCGATCTCGTTGACGATACGATCGCCGATCTTGCAGGTGCCTTCGGAGATCCGTTCGAGGCCGGCGATCATGCGCAGCAGCGTGGACTTGCCGCAGCCGGACGGGCCGAGGAGCACCGTGAACGAGCCGTTCGGGATCGTGAGATCTATGCCTTTCACGGCTTCGACGCCGCCGGGATAGATCTTCTTGACGTGTTCGAGTGTGACGGAGGCCATATTACTTTTCTGTCTCCACGAGACCTTTGACGAAGAGGCGCTGCATAATGACGACGACGGCGACGGGTGGCAGCATGGCGAGGACGGCGGTCGCCATGGCGAGCTGCCACTCGGTCAGCGCGTCCTGAGTCACGATCATCTTCTTGATGCCAATGACGATGGTCTGCATGCTGTCCTTGGTCGTGATCAGCAGGGGCCAAAGATACTGGTTCCAGCCGTAGATGAACTGGATCACGAACAGCGCCGCGCACGTCGTCAGCGACAGCGGGAGCAACGTGTCCCAGAAGAATTTCATCGGACCGGCGCCATCGATCTTGGAGGCTTCGAGCAGTTCGTCCGGAACGGTCATGAAGAACTGGCGGAACAGGAGCGTGCCGGTCGCTGACGCGATGAGCGGCACGGTGAGACCGGCGTAGGTGTCGAGAAGGCCGAGATCGGCGACGATCTTGAAGGTCGGGTAGATGCGGACTTCGACCGGCAGCATCAACGTGATGAAGATGAGCCAGAAGATCGTGCGGCGGAAGGGGAAGCGGAAATAGACGACGGCGAATGCCGAGAGGATCGAGATGAGGATCTTGCCGGTGGCGATGAAAGTCGCCATGGCGAAACTGTTGAGCATCATGTTGAGGACGGGCTCGCGGGTCGTGCCGGAGGTGCCCTTGAACAGGATGCGGCTGTAGTTCTCGATGGCCTGACCGCCGGGCAGGAGGCCGAAGCGGCCGTTGATGATGTCGGCCGCGGTGTGGGTCGAGGCAATGATGGCGAGATAGACCGGGAAGGCGACGATGAAGACGCCGAGCAGCAGTATCGCGTGTGGAAGAACGCGGCTGAAGAGAGTGGAGCGCTCGACCATCAGTACGTCACCTTGCGCTCGATGTAGCGGAACTGGACTGCGGTCATGCCGATCACCAGGATGAGAAGAATGACGGACTGAGCGGCGGAGCCGCCGAGATCGCCGCCGAGGCGACCGTCGGAGAAAACCTTGTAGACGAGGGTTTCGGTCGCCTTGGCCGGGCCGCCGCCGGTGATGACGTCGATGATGCCGAAGGTATCGAAGAAAACGTAGACCACGTTGACGACGGCGAGGAAGAACGTCGTAGGCGAAAGCAGCGGGAACACCACGGTCCAGAAGCGGCGGCGTGGCGTCGCGCCATCGATCGCGGCGGCTTCGATCACTGATTTCGGGATCGACTGGAGGCCGGCGAGGAAGAACAGGAAATTATAGCTGATCTGTTTCCAGGTGGCGGCGAGGACGACGAGCCAGAAGGCGTGGTTGCCGTTGAGCAGCGGGTTCCAGTCGAAGCCCATGGACTGGAAGCCGCGGGCGATCATGCCGAGCGAGGGGTGGAACATGAAAAGCCAGAGAACGCCGGCGATGGCGGGCGCGATGGCGTAAGGCCAGATCAGGAGTGTCCGATAGGCCTGCGCGCCCTTGATCGCCTTGTCGGCCTGGACAGCGAGGGCGAGGGCGAGGCTGAGCGAGAGCGTTGCGACGGCGACGGAGAAAAGCGCGGTCGTCATTGCGGAGTTGAAGTAGTCGCGATTGCGGAAGAGGTCGGTGTAGTTCTCGAACCATACGAACGAGGTCTTGAGACCGAAGGCGTCCTGGAGCAGGAACGACTGCCAGACGGCCTGGAGCGCAGGCCAGTAAAAGAAAACGAACGTGATCGCCAATTGAGGCGCAAGCAGCAGTGCCGGTAGCATCCAGCCCTTGAAGGCGACGCGCTTATCCATTCGTTTTCCCGGGTTATCGTTGGTATGCAAACGCCAGCATCCACAGCCCTAACACAGGCGAGCTGCATCGGTCATCTGCGGCAGCAATGATTGACCGATCCTGCGGGCGTATGACAGCGTTTCGAGTTGCGGGGCAAACGCGAGCCGGACCCAGCAGCCGGCGGTACCCAAGGAGAGCAGACATGACACATGACCAGCGAGAATTCGATGGCACGTCGGTCCAGTCCGTCGAGACATCTGCAGAGCCGGATCGGCGTACCGTAGTCGCGGGTGCGGCAGCAGGGCTGCTTACGGCATTGGCCGGGTTGCCCGGAATGGCCGAAGCGCAGCAGCTGGCTTCGGCCGAAACCCCGGTCGGTGCCAAATGGTGGCCGTCGAAATGGGGCGCGGAAGATCAGGCGGGGGCGAGTAACCATATAACACCGGCAAAAATCCTGGACGCGCTGAAATCGGTGAAGTCCGGCAAGGTCTATGAACTGGGCCGCCTCTACGAGAGCTCCATGCCGAAGTTCGGGGATCGGGCCTTCACGCTGCGGATCCCGGGGGCGCCGACAGGCGGGCCGCTCGGGAACAACCGGGTCATCTGGAACGATGAATTCCTGTCGACGGAGATCGGGCAGGTCGGAACGCAATTCGACGGCCTCGGCCACATCGGCGTGGCGGTCAAGGGCGAAGACAAATCGGAGATGCGCTTCTACAACGGGTTCACCGTGACGGACATTGCCAGCCCGACCGGCCTCAAGAAGCTCGGGATGGAACACGTCAAGCCGATCATAACGCGCGGCTGGCTGTTCAACATCGCCGCGACGAAGGGCCGGCGGATGAACCTCGGCGAAGAAATCAAGGTCGCCGACATCGAGGCGGCGATGAAGCGGCAGAACATCAATGCCTCCGACATCAAGCCGGGTGACGCGCTGTTCTTCCACACGGGGTGGGGTGCGCTCTGGGGCAAGGACAACGTGGAGTTCGGCAAGGGCGAGCCTGGCATCGGTCTCGAGGCAGGCGCCTGGTGCATCAAGCAGCAGCCGTGCGTCGTCGGAGCGGATACCTGGGGTGTGGAGGTCGTTCCCAATCCGGATTCGAAGCTCGCATTCCCTGTGCATCAGGAGCTGCTGGTGAAGAACGGTATCTTCATCCATGAGAACCTGGACTTTACCGATCTTGCGAACGACACGGTGAACTCGTTCGCCTATCTGATGATGCCGTTGCGGATCAAGGGCGCGACGGGATCACCCGGGCGGCCGATCGCGCTGGTTTGAAACGCGGAACATGAAAAGGGAGCGGATCTGGCGATCCGCTCCCGTCTTTCATTCCTGTTTCTACAGACGGGCGCGGCTTCAGCGCGTAGCCGTCTTCTCGAACTGGCGCAGCACCTGATTGCCACGAGAGACCGCGTCATCGAGAGCTTGCTTGGCGGTCTTCTTGCCAGCGAGGGCGGCTTCGAATTCTTCAGCCCACATGTCGCGCATCTGGACCATGTTGCCGAGACGAAGGCCGCGGCTGTTCTCGGTCGGGGCCTTGTTGGTCAGCTGGAGAAGCGGCGTCTCAAGATGCGGTTTCTCCTTGTAGAAGCCGGATTCCTTGACCTTGGCGTAGGCCGCCTTGGTGATCGGCAAATAGCCCGAAAGCGTGTGCAGACGAACCTGGCGATCGGTGTCGGAGAGGAACGAGAAGAACTTGGCGACGCCCTTGTATTCCTCGGCCTTCTTGCCACCCATCACCCAGAGCGACGCGCCGCCGATGATCGAGTTCTGCGGAGCGTCCTTCTGATCCGGATAATACGGCATCGGCGCGTTGCCCCAGGCGAACTTCGCGTTGGCGGCGACGTTGCCGAAGAATGCCGACGACGTCAGGAAGATCGGGCACTCACCCGATGTGAAGCGACCTTCGCCGGTGTTGGTGCGGCCAGAGTAGTCGTAGGTCTTGTCCTTTTGCAGCTCGACGAGATTTTCGAGGTGCTTGACGTGGAAGGGGCTGTTGAACTTCAGCTCGGTGTCGAAGCCGTCCATGCCGTTCGCCTTGGTGGCGAGCGGGATGTTGTGCCAGGCCGAGAGCTGCTCGATGTTGACCCAGGTGACCCATGCGGTCGAGAAGCCGCATTTCTCGAACCCGTTGGCTCTGAGCTTCTTGGCGGCGTCAAAAACCTCGGGCCAGGTCTTCGGCGGAGCGTTCATGCCGATCTTGGCGAGCGCGTCCTTGTTGTACCACATGACGGCGGATGACGAATTGAACGGGAACGAGAGCATCTCGCCCTTCAGTGTCGAGTAGTAGCCGGTAATGGTCGGCAGATAGTTGTTCGGGTCGAAGGCTTCGCCGGCTTCCTTCATCATCTGGTAGACAGGCTTGATCGCGCCGCCGGCGCTCATCATGGTCGCGGTGCCGACCTCGAAGACCTGCATGATGTGCGGAGCGTTGCCGGCGCGGAAGGCGGCGATGCCGGCATTCATCGTATCGGCGTAGCTGCCCTTGTAGGCGGGGACGACCTTGTAGTCCTTGTTCGCGGCGTTGAATTCCTCGGCGAGCTTGACGATCACGTCATTGTTGGCGCCGGTCATGGCGTGCCACCACTGGATCTCTATCTGGGCCGAGGCGGCGCTCGTCGAGGCGAGCAGTGCGCCCAGCATCAGGGCGGCAGGCTTCATGTGTCGCGACATTCATTCCTCCATGATTGCATTCGTGATTGGCCCTTAGTGCGCTCCGATGACAATCAAATGAAACCGGAGAACTCCAGGAGCAGCAGGCAGGCGTCTGGCGGCAGCGCCTCTCAGCGTTTGCCGCGGATGAAGTTGATGATGCCCGAGAAATCGTCGGCGCCATAGCCGTTGGCGACGAAAAGCTGGAACAACTGTGCCGCTTCGGCGCCCATGGGGGTGACGGCTCCAGCCGTGCGGGCGGCGTCCTGGGCCAGGGACAGGTCCTTCAGCATCAGGTTGGCGGCAAAGCCCGGCTTGTATCCGTTGTTGGCGGGGGAGGCGGGGACCGGACCCGGGACCGGGCAGTAGGAGGTCAGCGACCAGCATTGGCCAGAGGAGGTGGACGCCACGTCGAACAGAGCCTGATGGGAGAGGCCGAGCTTTTCCGCAAGTGCGAAGCCTTCGCAGACGCCGATCATGGATATGCCGAGGATCATGTTGTTGCAGATCTTGGCGGCCTGTCCGGCACCGGCATCGCCACA
Source organism: Hyphomicrobiaceae bacterium (assembly GCA_035436725.1). Taxonomy (GTDB): domain Bacteria; phylum Pseudomonadota; class Alphaproteobacteria; order Rhizobiales; family Hyphomicrobiaceae; genus JABFRJ01. The sequence goes on from DAOMWV010000039.1 coordinate 8,377, forward strand.
GTGGACAACCTTCTTGCCGACGCACTCGAGGAACGGTTTCGCCTTAGCGAAGGCTTCGGCGGAGCCGCCGGCCATCAGGGTGAGGGTCGCGCCCTCTGCTCCACCGACGCCGCCGGAGACGGGGCTGTCGAGAGACATCAATCCGGCTTTCGCCGCGTGCTCGTGCGCGGCGCGGGCCGAGGCGACGTCGATGGTCGAGCAGTCGATGACAATCGAACCCTTCGGCGCGGCCTCGAGGACGCCAGCCTTGGTATAGACTGCGATCGTGTCCTTTCCTGCGGGCAGCATGGTGATTACGGCGTCGGCGGTGCTGGCTGCGTCGGCTGCCGATTTCGCGACCTTGACGCCGCGCTTCGCGGCCGCTTCAAGATTGGCCGCGACAAGATCGAAGCCGGTGACGTCATGGCCCTTCTTGACCAGATTGCCGGCCATGGGGGTCCCCATGTTGCCGAGACCGATGAATGCGACTTTGGCCATCAACTGCTCCCGTAACTGCACTTTAGATACTGCGAAAATCTACGATCAGCGACCCGACCACTGCGGCGGGCGCTTGGCGAGGAAGCTCTCGAGGCCCTCCCGGAAGTCGCGGCTTCCGTAGGCGAGACGAACCATGTCTTCGTCGTGCGCGGACGCACCGTCCTTCTGGACCCGACGCAGCAGCTCCTTGGTGACGCGCAAGGTGATCGGGGCCATGGAGGCGACCTGACGGGCCAGTTCCATGGCGCGGGCGACGGTGGCGTCGTGATCGGGCAGAACCTCGGTGACCAGGCCAGCCGCCTTCGCCTCGTCGGCGGTCATCAGGCGAGAGGTGAAGATGATTTCGGTGACCCGCGCCGGACCGAGCAGCGAGGCGAGCTTGGCGAGATTGGCGGCAGAAAGGCAGTTGCCGAGCGTGCGCGCGATCGGGAAGCCGAACTTCATGTCGGCCGAGGCGATGCGCAGGTCGCAGCATGCGGCGATGGCGGCGCCGCCGCCCGTGCAGGCACCGGTCATGGCGGCGATCATCGGGATCGGGCAGGCCTCGATCGTTCCGAGGTGGACAGCCATCTTCTCCTCGTACTCGACGCCGCTGTCGGCGCCCTTGAAATCGCGGAAGAGGGAGATGTCGGTTCCCGCGGCAAACGCCTTGCCGCCGGCGCCCGAAATCACGATCGCCCGCAGCGAGCCATCGGTCGGCACATTGCGGCAGATGTCGGCGAGATGGGCGTACATCTCGAACGTCAGTGCATTGCGGCTTTGTGGGCGATTGAAAACGACGTGGCCGATTCCGTCGGCAATCGAATAGAGGCTATCGGTAAATGCGGTGCTCATGAGTGTCGATCCGAATGGCTGCTATTGAAGTTACGTCCCGAGTGCCGCGATTGCCAGAGCATGGACGTCGCGGCATCATGTTGCAGTGCAGCAGAAATTGCCGTCGCCACAGTAGCACACGGTTCCAGCCAGTGGCGCGGGCGTTCTTTGGGCGGTCATCGAATTCCTGTCAGCGGTATTCGATGCAAGGCTGCATGGCGGTTGGTGGTGGACATCGAAATCGGGCGTGCGCTAATTAGCGACCGACTATAGAACCGCCCCAATGGGCCGGTCGCGTCGCTGTCGACCGCAGTCCGCTATCATCGTCAAAGGCCACTCATGCTCGACCCGCGTCCGTCCGATTCCGAAATCGCGCACGGCCGCGGTCTCATCAAGTCACCTTCGGATCTTGCGGCAGGCATGTTCCTCCTGGCTCTCGCCGCTGTCGGGTATTTCGGGTCCCTGTCGCTCAAGTTCGGGACCTTGTCGAACATCGGGCCGGGCCTGATGCCGCGATCCATTGCCGTTCTCGTCGGTGCCTTCGGCGTGTTGCTGATCGTGCAATCGTTTTTCTTTCACGGTTCGCGACTCGAGCGATGGTCGATCCGGGGTCCGTTTTTCATTCTCGGCGCCATCGTTCTTTTCGCCCTGACAATTCGAGGCACAGCTATCCCGATCGATGGGAAGCAAGTGCAGGTCGTGCCCGCGCTCGGCCTGCTCGTCGCCGGGCCACTTGCAATGATCTTTTCGGGCTTCGCATCGAACGAAACGAAGCTGAAGGAGATCATTCCGTTCGCGCTGGTACTGACCGCGCTCTGCTATTTGATGTTCAAGGTCGTGCTGAGACTGCCCATTCCCGTCCTGCCCATCTTACTCGGCTACTAAACGAAGAAAACGGGGGGCGGACCGATGGGTGAGCTACTTTCAAATCTTGGCCTTGGCCTCGGCGTCGCGTTGACGTTCAAGAACATCGCATTGTGCTTCATCGGCTGCCTTGTCGGCACCCTTATCGGCGTTTTGCCAGGGGTGGGACCGATCGCAACGATCGCCATGCTGCTGCCGATCACGTTCGGTCTCGATCCGGTCGGCGCGCTCATCATGCTGGCGGGGATCTACTACGGGGCCCAGTACGGCGGATCGACGACGGCTATCCTGGTCAACATTCCGGGCGAGGCGACATCGGTCGTAACCGCGCTGGACGGTCATCAGATGGCGCGGAACGGCCAGGCCGGCGCGGCGCTCGGACTTGCGGCGATCGGATCGTTCATTGCCGGCTGCATCGCGACCCTCGTCATCGCGGCGCTCGGCAAACCACTTACGGCGATGGCGCTGCTGTTCGGCCCTGCCGACTATTTTGCACTGATGGTGCTCGGTCTGATGTTTGCGGTCGTACTGGCGCGGGGCTCGGTGCCGAAGGCGATGGCGATGATTCTCGTCGGCGTGCTGTTGTCGACGGTCGGAACCGATCTCGAGACGGGTGACGAACGGTTGACCTTCGGATGGACGGACATTTCGGACGGCCTCGAGTTTGCTGCAATCGCGATGGGCATTTTCGGGTTCGCGGAGATCGTGAAGAACCTCGAGAATCCGGAAGCGCGAGACGTCGTGAAGATGAAAATGGGCCGACTGCTCCCGTCGAAGGAGCAATTCGCCAAGGCATTCAAACCGATTTTGCGGGGAACGTTCCTCGGTTCTGCACTCGGTATCCTGCCCGGCAACGGGGCTGTGCTCGGGCCATTCGCGTCGTATTCGCTCGAGAAGAAGTTGTCCTCGGACCCGAGCCAGTTCGGCAAGGGTGCGGTCGAGGGTGTGGCCGGACCGGAGTCGGCGAACAACGCCGGCGCACAAACGGCCTTCATTCCGCTACTGACGCTCGGCATTCCGCCGAATGCGGTGATGGCGCTGATGGTGGGGGCGATGCAGATCCACGGTATCGTTCCGGGTCCACAGATCATCTCGAAACAGCCGGAGCTGTTCTGGGGCATGATCGCGTCGATGTGGATCGGCAACCTGATGCTGCTCGTGATCAACCTTCCGCTCATCGGCCTGTGGGTCAGGCTACTGAAGGTGCCGTACCGGCTGATGTTTCCTTCGATCATCCTGTTCTGCTGCATCGGCATCTATTCGGTGAACAACAATCCGTTCGAAGTGATGCTCGCGGCAGGGTTCGGACTTTTCGGATATGCGCTCTTGAAGTTCGGGTTCGAACCGGCGCCGCTCATACTCGGCTACGTACTGGGCAGGCTCATGGAAGAAAAGCTCCGGCAGGCGCTCGTGATCAGTCGCGGCTCGTTCTGGACATTCCTGGAAAGGCCGCTGTCGGGCGGAATTCTGCTCGTCGCCCTGGTGCTCGCGATCATCGCCCTGCTGCCATCCATTCAAAAGAGCCGCGACAAGGTATTCGTCGACGATTGAGATCGACTGCGTCGTCGATGGTGTAATCAAACCCGGAGTGAATGAGCGGTAATGACGGACAATACAGAGATTACTTCGCTGACTGTGGTCGAACTCGCGTCGGCGATCGGGCAGGGGCGGATCAGCGCCGAGACGGCGGTCAGGGCATATCTCGGCCGGATCGAGGCGCGCGAGAGCGATGTGCGAGCCTGGGTGCATCTGGATGCCGACGGGGCGATCGCTCAGGCAAGGGCGGTCGACGATCTGGTCCGTCGTGGCCTGCCGACGCCAGTGCTGGCCGGTGTCCCGGTCGGTATCAAGGACATCATCGATACCGCCGACATGCCGACACAGTGCGGCTCGCCGGCGTACAAGGATCGTCAACCCGCGCACGATGCGGTTTGCGTCGAGCGGCTGAGATCGGCCGGTGCGATCGTGCTCGGCAAAACCGTGACGACGGAACTCGCGACGCTGACGCCGAACGTGACACGCAATCCGCACAATCTCGAACACACGCCGGGTGGCTCGTCTTCGGGTTCGGCGGCTGCGGTCGCGGACGGGATGTGTCCGGCGGCGCTCGGCACGCAGACGGGCGGGTCGGTCATCAGGCCGGCGTCGTTCTGCGGCATCTATGGGTTCAAGCCGTCGTTCGGCGCTATTCCGCGCGTCGGCGTGCTCGAGCAATCCCAGACGCTGGATACGGTCGGCGTCTATGGCAATTCCGTCGAAGATCTCGCCCTTCTCATGGACGTTGTCGGCGGCTTCGACGGGCGCGATCCGGCGTGCTACCGGCATATGGCGGGAACGCATCTTCGTACTGTTGCGGGCGATTACAATATTCCGCCGAAGGTCGTCTTCCTCAGGACGCCGGCCTGGGACGCCGCGGACGCTGATACACGGGCGGCGTTCGAGGAACTGGTCGAGGCGCTCGGAGACCGGGTCGAGGAAGTCAATTTCGACGCGTCGTTGGAAATCGGCCTCAAGGCGCACAAGATCATCAACGACGTCGAGCTCGCGACGCACTTCGGGCCGATCCTCGATCGTAATCCCGGTGCTGTTTCGGAGCGGCTCGCCCAGCAGATCGAGGGCGGGCGTGCGATCTCGGGCCGGGACTATCTCGATGCCCTGCAGCTCAAGGACAAGCTCTATGCGTCGCTCGCGGAATTCTTCGGAAGCTACAGCGCGATCATGACGCCTGCGGCGCCGGGGCCGGCACCGCATGGCCTCGGGGCGACGGGTAGTCCGATTTTCAATGCGTTCTGGACGATGATGGGCACACCGGCCGTGACACTGCCGCTGCTCGAGGCGGAGAACGGCCTGCCGATGGGTGTGCAGCTGATCGGTGCGCGCCGGGACGATGCGCGGCTTCTGCGCAGTGCGCGACTGTTCGAGCGGGCGCTGATGGAAACAGCGGACGAAGCGTAGCTCGTCCGTCGGCAACCCCGGGAGGTCGGAATGGCGATCGTCACGCGCCTCACGAAACTGCTCGGAATCCGGCATCCGATCATCGGCGCGCCGATGGCGCTGGCGGGTGGTGGCGCGCTCGCCGCGGCGGTATCGAACGGCGGCGGGCTTGGGCTGATCGGTGGCGGCTATGGCGATGCCAAATGGCTGGAGCGCGAGTTCAGGGCTGCGGGCAACGCGGTCGTCGGGTGCGGCTTCATAACTTGGTCGCTCCGGAAGACGCCGGAGCTGCTCGATCTCGTCCTCGCGCACAAACCGAAGGCGATGTTCTTTTCTTTCGATGATCCGGAGCCGTTCGCGTCGCGCGCACGGGACGCGGGGGCCATCGTCATCTGCCAGGTGCAGACGATTGCGGATGCGGCGCGGGCCATAGACGTCGGCGCGGACGTGATTGTGGCGCAGGGTGCGGAGGCGGGCGGGCACGGCGCGCGGCGCGCGACCATGACGCTCGTGCCGGAGACTGCCGATCTCATCGTGCGGAAAGGATCGAAAGCGCTGTTGTGTGCGGCCGGTGGCATAGCGGACGGTCGTGGTCTCGCGGCGGCGCTGATGCTAGGGGCCGACGGTGTGGTCGTCGGGTCACGGCTGTGGGCCAGCCGGGAGGCGCTCGTGCATCCGAACCTACATGCAGCGGCGGTCGCGGCGACGGGAGACGATACGGTCCGGCAGTCGGTCACGGACATCGCTCGCGGTCTCGACTGGCCGGAGCAGTACAATATCCGCGTGGTGCGCAATCCGTACGTAAGCCAGTGGGTCGGTCGGGAAGACGATCTGCGGGCAACGGGTTCGGCCGAGAGGGAGCGGTATGCGGACGCCGCGCAACGCGGAGATACAAGTGTCGTGGCGGCGATCGCGGGCGAAGTGGCGGGCCTCATCCGGTCCATCGAGCCGGCGTCCGACATCGTCGAACGGATCGCTGCCGAAGGCGAGGCCCTGCTCGGTCGCGGGGCGGTACTCGGCTGAGGCGGTTCGGGCAGCCGGAGCGCGATCGATGGCCATCGTACTTTCTTGCGTCTTGTACGGAGGTCGCCCAGACGCGATAAGGTGGCAGGACCAGCCAATCGAGGACGCCCATGCAGTTCGTTCTGACCGAAGAGCAGCAAGCCATCCAGGAGACGGCGCTGACGTTCGCCAAGGAGCGGCTGTTGCCGAAGGCCGCGGAATGGGACGAGACGGGGCATTTTCCCGTCGATGTCATCCGTGAGACCGCCGAGCTCGGCATGGCCACGATCTATGTGCCCGAGGACAGGGGCGGATCGGGGCTGACGCGGCTCGACGGCGCGCTGATCATGGAGGGACTGGCGTACGGCTGTCCGGCGATCTCGGCCTATATTTCCATCCACAACATGGTGGCGTGGATGGTCGGAAAATACGGTACCGACGCGCAGGTCAAGGCGTGGATGCCGAAGCTCGCGTCCATGGAGTGGCTGGCGAGCTACTGTCTGACAGAGCCCGGTGCCGGTTCAGACGCGGCGGCGCTCAAGACGACGGCGCGGAAGGATGGCGATCATTACGTCCTGAACGGGACCAAGCAGTTCATTTCTGGCGCCGGGGCGTCGGATTTCTATTTCATCTTCGCGCGCACGGGTGGCGATACGGCGGACGGAATCTCCGCGTTCGCAGTGATGAAGGACACTCCGGGACTGTCGTTCGGTGCGAACGAAAAGAAGATGGGCTGGAACGCACAGCCGACCCGGCAGGTCATCATGGACAATTGCCGCGTGCCAGCTTCGCATCTGATCGGCGGCGTCGAGGGCAAGGGCTTCCGTTTCGCGATGAGCGGGCTCGATGGCGGGCGCGTCAACATCGGCGCTTGCAGTCTCGGTGCGTCGGCGCAGGCGATCGACAAGGCGCGCGAGTACATGTTCGAGCGCAAGGCGTTCGGCAAGAACCTCGCTGATTTCCAGGTGTTGCAGTTCAAGCTGGCCGATATGGCGACGAAGCTCGAAGCGTCGCGGCTCATGATCTATCGTGCGGCTGATGCGATGGACCGCGCCGATCCACAGGCGTCGATGTATTCGGCGATGGCGAAGCAGTTCGCGACCGACAACGGTTTCGACGTCGTGAACGAGGCGCTGCAGATCCACGGTGGCTACGGATACCTCAAGGACTACGGCATGGAGAAGCTGGTGCGTGATCTGCGCGTGCATCAGATTCTCGAAGGCACGAACGAGATCATGCGTGTCGTCGTCAGCCGGAAGCTGCTCAGCGGCAACCGGGGCTGAGACGCGGGCAATGTCGCATTGCCCCGATGACGAAGCGCGCATTCGAAAGTCTCAATGGAACGGCGGATCGTCATGACAAAGGTCTACGCATTCGATGCCTACGGGACGCTATTCGACGTACACGCTGCGGCGAGCGCCCATCGCGACGAAATCGGGCCGGGATGGGAACGGATGTCGCAACTGTGGCGACAGAAGCATCTCGAATACACCTGGATCCATGCGATGACGGGTCGGATGGTGCCGTTCTGGACGCTCGCGGCTCGCAGTCTCGATTATGCTATCGCCGTCGTCGGTGGTGTTCCGGCCGGTGTGCGCGACAAGCTGCTCGGATCGTACCGGTCGATGGCGGCGTTCGCCGAGGTCAAAGAGACGCTTGGTGAACTCAAGGTGCGCGGGGCGTCGCTTGCCGTCCTGTCGAATGGCGACCCGGACATGCTGGAGGCGGCCGTCACGAGCGCCGGTCTCCAGGGCGTGTTCGATGCGGTCATTTCGATCCAGGACGCCGGCGTGTTCAAACCGGATATGGCGGTGTACGGCCTCGTCACGAAACGGTTCGGGTGCGGGCCGGGCGACGTGACGTTCCTGTCATCCAACAGATGGGACATAGCAGGTGCGCACGTGTTCGGCTTTCGGACGGTCTGGATCAATCGCACCAATCAGCCGGACGAGTATCCGGACTTCCCTGCCGGAGCCGTCGGGCGAGACCTGAGGGTGCTCGTCGGGCGATGAAGACCCAATGCGGACGGAGCTGATCGTGACCACCATCGACTACTACATTTCGCTCAATAGTCCGTGGACATACATGGGGGCCCAGCAATTCACCGATGTGCTGAAGCGGCACGGCGCATCGGTGCGGGTGAAGCCTGCGAAGTTCGGCGAAGTGTTCGAGAAGACAGGCGGTCTACCGCTTCCGAAGCGGGCGCCGGAACGGCAGGCGTACCGGCTGGTCGAATTGAAGCGCTGGTCGGAGCTCCGTAAGATTCCGCTCACGATCAAGCCGAAGTTTTTCCCATCCGACGAAACGAAGGGCGTTCGGCTCGTGATCGCCGCTGACCGGCAGGGGCTCGATGCGCTCCGGCTTTCGCTCGAACTCGGGCGGGCGCTGTGGGAGCGGGAGGAGTCGCTTGCGGACGACGCGGCGATCCGCGCGGCGGCAATGCGTGCCGGCATCGACATGGACGCGGTGATGGCGAAGGCACCGGATGCGGCGGCGCTCGATGCGGTGTGGGACGCAAATACGAAAGAGGCGGTCGGGCGCGGCGTGTTCGGTGCGCCGAGCTACGTGCTGCCGTCGGGCGAGATCTTCTGGGGGCAGGACCGGGTGGATTTTCTCGACCGCGCACTCCGCTGAGAGATCACGCAACCGGTCTCAGGGCAGGCAGCCGTCGAGCATGCGCGGCCGGTCGCCCGAGAGACCAGAGGCTTCGTCCACGAGCCACGACTTGAGTGCGGCCGAGCGGTCGACGATCGACAGGCCGATGCCGCGCACGGTGCGTTCGAGCGGTGAGGAGCGCGAAAAGATGCGATTGAGCGCGTCGAACGCGGAGGTCGCGGTGACGCTGTCGAACCGGCGCCAGCGCTGATAGCGCTCCAAAGTCGTGCCGTGGCCGATGTCGAGGCCGAGGCGAGCCGTAT
>DAOMWV010000040.1:0-17369 GCA_035436725.1 Hyphomicrobiaceae bacterium
CTCGTGGCGGTGATCGACGATGCGCCGGTGCGGATGAGTGACAACGATACACTCGAGATCGCTGTCCCTGTCAGCATTCGGGAACGGGCTTCGGCGGACGGAGCGCAGCAGCATGTCATGACGCTGCGCCGGAGCAGGGAGCGCGTGCGCCCGGATTTCGGTCTCATGCTGCACGACGATGGCGACAACACCTTCATCGACGGTGCCGCTGGCGTTTCGACACGCCGGATCGAAGAGCATATGCGGCAGATCGTGGACAGCCCGATCAAGACGGTATCGTACTGCATCGGCACGGGCGTTCTGTTCTATCCGACCAGGGTGGGCAGTTCTCTCGGTTGGCGGCAAACGCCATTCGATACGCGGGCGGGATGGGAGCGGATCGAGTATGTGCGCGCAGGGCTTGCGCGCGGGGAGGATCCGATCCGGGCCGGCATGGCCGTGCTCAAGCAGAATGGTCGCATCGGGCTCCTGTCGCACAGGCTGAGCGACGCGCATTTCATCAAGACGCCGGATACCTATCCGCTGGTGCCGAAATTTTATCTCGACAACAGGAGTCTCATCATCGGTCGTGACAAGTCGCCGGTGCAGAACGACGCCGACTACGGCAACATGCTCGATTTCACGCATGCGGCCGTGCGGAAATACAACTACGACATCATGGCGGAAGCGGCGACGCGCTATCAGGATGTGATCGGCGGCATCGAGATCGATTTTGTGCGCGGGCAGTTCCTGTTTCCGCGCGGGAAGGGGCCGGAGCGGGCGTATCTCATCACCAAGCTCGTGGAAGAGGTGCGGGCGCATCTCGACGGGCTCGCGGCGAAGAACAAGCGACCGTATTATCTCGCCGTGCGTGTTCCGCCGAGCCTCGAGACCTCCATGTGGGCGGGCCTCGACGTGAAGACCTGGATGCAGCGCGATCTCGTCGACGTCGTCATACCATCGCAGCTCATGACGATCGCCGGGGATCAGCCCGTGGACGACTTCGTCCGGATCGGGCGAGCGACCGGCGTGAAGGTGCATCCGGCGATTCTTTCCCGGCAGAACGCGAGCTGGCCAATGGCAGACGATCCGAGGCGGACGGGGCCTCGGGGCAACGAAGCGCCGGCCGCTCGTGCAGAGGATGTCATCGGGGTCGCATCGAACTATTACAGCATGGGCGCAGACGGGCTGCAGCTCTACAACTGGGCAGCGCGAGCCTGGGTCGCATCGCCGTGGTTCAAGACGATGACGCGGCAAATCGCGACAGCGAGCAGCGTGACACAACACGATGCAGTCTTCTCGGTGCCGCCAGCGTACTACTTCGATGTCGAGAATACCTACGAACCGAGAAAGCAGATACCGGCGAAGCTCACTCCCGGAGCACCGCAACAGCTGACTCTGTTCGTCGGTGCCGATCCGTCGAAAGCGGCGCCGCAGGGGGTGACGCTGCGTCTCGGGTTCGATGTCGCGAGCCGACCAGGTCTCGCGGTCAGGCTGGACATCAATGGTACTGCAGTTCCGGTGCCGAGGGCGGGCGAAGGGCTGATCGCGACGCCTGCGTCGAGACCGGCGAGCAGTTACGTTGCGCCGCGCCATTACGCGCCGCCTGGATCGTTCCTCTATGTGCCGGTGGATCCGAAGGTTCTGAGGGCCGGGGCCAACACGGTGCAGGTCGTCGTCAACGAACCGGTGACGCTCATGGAGTTCAGGCTCGCAATGCGGCGGGGGCGGTAACCGCTTTATGCCGCTTTCGGAGTTCCGCGGAGGTGGCGGCTCAACCAAAACGCAACCATAAATAGAAGAAATGAGACGGGCCGCTTATCTGTGGATGTTTTTGATCGTAAAGAGCGGCTCCAGCGCGAATGTGATCTGTGCAACTAACTAAATAATAAGCGTTTTTCGCGAATTCTGCGGGCCTGCAACCGTTGCTGTGTCCGTCGCGTTTCAAGGTCGTCCTGATTGACGCCCGACTCCGGCCACGTCACACGATAAAGTTAATTCAGTGAGTGTGAGGATCGCATGCCGACGGTAATCACCGGACCGATCACGATTACCGAACCCGGGGACTATGTACTTGGCGCCAGTTTTGTAGCGGCCAAGAACGGCATCGTCATCAAGGCGGATAACGTCACGATCGACTTCGCCGGGTACACGATCACCGGCCCGCTCGACAACGCGACCGTGTCCTACGGTGTCAGCGCCTTCAACTACGACAACATCACCATCAAGAACGGGTCGATCGTCGGTTTTCAGTACGGCATCTATTTGTCCGATTTCGTCGACAGCAAATCGTCGGCGGCAGAACTCGACGGCGGCGGGCACCTGATCGAGGACATGTCCATCTCGCGCTCGAGCTTTCGCGGCATCCGCATCGAGGGTCAGAACAACGTCGTCCAGAACAATACGATCTCGAATATCGGCGGCTTCTCTGGTTACGACAACACCTATGGCATGGGCATCGAGACGTTCGGTCTCAATGCGCTGATTGACGGCAACACAATCACCGATATCCGCGGCCGCAGCCTGGTTCAGGATCTCGGCGAGGGCGTCGGCATTTCGATCACGCGCTACGGCAACGGCACCATCCTGTCCAACAACGTGATTTCGAATTCGTCGCTGGAGCCGGACGAGACATACGAAGACTGGCCGGGAGACTCGCGCTCGAGCTATGCGATCTGGATGGGGGGTGACGGCTCGGTCGATCTCTTTGCCTACGGAAACACGATCACGAATTTCGCATACGGCATCACCTACAAGCGCACGGTCGGCGGTACTTACGCCGACAATGTCGTCAACAACGCTTACGTGCCGTATTACGTGCCGTTCAACGACGGACTTCGCGTGGTCGACGGTGGCAACAACACGTCCGACATGCCGTCCGATTACCTGGCTCTGCGGCGGTCCACGCCCGGCGCCACGGAGACGGCAGAGATCATCTACCTGCCGCAGTTCCATCGCTCCGACGATTTCTTCTTCAATCCCGTGCGGGATCTGGACACGGGAGACGACACGCACACCGGGACGGCAGGGCTCGATTTCGTCGACTACTGGGGTGCGCTGGCGGCGGTTCTCGTCGATCTCGGACTTGGGACCGCTTCGGGTGGCAGCGGCACGGACACGCTGGTTGATATCGAAGGAGCGCAGGGCGGGCGCGGCAACGACACGCTATTCGGCAATGGCTTGGCGAACCTTCTCGCTGGTGCAGAAGGCGTGGACAGTCTGGATGGCCGGGGCGGCAACGACACACTGTTCGGCGACAGGGGCAACGATCTGCTCTTCGGCGGCGACGACGACGACGTCCTCGTCGGAGGGGCGAACGCGGATCTGCTTGATGGCGGCAACGGCTTCGATCTCGCAATGTACGAGGACGGAGAAGGTATCACCGTATCGCTGGCCAATCCCGGTATGAACACGGGCAGCGCCGAGGGTGACACGTTCGTTTCGATCGAAGGACTGGTGCTCACTCTCAAGAACGACATCGGATACGGCGATGACGCGGCCAACAGGCTGTCCGGCCGCGCTGGAAACGACACGCTGTATGGTGGAATCGGAAACGACACGCTCCTCGGCGGCATCGGCAACGACGTCCTCTATGGCGGCGCCGACGGTGATACGTTCGATGGTGGCGATGGCTTCGACGTCGTGCGTTATGACGACGCGGATTACGGACATCTCACGGTGTCGCTCGTCAATCCGGCTATCAATACCGGGGCGGCGCAGGGTGACAGCTTCGCGTCGATCGAAGGGCTCGTCGGTGGCGTCGGCAATGACAGGCTCTACGGCAGCAACGTCGGCAACCTGCTGATGGGGCTCGCTGGCAACGACATGCTCTACGGTGGCGGGGCCGGAGACACGCTCGACGGTGGCGCGGGGGTTGATTACGCGCGCTATGACGACGCCAATTTCGGCAATCTCGTGATTTCACTCGGGACGCCCTCGATCAATACCGGCGTTGCGGCGGGAGACGTCTATATCGATGTCGAAGGCATCATCGGCGGTATCGGCAACGACAGTATCTACGGCGATGGTGGCAACAATTTCCTGTTCGGAATGTCGGGTAACGACATGCTGTTCGGCGGCTTTGGCGCGGACGCGATGAATGGCGGAGCCGGTTTCGACTACGCGCGCTACGACGACTTCAACTATGGCAATCTCGTCATTTCGCTCGGCACACCGGCGATCAACACCGGGGCCGCCGCCGGGGATACCTACGCCGCCATCGAGGGGATCATCGCCGGAGCCGGCAGCGACCGGATCTATGGCGATAGCGGGAGCAACTATCTCTACGGCCTCGCTGGCAACGACATGCTCTATGGCGGGTTCGGCGCGGACTACCTGCATGGTGGTGCCGGCTTCGACTACGCGCGCTACGACGACGCCAACTATGGTGATCTCGTCATCTCGCTTGCCAATCCCGCTAGCAACACGGGGGCTGCGGCCGGCGACACGTTCGTCGAACTCGAAGGCCTGATGGGCGGCGTCGGCAACGACCAGCTCTTCGGAAACTCGGCGTCAAACTACCTTTACGGCATGGGCGGGAACGACACGATCTATGGCGGGCTCGGCAAGGACTTCATGTTTGGCGGCGTCGGATCCGACACGTTCGTATTCGCGTCGAATTCGGACGCTGGTCTCAACAACAACCGCGATGTGATCACCGATTTCGTGGCCGGAACCGACAAGATCGATCTCAGTGACATCGACGCAGCCACGGGCAGCAGTCTCACACTCGGGTGGCAACCGTTTACGGCTCTGCTGGCACCCGGCGTGTCGGGGAGTGCGACCGCGTTCAGTGGTGTGCAGCAGCTTCGCTATTACTTCCAGGGACAGGGAACAGTGTCGACTGCCGACGACGTCACGATCCTCGAAGGGAATACGTCCGGGCTCGGTAATTCGGCACCTGAGTTCCAGATCCAGCTTACGGGTTTCGTCAATCTGACGATGAACGATCTGCTTCTCGCCTAGGTTCGGCTGCGAGCTGCACCAGTGCCGGTATGGCTTCGGATGACAGTCGTGGAGCGACGGGAGATCGCGCCGCACTGAGATTTCGGGAATCGGACACAATTGTCCTGTTTTCATTTAGACGTCGTGAACTTTGTCGACAGTTGAAATCCGGTTCGTTTCGTATTCGGCTTTCGCGACAAAGTATGTTCGCTAATAGTGAGAGTCCAAACTACTCGATGTTCCGGGGGGCCGGTCATGTCCGTCTTTCAGGCGAAATCCTTCGACGCTTTGACACAGAGCGACGACGCCGAGGGGGTGCAGTTGCGGACCGGAGGAACGGTCGCCGATCAGTCGCATTCCGTGTCGGTCGTGTTTGAATTCGGGGCTGCCGGCGTTGCAGGTGCAGTGACGCCGGTTGTTCCCGATGCGACGGCAGGTCCAGCATCTCATCAGCAAACCCCGTCTGGTGATGTGCCGCTCGTCATCGAACAACTGGTGTCGCCGGCCTTGTCGTCGAACCTCATGGCGCCAGCTCTGGCTCTGAGTTCGGGCGACATGGTGCAGCAATTGAGCGGTCCGCCGCTGAATATGGGCGGTATGTCGTTCGTATTCACCGACCTCGGTGGTGCGGCCGTCGGCACGCAGGCGCGGACCGGATTCGAGATGGCGGCGGATCTCTGGGCGTCACTCCTCGGCGACAACGTTACGATCAACCTTTCGATCGGGTTCAGCAATCTCGGCGCCGGCATCCTTGGATCTGCGTCGTCCGAGCGGGAGGTCGTGTCGTATTCGGCGCTCAGAACCGCGATGATCGCGGATCAGACTTCTGTCGACGATGCGGCTGCGGTCGGGACGCTTGGCGTCGGATCGACAGTGGGTTTCCAGACCAACAACAAGGCCGGCACGCTTATCTTCGACAACGACGGGTCGTCGAACAATTCCTTCTTCAGTGTCAGTACAGCAAACCTGAAGGCGCTCGGGGTTGCTACCTCGGCCACGTCAGACGGTGAAATCCAGTTCAACACTTCGTTCAGCTGGGATTTCGATCCGACCGACGGGATCGGGGCGGGGCTGCAGGATTTCGTCGGTGTCGCATTCCACGAAATCGGGCACGTGCTCGGTTTCACGAGCGGCGTCGATCTCGTCGATCTCTATCATGGCAGCGGACCGCTCTCCGGAGAGGCGTTCGACATGAACAATTTCGCCGTGTTCTCGGCGCTCGACCTGTTCCGGTATTCGGGGAGTGGCACGCGGGATCTTTCGTACAACACGGCGTCGTATTTCTCGATCGACGGCGGAGCAACGAATCTCGGGCTGTTTTCGACCGGTGACAATCAGGGCGACGGCCACCAGGCCAGCCACTGGAAGGACGGTCTTGGGCTCGGGATCATGGACCCGACAGCAAATCCGCCAGGAAACACCAACACGCATTCCGCACTGGATCTCAGGGCGTTCGACGTCATTGGCTGGGATCTTGCCGGCGTTTCGCCGTTCACCGAGGGCAACGACACGGTAACGCTGACCCAGTCGGGTCAGACGTCGAATGCGCTCGGCGGTAATGACAAGGTTTTCGGCACCTCGGGTTCCGACACGATCAATGGTGGTCTCGGAAACGATTCCCTCTTCGGGAATGACGGTGCGGATGCGCTCAACGGCGGCGACAACAACGACATGCTGCATGGCGGTCTCGGAGCTGACGCACTGAACGGCGGTGCAGGGATCGACTATGCGCGCTACGACGATGCCAACTACGGCAATCTGACGATCTCGCTCGCGACTCCGGGCAGTAACACCGGATCGGCTGCCGGGGATACGTATGTTGATATAGAGGGGCTTATCGGTGGTGTCGGCAACGACCGAATCTTTGGCGACGGCGGCAGGAACTACCTGTTCGGCATGGGCGGCAACGACATGCTCTACGGTGGTCTCGGCGCGGACGCCATGAACGGCGGTGCTGGTCTCGACTATGCACGGTACGACGATGCCAACTACGGCAATCTGACGATTTCACTTCTGACGCCGAGCGCGAATACGGGTGCTGCGGCGGGCGATACGTACGTCGATATCGAAGGTGTCATCGGTGGTGCCGGGAATGATCGCATCTTCGGCAATACGGCGAACAACTACATCTATGGTCTCGGCGGCAACGACATGCTGTTCGGCGGGCTCGGTGCAGACTATCTCCACGGCGGGGCGGGCCTCGACTATGCCCGCTACGACGAAGGCGGATTTGCCGGGCTTACGGCTGACCTCGCAACGCCGTCCGCGAATACCGGTGCAGCGCTCGGGGATACGTTCGTCGAGATCGAGGGTCTCATCCTCACCGACAACAACGATCGCGGCCTCGGCAATGGGCTCGGCAACTATCTCTACGGAATGGGGGGCGCCGACACGCTCGACGGACGCGGGGGCAACGACGTGCTGATCGGCGGGGTCGGGGACGATACGTTCGTGATGCGCGTGGGTTATGGCCGGGACACCATCAACGATTTCGCCGGGGGCACCGGCATCGGCGACCGGGTCGACCTGCAAGGCGTGTTTGCGAATTTCGCTGCGGCTCTCAACGCCAGCTTCCAGGTGGGTGCAGACCTCGAGATACGCCTCAACGGGTCTGATGTGATGGTCATCAAGAACTTCCTCAAGGGCAATTTCGCGGCCGACGACGTGCTGCTGTGAGCACGGGCGGTCAAAGCGGATGCGTCACGAGCAGCACGTCCGACCGGGACGAAGTTCTACTCTCTGTGATCATCCCCGTGTTCGACAGGCCGCGCGCGGTGATACGCGCGGTGCGGTCGGTGCTCGCACAGGAGGTTCCGGGAGCGGCAGAGGGCGCAGTCGAGGTGATCGTCGTCGACGACGCGTCGGTGGAACCTCCGGATCCGGCACTGATGGGGCCCGGCGTCCGTCTCATACGGCTGGCGCGCAACGGTGGCCCTTCGGCGGCCCGCAACGCTGGGATCGCGGTCGCGCGCGGGAAGCTGGTCGCGTTTCTCGATTCGGATGATGTTTGGCTGCCGGGGAAACTGTCGGGGCAACTGCAGGTGATGGCGGAGGCCGGGCGTGACCGTGCGCGGCCGGTTGCGGTGACTTGCGGGTTCTATCATCCGCATCGATCCACGGGGCGGCTACAGGGACGCATGCCGCGTGGTGCCGATGGCGTCACCGAGTTTGCCAGCGGGTGCTGGTATTGCCCCGGGACGACGGTGATCGTTGAGCGCTCGGTCTTTGGCATCGTGGGCCCCTACGACGAAGGCCTGCGGCGGCTGGAGGATCTCGACTGGTTTGTTCGTTTCGGTCGTGCGGGCGGCCGATTATTGGTGCACGACGGGTTTGGAGCGATCATTGCGCCGTCGCGGTCTGCTGGCTCGCCGCTGGTTGCAGGGTGCTGCGAGCGCATTCGCGCTACGTTCGATCCGGTCAGGGGCAGCGGGCTCGATCCTCAGTCGTGGAGGGCGCTCGATGGTTACCTCTGGTTCGAACTCGGCGCGGCACTTCTCGACGAAAAGGCGCACGCGCGCGCCACTGCCGCTTTCGTCAGGGCGTTCGCACGCTCTCCCGGCCTCGCGAATACGGCGGCCATGTTCGGTGAGCGGACCGATCGCTGTCCGGAGGACGTCGCAGCGCTCTTCAGCGCGATGACCAGCGACAAGACCTGAGCGTCAGACGACGCGCATCATTAAAAGAAAAAATGCGAGCGGGTCGCCTTCGTAAATTGGCGTCCGCGTTATTAATTCGAATTGCGAGTGTTAAATTTACTTTCTGTTCAAGTCTGCGTCGACCCGCCTTTATCTGTGTGCGCATCTTGCATATCGGCATTTGCCTGTTCGCAAATGAAACACACCCAAGGGTCGAATATACCATGTCATGGTCCATTGCCGGTCTTTCGATACCGGCCAGCACCCCGACGTCCACGTCGGTTTCTTATGGCAGCAACACGTTCTTCGGTAGCCCTGGTGTCGTCGAATTCAGCGGCAGCGGCTTAACCTACGACAACAACACCGGGTTTCTCAACGGCGGGACGATCACGCAGGCGGTGCTGCTCGTGGATGGCGAGGCAGTCCAGGTCATCGATCTGGAAGATGGCCTGTCGGGGGCCAAATTCTACCAGTTCTTTTCTGCGGCCAAGACGATCCAGGATCAGGTCGGGGACTGGGATGTCGACCCGAATGCGCCGACGGAGACGACAGGGACGACCCTGATCTCCATCTACAGCTATGACGGAACCATCGTCCGCATGACGGGGGCAGGCTTCTCTCCCAACACGAACAACGGCACAGTGACGTCGATCACGCGTTACGCCTCGGATGGTGTCACCGTCCTCAACACGGCGAACGACGGGCTGCCGATGCCGCTCGGGTTCGTGGCCGCGGGTCTGGGTGGCGAGTTCGGTTTCTATCACTATCTCGTGTCTGGCCGGAATACGATCACACACCTGAGTGATGCGTATTTCACTGCCCTCGAAGGCGGGCTCGGTAACGACACGCTCGTCAATACGATCGACGGGTTCATCCCTGTCACCTACAAGCAGGCTACGGGTGCAGTGACAGTCGATCTCGGAACCGGGACGGCATCAGGCGCGCACGGGAACGACGTGCTCACCGGTATACGACACATCAACGGGTCGAACTTCGGGGACGTACTGAGGGGTAACGGCGACTCCAACATCATCGACGGCGACTTCGGTAACGACAACATTCTCGGTCGCTCCGGGGACGATGTTCTCTTCGGCAACCACGGCAACGACACGCTCAGGGGCGAGGGGGACAACGACGTAATCAATGGTGGTCTTGGTGACGACCTCATCGACGGCGGCGATGGCATCGACACGGTCAGTTACGAGGATTACAGCGGATCGATCACGGGCGTGACTGTGTCGCTATCCGTGACCGGGCCGCAAAACACCGGCGGGCAGGGCACAGATACGCTCGTCAGCATCGAAAACATCGTCGGCTCGATCTACAACGATGTGATCGCGGGAAGCGATATCGGCAACTACATGGACGGCGGCAACGGCAATGACAGCCTGTTCGGTCTCGAGGGTGACGACGAACTCGTAGGCAATTCCGGCAACGACATGCTGTACGGTGGTCTTGGTGGCGACATCCACAATGGCGGCGCGGGGACCGACTATGCACGCTACGACGATGCGAGTTATGGCGGTCTCACGGCGTCACTCAGCAACTCGGCCATCAATACGGGTGCTGCGGCCGGAGACACGTATTTCGGTATCGAAGGGCTCGTGCTCACCGACGGCAACGATTTCGGACATGGTACGGGGGGACGGAATTTCCTCTATGGAATGGCTGGCAACGACCGGCTGTATGGGCGGGCCGGTGACGATCGTCTCTACGGCGGCGACAACAACGACATGCTCTATGGCGGCGCCGGCGGGGACATCCTCGACGGTGGTTCGGGCATCGACTACGCGCGATACGACGATGCGAACCACGGAAACCTGACGATCTCGCTTGCGTCACCAGGCTCGAACACGGGTGCGGCCGCCGGCGATACATATGTCAGTATCGAGGGCGTCGTCGGTGGCGTCGGCAATGATCGTATCTCCGGCAACTCGGGGGACAATTTCCTGTTCGGCATGAACGGCAATGACACGCTGTTCGGCGGAGGCGGCGACGATCTGCTCAACGGCGGGGTGGGTTCCGACACCTATAACGGTGGCTCAGGCCGGGACATCTTCGTTTTCGGTAGTGGACACGACCGGATCCAGGATTTCGAAGGCGGTCCGGGCTTCGGAGACACCATCAATGTCAAAGGCATCTTCGGCGATTTCAACGGTGTGCTGGCAGGTAGCCAGCAGGTGGGAAGCAACGTCGTGATTACGTTCGATTCAAATACGTCGATCACGCTCGAGAATTTTTCTCTCTCGAACCTCTCTGCAAACGACTTCATTTTCTGATGATCCGCTGACGATCGTCAGAGGCGGCAGTATTAGACAGCGCGCCGGTCCGCCGGCGCGCTGTCGTTTTTTTGTTTTGTCTCTGCCAAGTCAGGTATCCGGGCGCTGCGATCCCGGCTTGACTCGTCGCGTCAGCGATCCCACGTTCGAACGAGCGGCCGTCTCGCGGCCGTGCGGACGATCGAGACCTTGGAGAGGCCGGCAATGAGCAGCGCGGACACGCTTACATTCGTCACACTTCTCGGCAGTCTCAGGAAAGCGTCCTACAATGCCGCGGTGGCGCGTGCGTTGCCGAAACTGGCGCCTGCGGGCGTGCGGATCGAGGCGCTCGGCTCGATCGCGGCTATCCCCCACTACGACGCCGATGTGCAGGCGACGGGGTTCCCGGAAGCGGTGACAGAGATGGCGCGCAAGATCGGTGCGGCTGACGGCGTCATCATCGTCACGCCCGAATACAACTATTCCATTCCGGGCGTGCTCAAGAATGCAATCGACTGGCTGTCGCGCTGCTCTCCGCAGCCGTTCGCGGCGAAGCCCGTTGCCATTCAGACGGCGTCGATGGGCGTGCTCGGCGGGGCGCGCGCGCAGTACCAGCTGCGTCAGTCTCTCGTGTTCCTCGATGCGCGGGTGCTGAACAAGCCCGAAGTCATGATCGGTCAGGTGGCGGGGAAGGTCGATGCGCAGTCGCTCGAGCTTACGGATCAGGCAACGCGTGATTTCCTCGCGGGCCAGATAGCGTCGTTCGCGGATTTCGCGCGGCAGCTGAAACGCTGAGGGTGTCAGCCGGGCCCCGGCTGGCCTGAGCGGCTGTCGGAAGATGGAAGCTGGCGATCCCGGCAGGATTCGAACCTGCGACCCTCTGCTTAGAAGGCAGATGCTCTATCCAACTGAGCTACGGGACCGGATCGGTAGTGACGGTTCGGCAGGCGATGTTGGCCGGCGGCTATCAGTGCGTCCAGCTTCCGACGCGGCCGAAGCGGAAGTTGTCGGAGTAGCTTTTCCTGATGTGCTTGCGCGGCGACGGATCGGACAGGGTGTAGGCGATACCGTGCTTTTCGGCATAGCGGACGGCGTCCTGTTCGCTGTCGAATTCGAGGCGCACCTGGCCGAGGGTGGAGGTCGTGCTGGTCCAGCCCATGAGAGGGTCGATGGAACGGTTCTCGGACGTGTCGAACACGAGGAGCCATTTTTCGGTCTGGGCGGTGCCGGACTGCATGGCGGATTTCGACGGCTTGTAGATGTAGGCGGGCATCGTTGGTTCTCGCTCAAGTGATCTGGCGGAGACCGTCAGATCCGAAACGCAGTCACGACCGCTGTGACGCGCGGTGCCACCGGTGTGGGTCGCCTTCGCCGCTGGTCGGGGCAGTGTGATTCGAACACACGGCCCCCTGCTCCCAAAGCAGGTGCTCTACCAGGCTGAGCTATGCCCCGTTCCTTCGGCGTCAGACAGCATGTGCCGCTTCAATGCGTCCGCGTCAAGTGCCGGAGGTGGCGCCGGGATGGCATGGCGCAGTCGCGACCTGGGCTTCCGATCAATTCTTGAAAAAGCGGTGGCGGACCTTGTCGCCGGGCTTCAGGCCGAAGCGTTCGGCGGCGCCGCCGGCGAGCTCGAGGACGGCGAGGACGTCGCCCTTCGACGCGATGATCGCCTCCGACAGCGGCTCGGTGCGGGCCTCGATGCGATGGATCGTGCCATCCGGCTTGATGAACACCATGTCGAGCGGGATGTAGGTGTTGCGCATCCACATGGTGATTTCGAGGGGCTTGTCGTAGGCGAAGAGCATGCCCTGCGTATCCGGCAGATACGTGCGGAACATCAGGCCCAACGCCTTTTCCTCGGAGGTTCCGGCGATCTCGGTATCGATTTTGATCTCGCCGGATGCCGTTACGAGTACCACCGTTTCGCGTGCCATGCGGGCCGAGACCGGATCGGAAAGAAGGGCCGATATCAACAACAGAAGGAGGGCAACGACGCGCGTGCCCTCCCGAAAGATGCTAGAATTCGTGTTCGACGACGCGAGCCGGGTCGCGTCAGTGTTGCGGCGGAAGTGCCGGAGGCGGCCCGTCCGGCCGCAATTCGGCTGCCATGCAACCCTTCGTGCCACCGCCGTGGCGGACGAAGACGGATTGACCGGGCCGCAATTCGGTGAAGCCGAACCGGCGGAGGGTTTCCATGTGGACGAAAATGTCGGGAGTGCCTTCACCACGGGTCAGGAATCCGAAGCCGCGAACACGGTTGAACCATTTTACTGTGGCCCGCTCCCATTCGCTTTCCGGGCGCACCACGACGTGGGTCCGCTGCGGCAGTTGCGAGGGGTGGATGGCCGTGCTCTCATCCATGCTCAGAATCCGGAAGGCTTGCAAGCCCCGGGGACGGCGAAGGACTTCACAGTGCACGCGGGCGCCTTCGTAGGCGACCTGGAAACCGCCGGCCCTGAGGCAGGTCACGTGCAGCAGAACGTCGGCGAGGCCATTGTCGGGAACGATGAACCCGTAGCCCTTCGAGGCATCGAACCACTTTATGGTTCCGGCGATTTCGAAGACATCGACCGCCGATTTGCCGTCAGCCGTCGCCGCTTCGATTTCTGCCGCCTGAGCGGCAAGGTCGAGTTCGTACTTACTTTCACTCATCAGCGCACCCCGCTGTACATTGTTGTTACTTTGTTACGCTTAGCCGGAGGTATGCACAGTGCACGCTCCGGGCCGGGGCATCAGGTGCCACAGCAGACCGATTGGCAGTTCTTTCCGGGACTTACGCCCTCGCCCGGGTTCGAATCACCGCTCGGTCGGGGGGAACATAACAAAGGCGGCGATGTGAGGTAGGAGAAAATTAACCTTGTTTGTTGTTGGCGAAATTCGAGGTGTATACCCTTGACTGTGGCGACGGGTTTCCACCTTCGCTTCAGGACACTGATTCCGCGCTGAAAATTCTGTCTTTGGGTGGGTGCACGTGCTCGGTCCAAGCCCGAGTCGGCGCGGGTTGCGGCAGAGTTTTCATTCCGAAGGGGGCAATTGAACGTGTGCCGTTAAGCACCGAAAAACGCCCTCGAAAATGTTGAAGCTCTGGGGCGGTAAGCGGTTCGTTATCCCCGCGGCGCCGGAGATGGGGAAAAACCGGTCTCGCGGATTTGCGTCGAATGTTGCGGATTTGCACGGGCCGGCATGGCGGGCATCGCGTGGTGGCGGTGGCGCTTCTGCCGTGAGAGCCGTAATGTTGCGTCCGAGTTGAACTTTAAGCATCGAGGTACGACGGCATGCGCTATCTGCACACCATGGTTCGGGTGTCCGACCTTCAGAAGAGCCTCGATTTTTACGGGACGGTGTGCGGGCTCGAAGAGGTGCGGCGGGTCGAGAGCGAAGCTGGCCGGTTCACGCTCGTCTTTCTTGCCGCGCGCGACGACAAGGAGCGGGGGATCAAGGAACGGGCGCCTCTTCTGGAGCTCACCTACAACTGGGATCCAGAAGTGTATACGGGCGGGCGCAACTTCGGACACCTCGCGTACGAGGTCGACGACATCTACGCCTATTGCGACAAGCTCATGAAGGCGGGCGTGACCATCAACCGGCCGCCGCGCGACGGGCGGATGGCCTTCGTCCGGTCGCCGGACAACATCTCGATCGAGATCCTGCAGAAGGGCGAGGCGAAGGCCAAGGCGGAACCGTGGGCGTCGATGCCGAACGTCGGGACGTGGTGATCGAGGCCGGGGCGCGACCACGGGTCCTTGTGATCGGCGGGGGACCGGCGGGGCTTCGGGCAGCGGAAGTTCTGGCGCTCGCGGGTGTCGCCGTAACCGTCGTCGAGAAGATGCCGACGGTCGGGCGGAAGTTCCTCATGGCCGGGCGTGGTGGCCTCAATCTCACCCACTCCGAGGATCTCGAGGTCTTCGAGACGCGCTATGGCCGTGACGCGGACTGGATGGCGCAGCGGCTCCAGCTCTTTTCGCCCTTGAGGACGGTTGCGTGGGCGCGGGATCTCGGGGTCGAAACCTTCGTCGGAACGAGTGGTCGCGTCTTTCCGAAAGACATGAAGGCTTCGCCGCTCCTCAGGGCGTGGCTCGGCCGGCTCGACAGTCTCGGGGTCCGGATCGAGCGCGGCGTCACCTGGGAGGGTTGGGATGGCGACGGGGCGGCGCGCTTCGTGCGCACGGCCAGCGGTGCGGCGGTGCACGTCGGTGAAGGGCCGTTCGATGCCACCGTGCTCGCGCTCGGCGGGGCGAGCTGGCCGCGTCTCGGAGCCGATGGGTCGTGGCATGGCATTCTCAGCGCTCGTGGCGTGGCGGTCGCGGATTTCGAGCCGTCGAATGCGGGCGCGCTCGTGTCGTGGTCCGAGCATTTCGTCTCCCGGCACGCAGGGACGCCGTTGAAGCGTCTGGGGGCGACCGTCGGCCGTGTGCGGGTTAGAGGTGAAGCGGTCGTGACGCGGCATGGTCTCGAAGGTGGTATCATCTATGCGCTCAACCAGGCGCTCCGGGGCGAACTCGAGCGCGGCGCGGCGACGATCGTGCTGGATCTCAAGCCGGACATGGATGCCGCCGAAATCGAGGCGCGTGTCGGCAGGCCGCGCGGCAAGCAGTCGTTTTCGAATTTCCTGCGCAAGTCGCTGCATCTCGCGCCGGTCCAGGTGGCACTGATCAGGGAATGCGTTGCCGTTGCCGCGAGCCGTGACGCACGGGCATTGGCGGCGGTGATCAAGGCGCTGCCGGTGCGTGTCGCGGGGCTTGCGGGGCTCGACCGGGCCATTTCGTCTGCCGGAGGGGTGCGGCTCGACGAGGTCGACGAGCACATGATGCTTCGCGAAGTGCCGGGCGTGTTCGTCGCCGGGGAAATGCTCGACTGGGATGCTCCGACCGGCGGATATCTCCTGCAGGGGTGTCTCGCGACCGCACAGGCGGCGGCAAACGGCACGCTGGCCTGGCTCAGGCGGGACGGACGGACATGGCCGACCACTGGTCCCCCGACGGATGTGACGTCCTGATCAGCGTGTCGGTGTGTCGGCACGATCTTCCAACGCCAACGTTTTCCAACTCGAACTCTGGTGTAACTCATGCCCATCATCAATCGCGTCGCCGCACTCAAGGACGAGATCGCGGCCTGGCGTCAGGATTTCCATCAGAACCCCGAACTTCTCTACGACGTGCATCGCACGGCGGCTGTGGTTGCGGAGAAGCTCAAGGCGTTCGGTTGCGACGAGGTGGTGCCGGGGGTCGGCAAGACCGGTGTAGTCGGCATCATTCGCGGCAGGACGAACACTTCGGGCCGGACCATCGGTCTCAGGGCGGACATGGATGCGCTGCCGATCCACGAGGATACAGGGCTTCCCTATGCGTCGAAGGTCGATGGCAAGATGCATGCCTGCGGGCACGACGGACACACGGCGGTGCTGCTCGGCGCTGCGAAGTATCTTTGCGAGACGCGGAACTTCGACGGGACGGTGGCGGTAATCTTCCAGCCGGCCGAAGAGGGCGGAGCGGGCGGGCGCGCCATGGTCGAAGACGGCATGATGGAGCGATGGAACATCGACGAGGTCTACGGCATGCACAATCAGCCGGGGATGGCCGTCGGGGCGTTCGCGACGCGACCGGGGCCGTTCCTCGCCGCCTCCGACCGCATCTACATCACGATCGAGGGCAAGGGCGGACACGCGGCCAAGCCGCACATGGCGATCGATCCCGTGCTCGTGGGATCGCATATCGTCGTTGCCATGCAGTCGATCGTAGCGCGGGCCATCAATCCGCTGGAGCAGGGTGTCGTGTCACTCTGCCAGTTCCAGGCCGGGAACGCTGGCAACGTGATTCCGCAAACCGCGCAGCTGGTCGGCACGGCACGGTCGCTGCTGCCGCACGTCCAGGACATTCTCGAAAAGCGCGTCGTGGAGATCGCCGAGAGCTGCGGGCGGATGTTCGGGGCCAAGGTGGACGTCACCTACAAGCGCGACTATCCGGTGACCCGTAATCACGAGAAGCAGGCGGCGTTCGCTGCCGAAGTGGCACGCGGTATCGTCGGGGCGCAGAACGTGGAGGGCAACGTGACGCCGGTCATGGGCGGGGAGGATTTCTCGTTCATGCTGCAGCGGCGACCGGGCGCTTTCGTGTTTTTCGGAAATGGTGACACGGCGCCTCTGCATCATCCGAAATACAACTTTAATGACGACGCGATCCCGGTCGGGGTGACGTTTTTTGCGCGTCTCGTCGAAACGGCGATGCCGGCCTGATCTCACGGACCCGCCATTATCACCTGTCGCAGCGGCGCAGATATGCCGCTGCGACATGAAGCCGGGCTTTTCCTCGCCATCAAGACTGGCTAGGAGGTCGGGGGCGAAGCGCTAAAGAGCGGCGGTCGGCGCATGGCATTGTTTCTCGACATCCTGACGAAAGTCTCGCTGCCGATCATCGTACTCGTCGCCCTCGGCTTCATACTGCAGGGTCGGCTGAGGCTCGATGTGGGTACGCTCAACCGCGTCCAGATCTACGTGGTGATGCCGGCGTTCCTGATCACGTTCCTGTCGACCGGCAAGCAGCCACTGTCGGCGATC
>DAOMWV010000041.1:0-16996 GCA_035436725.1 Hyphomicrobiaceae bacterium
CGCGCTCTGCGGAGCCTGCTTGTCGCGCTGTCTCATCGTGTCCCTCCACGGGTTATGATGAGCCGCAAACACTCTCCTACGCAATCAGCTCAATCTGTCCGATAGGTCCTGACGGGGAACACCCGACCCACTATCAGTGGCCACGGATCTCAATCCGTTGATTCGGTTTGGAAAACATTGTCCGAGCAGCGGGATTTGATCCTGCGATCCCCAGTCCCCAAGTGTGCCGCCAACGTCACCGATCGAGAGCTTCAACGGACCGAGCGATGCGCTGGTCGTGAGCGTCAGGGCAAGTCATCCAGTGGACGTTTACGTATCGGGCGATCTGCTGAAGCAAAAGCTTAAAAATGTCATTGGCGCGAAGCGCGATTCGTGTTGGACCATTGCAATGCAGACGCGCAATCTCCCAACGAATCTATACTATCGACCTCATGCAAGGCCCGCGATGCTGTCGCGCGGACAGCTTTGCAACGATCTGAATAAGCAGCGGAAAGTGATCAGGGGTCGACAAGTCGAGCATGAAACTTTGAAAGGGTCATTCGGTCGCTCCGCGGCGCAACAGTTCGCGGTCACCGCACACGCGAGACTTTCCAATCTGCACGAGGTTCGACATGGGGGTCACTAGTTTTGCCTCGATGGCCCTCGCTGTTGGCATATTGATTGTTGAAGTCAAACTTGCTCTGGACATGGGCGCTTTGGCAAGCGGTGCGAGCGTATTCGCTTGGGCAATTGGAGGCCAAAGTCTTCCGATTTCAACACTCGGCGCAGTGTTCGCGATCATCGCTTGTGCGAAATTTCTCGTCGCAAACCAGATCGCGCAAGTTCGGTCCGCCGGGTCCCGTTCATTTGCAGCCCTGGCCATTTGCACGTGGGTATTTTTCGCAGTCGGGATGGTCTTGGTTGAGCTTTCGTATGCTTCAGCAATCTCGGCACAACGCCGCATTGATGTCAGCCACATAAATGCACTAGCCGTTCATCGCCGCAGTGAGATCGATGAGGATCTCCGGCGGCTCAATCGCGAAATCGGCGGTATTGGCTTCACAGTGAATTCCACTGCCGAGATCGATTCTGAGATCAACGTCAAGCGCCAGCATCCTCGCTGGGTCTCTCAAAAGGACTGCGAAACGATCTCGGGAGCGCAGGGCCGCAAGCTGTGCTTTGAGGTTTCACAACTTATTCTGCGTCGGCAATCGGCGGTTGAGCGCGACGCAAAGCGCATTAAGCTCGAGCACGTCAAGGCAAAGCTCCTCCGTGAGCGAGATAGCCTACCTAAGCCTGTTGTTGACCCAGACGCCATGTTGGCGGTCTTGGGAGCGCTCGGCATGTCGGCATCATCGGCAAGCCTGGTTTGGGCCGGTATTGCATCGCTGCTGCTGCAGCTTGCTGAGCTTTCCGCTCTTGGCATCGGGCATCGTGCAAGTTCGAACAATACGGTGCGGCCCAATAAGTGTCCGGTTATGACAACCGCCAAAGGTTATGAGTCTGAGTCCATTATTCAGGGCTACACCCGTCCCTCAGTCGGCTGCGTTGCATTCGCGAGAGCCCAGAGTTCCAAGAGATCGGCGTCGGCGCCTGCCAACCCACTGAAGCGCCCATACTGGCTGCGTCGACCAAAAGTTCCGTCGACATCGGGTGTTGCGACAACCGTCAGTGTCGATTCGCGCCGAGAACCGAGACCCGGCTCAGCATCGCCAAAAACTCAGAATCGATTGGTCGGAGGTGGTTCATGCGCGACGGCCAGAATGGACACACAACAGCTTATGCTTGATTGGGTGGCGGGTTTCGTTCGGTCCAATGGACGGATACCAATGATTCCGGAAATGATGCGAGTGTTTCCTAACATTTCGAAGTCGACAGCGCAGCGCTATCGGAAACGTATCGCCTCTTTTGTAGTGGCGCCTCGCACGAGCCACGAATGAACGGTGCCGTCCTGATACCAAGTTCAGTTGTGCCGCAAGGTCAATTGCGGTGCCATTGTATCGGACACGAGCACCACACTTTCTTTGGCCGTTGCATGTGCCTAGAGCCGTTGCTTCTGAGGCATGGGTGCCACTCCGGTGTCGGCACTGGTGCCAACAATATGTGGGCGGCGGACAATCAGCGAAACCGATTGGAACCCGAATGCCTTGCAACACCATCGGTAACAAGTTTTAGGAAAGGCGCCAGCAGCAGTTGCCTGGCACAATTGTGCGAGGCCCAAGTTCCATGAAGTTGGAAAAACTGGCACCCGGTGACTGTATTCCGCCATATGTTGTGCCCGTGAACAAGGAACAATGCTCCGATCGTTTCCCCATTTCTTACAGTACCGAAAGTGGTGCCGTCAGAGACGTTCACGACCCCTGATCTGGCGTTGAACGCTCTGAACTTGGGGGCTACAAGTCCACCGCCCAGCCTACGTTTCGGATGGCCGATAACGGCACGACGGTTGATGTTCAAAAACTATCTTGCGGCACAGCCGTAACGGCTCTCTGTTAGAGCCAGAATACCGGGCAACACCGCCACACGTTTGATGGTCTATAAGATGGTCCAATTTCCAAGTGCGACAATTAATTGAACAAAAACATGAGATTAAAAATCAATGTGGTGCCCCCGGAGGGACTTGAACCCCCACTCCGTTGCCGGAAACAGATTTTGAGTCTGCCGCGTCTACCGATTCCGCCACGAGGGCACTGAATCCCGGGCATAGCGCCGGGATCGGGCGGCCGCGATCTATACAGGCGCATCCTGAGCCGTCAACCCGCCGGAAACCTGCTTGTGCCAATGTCCCGCCGGAGATCAGGCTTCCCGCACGCTTCGTCAGCCGATAGAAGCGGGCCGAGCCACCGCGCACATCAACCCCGCAGGACCCACGTGTTAAGACGTCTTTACGACTGGACGATGCGCCTTGCCGAAGGAAAGCGCGCGCCGTGGGCGCTGACGTCGGTGTCTTTCATTGAGAGCTCGGTCTTCCCGATCCCTCCCGATGTACTCCTCATCCCGATGGTCATCGCCAATCGTGCGCGATGGGCCTGGTACGCCTTCATCTGCACGGTCGCCTCTGTTGCCGGCGCACTTCTCGGTTATGCCATTGGCATGTTCCTGTACGAGCAGATCGCGCAGCCCGTGCTTGCGATGTACGGGATGACCGAGAAGATGGCCGAAATCAAAGTCCAGTTCGACAAGTACGGCTACTGGGCGGTGCTGTTCGCGGCCATCACGCCGTTCCCGTTCAAGGTTCTGACGATCTTTTCCGGGTTTGCCGCGCTCAACATCCCGATCTTCATCGCCGCTTCAGTGGTCGGTCGCGCCTTCCGCTTTTTCCTCGTGTCTTGGCTCCTCTACCTGTACGGCCAGCCGATCCGGGAGTTTATCGAGCGCCGTCTCCACCTGCTGACGACCGTGTTTCTCGTCCTGCTGATCGGCGGCTTCCTTGCGATCCGGTTCCTGTTCTGATTGAAGTGGTCGCGATAGTTCGAGTGAGTTAGCAGGTCTTGTGATGCGTACCCCCGCCCCGGCCATGTCGTCCGCTGCCTATCGCGGCGGTGCACTGGCGCTCCTGATCGCCATAGGTGCGATTCTCACGGCGCTGGCCTTCGAGCATATCGGCGGCTTTACGCCTTGCCCGCTCTGCCTGCAGCAGCGTTACGCCTACTATGTCGGCATCCCGATCCTGTTCGCGGCACTGATTCTCTATGCGTCCGGATACCTGCAGACCGCGTCCATTGTCTTTCTGCTGGTCTCGGTGGCCTTTGTCGCCAACGCAGTGCTGGGGACCTATCATGCTGGCGCTGAATGGAAATTCTGGCCGGGGCCGGAGACGTGCGCCGGTACGGCACCAGCGGCGTCAGTGCGAGCCAGCGACCTCCTGAAGAATCTGGAAACGACCCGCGTCATCCGGTGCGACGAGGCACCGTGGCGCATGTTTGGTCTGTCGTTCGCCGGTTGGAACGTCGTTATTTCCGTTCTTTTGTGGATAACATCTTTGCAGGCCGCTTACGCCGCCCTTTCGGATGCGCGCCTCGCAGAGGCCGAAAATGTTCAGCGTATCTAATTGGTTAATGAATCGTTAACGCGTATTTGGCGGGCGCGAGTGCCTGCGCCGATCCGCATCAGACAGCTACTGTCAAGGTTTTGGTCTGGCTTTCGGCAATTTCACGCCTAAATGCTGCCTCACGGCCACAGCATCTTCCTACGTGTTCGCGGAACACCCCGCGAACATGAGTGCCGGTGAGTGAGGGCCTCCAGTGTTTGCGTATCCTGACCGGCGCCGTGTGTGCGTATCCCCGCGTTCGGTTCTAGCGGCAACTTTCGCGAGAAGGGCCGCTGGTGAGACCGGGTTGGAGGCCGACGGAGTTCCAGTGCGTTCAGTCGGCGTGCGTCATGTCTGCGCCAGCAACGGCGATCTTCTCTCCTTGGATCGAACGGCAAGTCAGGGTCTTCCGCGTGTGTTTGCGTCTGTTCGGGAAGCGCCCAAGGCCGCACTGAAAGGTGCGGTCCGGAAAATGAAGCGAACCGCCTCGGCCAGTGTGTTTTCGAGTCTGGCCAGACGGTTCGCCACCTCCCCCGGGGCTGGTGTGTCGGCAAGTGCGTCGTCGAGTAGCGTCACAGTGCGTAGCGACAGTTTTTCAGCTGCAATTCGTCGGGCGCGTCTGAACTGAAGTTTTGTAACCGCGTTGTCGGGCTGAGAGTTCCGCGTTCCTGCAAGTTCGGTGAATGTCGCGTTGAAGTGCGTTCAGGTCCCCCGGCGTATTCGGGATGTGTCGGTTGCGTCGCGTTGAGTCGGTGTCGGTTGGTATCGTGTGCGTGCGTAAGGTCGAGTGGAGTTCTCGATGAGTGTGATCGAGAGAGTATCGGAAGAGGTTCGTTTCGCGTTTCCGAAGCGTGTCGTGTTGCCTGGCGCGTACGGCGTCGAGTTGCGTAAGGCCGCCGATGAAGAACGTTCGGTGGTGGCTGGTTCGAGTAACGAGTTGCGTGAGTGGCAGTCTCTGGGTGATGCGGCGTCTCGTGTTCTTGAGCGCATCAGGGTCGAAAGAGATCGGTAAAGGTTGCGTCGCGTGAACCGTGTGGCGAACTTGTGTTGATAACTTTCCGCGTTTGTTTTTGTGTCGCGGAATCGTCGCAGTCGGTTCGTAGAGTTCGTCTTCAGTAAGCGTAGCGTTCAGCGTTTCGTATCGGGTGTGTTGCGTAAGGCGTTCGTGTGTGTAGGCGGCGTATCGCCAGTGTCCAGGTAGCGTCATCTTAGGCAGTACGTGCCGGCTCCGCATCGATCGAAGATCGGGCCGGTGGATTTGGATCCGACGGAATTGGAGGCGAATCTCCCCGCCTCCCGAGGAAAGGCAGATGCTGAGAGCGTAGACTGGCAGTCACTCCAGATATCGCATTTCATGGTTTCGCGTAGCGATGTCCGAGCGCTCGCAGCATCTGCCGCCCTCTCGTCGGAACATGGTCCGGATGCCTTCAAACCTTGCGAGGTTAGTACCATGACTCCCAATCACGCCAATCCCGCCCAGTGGGAACAGTCCCAGGGTTACGCCCGCGCCGTGTGCGCGCGCCTTTTCCGCGACGGTGGAAAACCCGCCGACGCCTTGAAGGCTTTCGGTCTTCCGACATCCGACGTCCCGCGCGACTGGGCTGTCGTCGTCGACCGGATAGCGGCTTCGATGTGCACGCCGGCCGCACCGATGCGCAAGGCGGCGTGACGCTCGCTCGTCAGTTAAAGGCTGCTCAGTAGCTCTTCGGCAAGCCGAGCGCCCGCTCGGCGATGAACGACAGGATCAGTTCGCGGCTGACGGGAGTCAGCCGCGGTATGAAGCTCTCTCGCAGATACCGCTCGACGTGGAAGTCCTTGGCGAAGCCCATGCCGCCATGGCACATGATCGCGGTCTCGCACGCTCCAAAGCACGCCTCCGCCGCCAGATATTTTGCGGCATTCGCCTCGACGCCGCACGGCTTTCCCGCGTCGTAGAGCGTCGCCGCCTTGAACACCATGAGATTGGCCGCTTCCAGTTCCGCATAGCGCTTCGCGAGCGGATGCTGGATGGCCTGGTTCTTTCCAATGGCGCGGCCGAAGACCACGCGCTCGTTTGCATACGCCGCCGCCCGCCTGATCGCAGCACGTCCGAGCCCAACAGCTTCTGCTGCAATGAGAATGCGCTCGGGGTTCATGCCGTGCAGGATGTATTCGAAGCCACGCCCTTCCTCGCCGATGAGGTCGGCGGCCGGAACGGGAAGCCGGTCGAAAAACACCTGATTCGAATCGACCGCCGCGCGCCCCATCTTGTCGATCTCACGCACCTCGACGAAGGTGCGATCGAGCGGCGTGTAGAACAGCGACAGCCCGTGCGTCGGCTTTTTCACCTCTTCGAGCGGCGTTGTCCGCGCCAGCAGCAGGACGTGGGACGCGACCTGCGCCGTCGAGATCCAGATTTTCTGGCCGGATACGATGTATGTGTCGCCGTCACGCACTGCGCGCGTCTTGAGTCGCGTAGTATCGAGGCCGACATTCGGCTCCGTTACCGCGAAGCAGGCCTTGTGTTCGCCCGCGATCAACGGCGGCAGTGCGCGCCGCTTTTGGTCGGCATTGCCGAACACGACGACGGGGTTGAGGCCGAAGATGTTCATGTGGACGGCGGAAGCACCCGAAAAGCCCGCGCCGGACTGGGCAATCTGCTGCATCATGATCGCAGCTTCCGTGATGCCGAGGCCTGCGCCGCCGAACTCCTCGGGCATCGCCACGCCGAGCCATCCCGCCTTGGCGAGGGCCCCGTGAAACGCGTGCGGGAACTCGCCGCTCTCGTCGAGCCCGCGCCAGTAATCGTCGCCGAAGTCACCCATGAATTTTGCGATCGCGTCCGCAATTTCCTGCTGCGCGTCGGAGAAGCTGAAATCCATGCGTTTAGGCCTCGTATCTTCTGAATGTGGCTTTCGACTCTACTGTGACCCGCCGACACGGCCGCCGACAACCCCGCTTCGGCGCAACCGCGCAATGTCGTCCGCGCCGAGCCCAGCCGCCATGAGAACGGCGTCGGTGTCCTGTCCTGGCTGACGCGCGGACTGACCGATCTGCCCCGGTGTCTCGGAAAAGCGCGGTGCAGGCGCCGGCTGGAGGACCCCGTCGCGGGCAACGAGCGTGCCCCGCCCTTTCATGTGCGGATGCTGTGCGACTTCGTCGAGCGACAGCACAGGGGCGACGCAGGCGTCGCGATCGGCGAAGATCGCCGCCCACTCGTCACGCGTCTTCGTCTTGATGACAGCCGCAAATTGCGCCCTGAGCTCGGGCCACCCGGACCGGTCGTATTGCTTCGGCAGACGAGCGTCCTTGAGCCCGAGGCCGTCGAGCAACGCCGCATAGAACCTCTTTTCGATCGCACCGACAGACAGCCACTTGCCATCCGAAGTCTCGTAGACGTCGTACCAGGGCGAGCCCGTATCGAGAATGTTCGCGCCACGCTCGTCGTTCCACTGTCCGGCCGACCGGAAACCGAACATCATCGCCATCAGATACGCCGCGCCGTCGACCATCGCCGCGTCCACGACCTGCCCGCGTCCGGTCCGTTGCGCCGACAGGATTCCGGCGACGACGCCGAAAGCCAGCATCATGCCACCGCCGCCAAAGTCCCCGACGAGATTGAGAGGAGGGACGGGCGCCTCACCTCTACGGCCGATCGCGTGCAGCACACCGGCGAGCGCGATGTAGTTGATGTCGTGCCCGGCCCGCGGCGACATCGGGCCATCCTGACCGAATCCGGTCATGCGTCCGATCACGAGCCGGGGATTGAGTGCAAGCAAAACTTCTGGTGCGAGGCCGAGGCGTTCGATCACGCCTGGCCGAAAACCTTCGATCAGGGCATCGGCCGTACTTGCGAGCCGTTTCACGAGCGCGATGCCTTCGGGGTTTTTCATGTCGATGCCGATCGACTGCCGTCCCCGCCCGAGCACGTCGAACTTCGGCTCGCGTCCGGGCAGGCCGAGATCGGCGTCGTCCATACGGTCCACGCGGATCACGCGGGCGCCCATGTCGGCGAGCAGCATGGCCGCGAAGGGCGCTGGTCCGATTCCGGCAAGTTCGATGATGACGATGCCGTCGAGTGGTCCGCGAGGGGAGGTCATGTCTCGTTCCATCTTTTCCTGCGTGGTCAACGCGGCCTGATCTGGTGTCGCATTCCGGGACACTGTCACGGCGGACGGGAGCCGATCCACCGCCATTGCGTCAATAGCGGCCATTCCGGGTAAGCGATTGTCAAGCGCGGTGTGGTTGCCTGTGTCTGACCAGAAGCCGGAAAAATAGCGCAGTAATTGCCTCGTGTCCGAATATCGAAAACGCACGCTAATTCGTGAGCGCGGCCGCATCGGCACGCGGCTTGCGAAGCTGCGTCGCCTCCACGAACTCGAACACCTGAGCGACATCGCCTGGGAAATACGGGAAAGCGAGGCGCGATACCGCAACCTTCTGGAAAGCCAGCAGGACCTGATCGTACGCCGCGATGCCACGGGTCTCGTCACTTTCGTCAACGCGGCCGTCTGCTCCGCCGTCTCGAAATCTGTCGCCGAACTTGTCGGCAAGCCGTTCGCGCCCGCCGTCGTAACGGGTGAGTTTCCGGCCCCTCTCGATCCCACGGGATCTGTGCGTCACCAGCGGTATGTCCAGGAGATTGCCACCGCTTCCGGCCCGCGCTGGTTCGACTTCGAAGAACATGTCGTGGCCACGGCAAGTGGCGTCGCCGAAACCCAGCTGGTCGGCCGCGACGTGACCGAGCGCCGCCGCCAGGAGGCAGAACTCGCCGACGCGCGTGACCAGGCCGAAGCCGCCAATCGCGCCAAGTCGCGCTTCCTTGCGGCCATGAGCCACGAGATCCGCACGCCGATGAACGGCATTCTCGGCATGACCGGCCTCGTCAAGGAAACGGCGCTGTCGCCGGAACAGACGACCTACGTCGGCGCCATCGAGCAATCCGCCCGCACGCTGCTTGCATTGATCGATGAGATTCTCGATTTCTCGAAGATCGAAGCCGGCAAGCTCGAACTCGAAAGCCGCAGTTTCAGTCTCGAGGACTGTATCCAGTCTGTGGTCGAACTGCTGGCCGCGCGTGCGTTCGAGAAGCGTATATCGCTCGCCTGGGCGATCGACCCGTCGTTGCCCGCACTGATGGTCGGCGACGAGGTCCGCGTGCGCCAGATCGTTCTCAATCTCCTCGGCAACGCCATCAAGTTCACGGAGCAGGGTGGCGTCGTCGTGAGGGTCGAGCGAGCCGGGCGAACGCCACTCGGCATGGCACCACCCGGATCGGTGGGTGTCGCCATCACCATTTCCGACACCGGTATTGGCATCCCGCCCGAGCGTCTGCGCACGCTCTTCATGGAATTCGAACAGGGTGACGCCGCCATTCATCGTCGCCACGGCGGCACCGGCCTTGGACTTGCGATCTCGCGTCGGCTCGCGCGCGCGATGGGTGGCGACATCATGGTGTCCTCGCGCCAGGACAAGGGCTCGACCTTCATCGCCGTCATTGCACTCGATGCGGCCGTCGGTGCGGACGCACCGCGCCAGACCGTGGCCTGTGCCGGTGACGATCATGTTCTCATCGTCGGCAGCGACGGCTGCGAGGCACATGCGGCACAGCTCACGTTCGAGGGCAACGGTATCCCGGTCGAACGGGCATCGCCCGCACATGCAGCGCACCTCATCGCAGCAGCTGCGACGGAGGGTGTACCGTTCTCCGCCGTCGTGGCCGTCGAAGGGTGCGCCCCGTCTGAACTGCGCTCGATCTGGTCAGCCATTGCCACGCGGCCGGACGTATCGATCCCCCGCGTCATGGCAGTGGTCGATCCCGGAGCACGAAGCAGTTTCGAGGCCTACCGCGCCGCAGGTGCGAGCCTCTATCTGACGCGCCCGGTGCGGCCCGCGGCTCTCCTTCGCCAGTGCACCGGGGCGGGTTCGTCGGATCTCGCTGTCGCCACCGCGGACGACCGTGAGCCGGATGCCGCCGCCGCTCCAGGGATGCGCTGCCACGTCCTTCTGGTCGAGGATAACGAAATCAACGCACTGCTCGCGCTTCGCATGCTCGAGAAAGCCGGCGCCGAGGTCACGCATGTGCGAAATGGCCGCGAAGCGGTGGAGTTCGTGCGGGCGTCCCTCGGTGGAAAGGATATCAGGTGCGACATCATCCTGATGGACCTGCACATGCCTGTGATGGATGGGTTCACGGCTGCCGGTGAGATCCGTGCCCTGGCGTCCGACGCCGCCGGCAATCGCTTCGAGTTGCCGCCGATCGTGGCCCTGACCGCCAACGCCTTCGCAGAGGATCGCCGCCGTTGCCTCGACGCCGGCATGGACGATTACCTGGCCAAACCATTCGAGCCGTCTGAACTGATGCAGCTTCTCGATCGCTGGGTCCATGGCGCACCAGCGGGTGCTCGCGTGCCCCGGAGCCCTCCGATCGGCAGCTCACCTATGAAGTCGCAGAGCTTGTGATCGTCCCGGCCCTCCGCTTTGCTGTCGCCATCGACAACCTGATGGGTATGGCAAGGGACCGGCGGACATGGCTGAAGCGGAACGGCAGACACTCGTATCACCGTATCTTTCCCGGCGTCATGAAAGCCGCAAGCCCTCTGTGCGTTCGCGCGGCGGGATCGTCGTCTCACAAAACCGTCTCGCCTCTGAAATCGGTGCGCGCGTCCTGAAGGAGGGCGGACATGCTGTCGATGCGGCCGTGGCGACTGCTATGGCGATCGGCGTCGTCGAGCCGTGGATGAGTGGCATCGGCGGTGTCGGTGCGATGCTGGTTCGCGACGGCAAAAGCGGCAAGGTCAGCTGCTTCGATTTCGGTCCGGTATCACCTGGTGCGCTGGACCCGGCAAACTATCCTGTCGTCAAGGGCAAGGACAGCGACCTCTTCGGCTGGCCCATGGTCGA
The DNA here is from genome assembly GCA_035436725.1 of Hyphomicrobiaceae bacterium. Classification (GTDB taxonomy): domain Bacteria; phylum Pseudomonadota; class Alphaproteobacteria; order Rhizobiales; family Hyphomicrobiaceae; genus JABFRJ01. The sequence goes on from DAOMWV010000041.1 coordinate 10,892, forward strand.
AGGGAACCGCAACACGACCGGCGCGACGGCGGTGTGCCCGCCGACGATGGCCCACGGTCTCGCACGCGCTCACGGTACGTTCGGCCGCAAGGACTGGCGCGCCTTGCTGGCGCCCGCGGTCGACCTCGCCGAAGATGGCCTCGTCGTCGACTGGAACACGATGATGATGATCGCATCCGCCCAGTCCGATCTCGCAAGAGACAAGGGTGCTCGCGAGCGCTTCCTGCCGAACGGCATGATCCCGACGCCGCCACTGGCTGCATCGGGCGGCGGCAACCTGAAACTGGCAATGCCCGCACTCGCGAAATCCCTGCGCGCGCTCGCCGAAGACGGCGTCGCCACGATGACGAACGGCCCGCTCGCTCGCGCGCTCGTCGCCGATATCAAGTCTCTCGGCGGCTGCGTCTCGCTCGACGACATGAAGAAGACCGAAGTCCGGACGCCGGACCCGCTGAAGATCGAGCACGCCGGTCATACAATTCATGTTCTCCCCGAACTGAACGGCGGACCGACACTGGCCATGGCCTTCCGCACGCTTGATGCCGGAAAGCGCAAGGCGCGGACCGCGCCCGGTCCGGACACCTGGGTCGCCTACGCCGGCGCACTGCGCGAAGCCTGGGCGCATCGCCTGAAGGAGATGGGCGATGCCGGAGACCGGACGGCGCCGACGTGCACGACGCACATCTCTGTCGTCGATCGCGACGGCAACATGGTTGCCCTCACGCAGACGATCCTGTCGCTGTTCGGAGCGCGCATCGTGCTACCGAAGACCGGCATCCTCATGAACAACGGCGTCAACTGGTTCAACCCTTCCGGCGGCCCTAACGGCCTCGCCCCGTCGCGACGCGCTCTGGCGAACTATGCGCCGGCCATCATGTCGGGCAACGGCACTGAGATGGCTGTCGGTGGTTGCGGCGGCCGCAAGATCATACCGGCCGTGTTCCAGCTGCTCGCGCTCGTCTCCGAATTCGGCATCGACCTCGACACGGCCTTCGCGATGCCGCGCGTCGACGTCTCCGGCGGCCCTGTCGTGGCGGTGGATCGCCGGCTGGATGCGCGGAGCCGTGCGGCGCTCGCCGAAGCCTTCCCGACGATCGAGGCTGAGCCGGTCCCCTATCCATTCCCGTTTACGGTCGCCGGTGCCGTGCGTCGCGAGCGCTCGCGCAACGAGGGTGCGGCGGACCCGAACCATCCGTGGGCAGAAGCGGTCGCGGAAGACGAGCGCTGACGCACTTTCCACTGCCTGTGGATAAGATGCGCAAATTGTCGCAGGCCACCGATTTTGGCGAGCGATTTCAAGGGCATTCCAATTGCTCGCCGATCAATATTAACCACGTGCCCTAACCACGTCTCGACCGCGACGCATCTCGACGTCATGGCAGCGCGTTGACCTGCTTCCGCCCCATCGGGCCGGCGGCAGGTTGCGCCTGTTCGGAGCGCTGGCATGACGCCTCGCTCCCCACGACGACCGCGCCACCGCGCGGAACAGCGAGAGGTAAAGCATGCATCGCGTAACGACCGTCCTGGCAACTGCGGCATTTGTCTTCGCAGCCATCCCGGCCGCAACCGCAAAGACCCCCGGCCGCACCTACTGTTTCAATGGCGTGTGCCACACCGTGAAGACACTGGAGGAAACGCGCCGCCTCGTCGGAAAGACGACGACGGTTAAGGCGTCGTTCTACGACGACGCCCGCAGGGATCGCTTCAATCCGTCCAATCTGACGTCGTCGGGCGAATACTTCCGCGCCTGGGCACCGGACAATGCCGCGAGCCCGATCTACCCCAACGGGACCAAGCTCCTCGTCTGGCACCCGGGAACACGCAAGGCCGTGAAGGTTCGCATCAACAATGCCGGCCCCTACTGGGGCGACCGGAAACTGGACCTCTCGCGTGCGGCTGCGGCCGCACTTGGCATGGGCGGTGTCGCGACGTTGCATGTGCGTGTCGTCGAGGCACCCACCAAGGCGGAAGCGACCTACTCGAAGGGGCGCTCCTACGCACCGGTGAAGGGGTACATGGGACAGTTCGCCTCCCTCGACCAGGCCTTTGCGGCTGCAGGCGGCGGCGCTGCACCATCGGCGCCGGTCACAGCGCCAGTCGCCGTCGCGTCGGCTACGCCGAGCGCTACGCCCGCTAAGGCCGCGTCACCGGCACGTGTCACGCGTAGTGCGGCAGCCAGCAATTCCGCGACCGCGAACCGGCAGCAGGGCGGAAAGGTCGTTTCGTCCGAGACGATCATCCAGGTGGCCGGCAAGGGGTCGACCAAGTTGCGGCCCAACGAAACCGTCGAGGACGCGATCCGTCGCCTTGCTGCCATGGAGCGGCAGAAGACGATCCGCGTAGCTCAGGAGCGTAGCGAGCGTTCAGGCCAGTCGGTCTTCCGCCTGCGCTGATTGCGTCGGGCGCCATAGCCTGCCATCCACAAACCAGAACGCGGGAGCGGCCACGGCCGCTTCCTCGTTCGGCGCGGATCCGGCTGTCAGCTTCGGCTGAGCGCCATGTCGTCACGATGGACGATTTCGGTCCGGAAGTCGGGGCCCAGAATCTCGGCGATCTCGGAACTTTTCTTGCCGATGATCCGCAGGGCATCCTCGCTGGAATAGGCGACGAGCCCACGGCCGAGTTCGGTCCCGGACGTGCCGCGCAACACCACCGCATCGCCGCGTTCGAAATGCCCTTCGACGCGGGTGACACCTGCCGGCAGCAAGCTCTTGCCGCTGGCCAGAGCCTTTTCCGCCCCTTGATCGAGATAAATGACGCCGAGTGCGTCGAGCTGTCCCGCGATCCACCGCTTGCGCGCGGCGACCGGATCGGACTGTGCGAGGAACCAAGTCGAGGGGGCATTCTCGACGAGCTGGCGCAGCGGATTGATCCGTTGCCCCGACGCGATCACCATGTGCGTTCCTGACGCGAGTGCGATCTTGCCCGCCTCGATCTTTGTCTTCATCCCGCCCCTCGAGAACGCCGAGGCCGCGCCTCCCGCCATGGCCTCGATTTCGGCCGTGATCGCACGCACCTCGTCGATACGGCGTGCGCTCTTGTCCGTTCCCGGTGGTGCCGTATAGAGCCCGTCGATGTCCGACAGCAGCACGAGAACGTCGGCCGTTATCATGCTGGCGACGCGGGCCGAAAGCCGGTCGTTGTCGCCATAGCGGATTTCGGTCGTCGCCACCGTATCGTTCTCGTTCACGACGGGGACGGCCTTGCGTGCGAGCAGCGTGTCGATCGTCCGGCGTGCGTTGAGATAGCGGCGCCGTTCTTCTGTATCGCCGAGCGTCAGCAGCACCTGCGCGACCGTGTGCCCGCGCGCCGAGAAGACGTCGCGGTACGCGGCAGCCAATGAAATCTGCCCCACCGCGGCCGCAGCCTGGCTTTCCTCGAGTTCGAGTGCGCGTCGTGGCAGACCGAGAACGTGCCGGCCGAGCGCGATCGCGCCGGAGGAGACGAGTACGACGTCCTTGCCATCGGCGATCAGGCCCGCGACATCGTCGGCGAGCGAATTGAGCCACGTCGAACGGAGCCGGCCACTCGCGCTGTCGACGAGCAGTGCGGATCCGATTTTGACCACGATCCGCTTGGCGTTCGTCCATTCTCTGCGGGGGGAAGTAGCAGTCATTGCGATCAGACCTGCGAACTATTTTCCAACTGTCACCGTGTCGCTAGACGACAGGCACGGGCGAGCGCCGTCGTCACGGAGCCCACTTGTCCGGCGGCGGAGCGTTCTCGGCAGCCTCCGCCGTCTGCGCCCGGCCGATCTCCCGCGTCAACGCGAAGAGCGCGTCCTTCACGCCCTGACCCGACACCGCCGACACCACGAGCGGCTTCTTGCGGGACGCCTTCTGCAGCTCGGCGCTCTTCTCCGCAATCACGTCCTCGGTCAGCGCATCGCATTTCGACAACGCGACGATTTCCTTCTTTTTCGCGAGTTCCGGCGAGAACGCTTTCAGTTCGGCGCGCACGGTCCGGTACGCCTTGCCGACGTCCTCCTCTGTCGCGTCAACCAGATGCAGCAGAACGCGGCAGCGTTCGATGTGACCGAGAAAACGCGTGCCGAGCCCCGCGCCGTCGTGCGCACCTTCGATGAGCCCCGGAATGTCGGCGAGCACGAAGTCTACTTCTCCCGCACGCACGACGCCGAGATTGGGATGCAGCGTCGTGAACGGGTAAGGCGCGATCTTCGGTTTGGCTGCGGTCACGGCTGCGAGAAACGTCGACTTGCCGGCGTTCGGCAGCCCGACGAGCCCCGCATCCGCGATCAGCTTCAGCCTGAGCCAGATCGCCATTTCGGTGCCCGGCTGGCCGGGATTGGCATGGCGTGGCGCGCGGTTCGTCGAGGTCTTGAAATGCGCGTTTCCGAAGCCGCCATTGCCCCCCTTCAAGAGGCGCACGCGATCCCCGACCTGCACGAGGTCGGCGAGCAGCGTCTCCTGGTCGTCGGCATAGATCTGAGTACCCGGCGGCACCTTGATGGTCATGTCTTCGCCGTCCTGCCCGGCGCGCTCCTGCCCCATGCCCGGGCGGCCGTTCTTGGCGTAGAAGTGCTGGTGATAGCGGTAGTCGATGAGCGTGTTGAGATTGTCGACACACTCGACCCACACGTCTCCGCCGCGTCCGCCATTGCCGCCGTTCGGTCCGCCGAACTCGATGAACTTCTCGCGCCGGAATGCGACGCAGCCGTTCCCGCCGTCGCCGGAGCGGATGTAGATCTTGGCCTGGTCGAGAAATTTCATGACTTGAAAGCTTCGTAGTGCGCCCTGGTCAGCTGCGTCTCGACGCACCACACGTCGTGCCCGAGCGGCCGGCTCGCCTTGCGCCTGTTTCCGACGATCTGGAAGCCGAGCTTGCGCTGGATCGCGGCCGACGCCTCATTACCAGAAATGTAGCCGGCGCGCAGGACATTATTCACCGGCTTGGCAAAGAACTTCCGGGCGACCACGCGCGCGGCTTCGGTCATGAGCCCGCGCCCCCAGTAGGACTGGCCGAGCCAGTAACCGAGTTCCGGCCCGCCCTCCCCCGGTTCGACCGCGATCAGGCCGACGAAGTCCTTGCCGTCGGCCAGCGTGATCGCCAGAAAGCAGTGCTCCGCCGATTTCCGCTTCGCATGTGCCGTCTCGATGAAAGCGTCCGCGTCGAGGCGCGTGTAGGGCTCCGGTGGCCGGATCAGCCAGCGCCGCACCTCGAAGTTTTTCATCAGCCGGCAGATCGGCTCGCTGTCTTCGCCTCTGAGCGGCCTCAGAACGAGCCGCCGCGTCATGAGCTGTCCCACGTCCCCCTCCTCTGGTCCCGCATCAACAACCGAGATCGTCGTGTGCGCGCCCGCGGTTGCGCACCGCCCGGGCGGCTGCATCGCGAACACCTGCGAGGGCGCGGCAAATGGTTTTCGTGGTCAGTGTGACGGTCATGGGACTGTCTCCGATAAAGTGGGGTTTGCATTGGGGATCGGGCACGCACCGGCGCGCCGCATCCGGGCGGCACGGAATGTGCCGGCCGGTGCCGCAGGGCCAGATCGGGCGTCGGGTGAAGGGCTTCGGACTAGACGCGACCGCAGAGGTCGAACGCCATCTCCGGCACCGGTCGACCGAACCGCTCCAGGGCTGACACCAGCGGCGAGATCTTCTCGCGTGGTCGCCTGTAGCGTTTGACGGCATAGCGTCCCCAGAGCGGGCTTTCGTGCTCGTAGCCGCCGTCGGCGATGAACCCGGCCTTCTCGAGCACACGGCGCGAGCCGAGATTGTCGGGTTTCACTCCGGCCATGACGGAATCGACCCGTGTGAGCGCAAACACCGTGTCCGCGACCATGGCGACGGCCTCCGTCATGAGACCCTGTCCCCACAGTGCGGGATCGAGGTGGTAGCCGAGTTCGACCTGTCCATCCTCGCGCACGTGCGCCCCGACCATGCCGACGGCATGTCCCGGCGCACTTTTCAACTCGATCACAAAGCCGAGCGAACGCCCTTCCGTGTTCGCCTGCCGCATGGCCGCGATCTTGGCCTCGAGTTCCACTTGCGACATGCCGATCGGAAACGTCGACGTCTGCATCGCCACGACCGGTTTCCCAACCCGCCATCAGCGCAAGCTGCGCGGCGATGTCGGCGAGGACGCCTT
>DAOMWV010000042.1:0-16934 GCA_035436725.1 Hyphomicrobiaceae bacterium
GATCCGCACCTCCGCTTCGCGAAGCGCCGCGATGATCTCCTCGGTTGATTTGCCTTTCCGTGCCATGTCCTCGTCTCCATTCGAGAGTTTGGAAATAGCCGGATTCGAAACTTGCGCCTGGCCTCGGATCAGGGGAGCAGGGCATGATGGCTGGGAGGTGTAGACAATCAAAGGAAATCAAAAAGGCGACCGTGCCCATCCGCACACAGTCGCCGGTTTGAAAAAGTAGGGGGGAAATCAGGCGGCTGCGATTTCGGGCGTGGGGCGGAAATCACGGCAGTATTCGAGGCGCAAGAGGTCGTCGCGTATGCAGCCGATCATCGCCAGTTCCGGCCGGTCGTTGTCCGGGTAGCCGTCGTGCGCTTCTTTCAGCGTCATTTCGAGCACTTCGAGCTTCGGCAAGATGTTGGCGATGTCCCGGGTTGGGTGACTGACGATCTGGTCCCGGAGTTCGGCCTGTCGGGCGCAATCGCGGCGGAAGCGGGCAGAGTCTTCCCCGGTCTCGGCTTCGTTCAGCCGGATTGCTGCCGTCACCATTCGCCATTCTGCCATAAGGCTTTCGAACGCGGCGCGCTTGTGCTGCTTTTCGAGGTCGTAGGCGGTCGGCATGTTCGGTACTCCACTGATTGAGGGGTTCACGCTGGCCGGGACATCGGGACGACGTTGCCGGGTTTCTGGTTGCAGTAGTTGGCCCATGCTTCCATGAGTGCGCGCCGCTTTTCGAGCCGGTCGCCGCGTGCGTAGGCACGTTCCACGTCGCTGCCGACACGATGGGCAATTGCAGCCTCTGCGATCTCGCGCGGGTAATTCGTCGCATCGTCGCACCAGTCGCGGAATGTGGACCGGAAGCCGTGAACGGTAATGTTCGGGTGCCCCATGCGACGCAAGAGCATCAGCATGGTCATGGCCGATAGTGGCTTGTTAGCCCGGTTCGATGGGAAGACGAAGGCACCGATCTTGGACGCCCCGAGGGTGGACAGGATTTCCATTGCCCGGGGTGAGAGTGGGACGCGATGCTCCATTCCGGCTTTCATGCGCTGGGGTGGAATGGTCCACACCGCGGCATCAAGGTCGAACTCGGTCCACTGTGCTTGGAGAACTTCGGTGGTGCGGCTTGCCGTCAAAATGCAGAATTCGAGTGCAAGTGCGGTTACGGACTCGCGGGTGCGAAGCTCGGTGACGAATGCCGGCAGTTCTTTCCAAGGCAGGGCGGGATGGTGGCCTCGCTGTAGCTTGATGCGATCTGGCAGTAGATGGCGAAGGTGGCCGCGATAGCGCGCCGGGTTCTCGCCTAATCGGTGGCCGGCTGCCGCCGCTGCATCAAGAACGTGTTCAATCCTGCCCCGGACGCGGGCGGCAGTTTCTGCCTTGCTCCGCCAGATGGGTTGCAGGACGGCCAGCACGTCGTCGGTCGTGATCTCATTGACCGGCCGGGATGCGATCGCTGCGCAATAGGTGTCCACGGTCTGCCGCCACTGGTAGCGGTGCTTCTCGTTCCGCCAGCCGGGTTCCTTGGCCGCAATGTAGGCGTTGGCCGCTTCGAGGAAGGTCGGGATGGTCTGCACGGATGCTTTAGAGGCGTCCCGTGCTCGGATGGGGTCGTGGCCCCCGGCGATGGTGGCTCGTGCCTCTTGAGCCAATTCCCGGGCTCTGGCGAGACTGACATTGACGAGGCCGCCCAAGCCCATCTCGGAGCGCCGTCCGTCGCTCTTGCGTCGGTACATGAACACCCACCGCTTGGACGGGGTGTCGCCGTCATTCTTGGCGGTGTCGATAACGAGATACAACCCGCCGCCGTCTGAATGCCGGCCAGGTTTTGTGAGCCGCTTTACCTCCAGCGCCGTCAGCTTCGATAGTTGCCGCCCTGCCATCGCCACCTCCCCGGTCGTGCTGGTGGGGTGCGCCAACGAACCCCACCTGTTACCCCACCATTAAGAGCGGATTGCAGCGGACATGCCAGGACGTTCGCGAATGGAAGTCTCGATAAAAGGCTCATTTTCATAGTGTTGCGAAACGGGTGCGAACGGTGTCGAACGGAAATGAAGTGGAAACCCCTTCCACCATTTTCTGTCCTCAAGTGCGCTGATCGAAGCGCCGGATGGTGCTTCGGCGCACTCCGGACGGGGCGCGCTTGCGCGACGTCCTCGGCTACGTGTCGCCTTTGGCGTCAGTTCTTTCCTGACGCTGTCTGATTCTTGTGGTGACCGAAGAAGCCGCTTCCAGCCGATGGGCTTTCACGCGGCGTGGCGCGCGGTCAGGGCCGCGATCACGCCGCGGATCTCGGCGAGGCCCTTGAGGCGGCCGATGGCGCTGTAGCCAGGGAACGAGCCCTTGCCGACATCGTCGAGCAATTCGTGTCCGTGATCGGGGCGGAATGGGATATTCGCGAAGTCGCCTCCGGCCTTGCGGCGGCGGTCCTCTTCGGCGAGCAGGGCTGCGACGACGGCGACCATGTCGGTGTCGCCTTTCAGGTGCTCGGCTTCGTAGAAAGACCCGTCCGCCTCTTTGGTGACGTTGCGGAGGTGGACGAAATGCGTGCGCGGAGCGAACTCGCGCGCCATGGCTTCCACGGCGTTGTGTGCGCCGGCACCGAGCGAGCCGGTGCAGAACGTGAGGCCGTTGGCGACCGAGGGCACGGCGTCGAACAGGAAGCGGAGGTCGTCGGCGGAGGAGACGATACGGGGAAGGCCGAACAGCGAGCGCGGCGGATCGTCGGGGTGGACGGCGAAGCGCATGCCGAGCTCTTCGGCGGTCGGCATGATCTCTTTCAGGAAGCGGACGAAGTGCGCACGCAGCGTGGCGCGGTCCATGCCGTCGTAGCGGGCGAGGAGGTTACGGAAGCCGGCAATGTCATAGCGGTCGTAGGCGCCGGGCAAGCCGGCGTTGATGTTGGCGACGAGAAGGTCCCTGTCGGATTCGGAGGCTCGGTCGTACCAGGTGCGCGCCTTGGCGAGGAGATCAGGCGCGTACTCTGCCTCTGCGCCTTTGCGCTGAAGCATGAAGCAATCGAATGCGCAGAACTTCGCTGCCTCGTAACGGAGCGCCGAACCGCCACCGGCGAGTGGCCAGTAGAGATCGGTGCGCGTCCAGTCGAGCACGGGCATGAAATTGTAGCAGATGGTGCGGATGCCGGCTGCGGCGAGGTTGCGCATGGAGGCGCGGTAGTTGTCGAAGATCTCCGTCAGATCGCCTTCGCCGAGTTTGACGCGCTCGTGAATCGGCAGGCTTTCGACGACGGCCCAATGGAGGCCGAGGGAAGGATCGGCCGCGATTTCGGCCTTGCGCTTCTTGATCTCCTCTGGGGTCCAGACGACGCCATAGGGGATGTGGTGGAGGGCGGTGACGACGCCGGTCGCGCCGGCCTGCCTGATGGTTTTGAGACCGACGACGTCGGACGGTCCGAACCAGCGCCACGTTTCCAACATTTCATTCTCCGTCAGTCGGCGACGAGCAGCACTTTCATGCTCTGGGTGCGGTCGAGGGCGAGGCGTACGGCGGCCGGAGCGTCGGCGAGGGAGCGACGCGCGGTGACGATCTCGGTCGGATCGAACGCGCCGGACGAAATCAGGCGGACGGCTTCGTCGAACTCGCGGCCGAAACGGAACGTGCCATGGAGCGACAGTTCCTTTGCCATGACGGCATTGGCCGGAAACGGTATCGAACCGCCCGGCAAGTTGCCGATCTGGACGATCGTGCCCCCGCGACGAGCGGCTGCAACTGCCGAGGCGAGGCCCGCGCCGGTTCCGGAGGCTTCGAAGACGACATCGAAGGGGTTCGCCCTGGCTGCCGACACGAGGCTGTCGGGGCTAGAGGCGACGTCGAACGTTTCGGAGGCGCCGAGCTTTCTTGCGAAGGCGAGTGTGGACGGTGCGATGTCAGCGACGGCGCAGGTGGCGAGGCCGGCGCGCTCCGCGAGGCGCATGGTGAGAAGGCCGATGGGACCGGCGCCGATTACGAGGCCGCGGAGGCCGCGTATGTCGCCGGCGCGCGCGACGGCGTGCAGGCACACGGCCATGGGTTCCGCAAGCGCGGCAGCTTCGAGTGAAACGTGCGCGGGCAGCTTCACGCATTGGGCTGGCACGGCGTCGAACAGGGATGAGAATCCGCCCTGCATGTGCGGCGTCTTGGACGCCGAGCCCATGAAGTAGATGTTGTCGCAGAGATTGTGGCGGCCGGCGCGGCAGTTCGGGCACGTCTCGCACCAGCGCGACGGATTGACGGCAACACGGTCGTCGACGGCGATGCCGCTCACGCCGTCACCGACCGCGGCTACGGTGCCGGCGATTTCATGGCCGAGAACGAGCGGCGAGGTGACTACGAAATCGCCGGTTCGCGCGTGCCGGAAGTAGTGCATGTCGGAGCCGCAGATGCCGCCGGCACCGAAGGCGATGCGGACCATGCCGCGCGCGAGCGGGCCCAAGGGCCGGTCGACGACGCGGAGGTCCTCTGCGGCATAGAGGGTGGCGGCGCGTGCGGTGTCCGTCATTTCACCACTCCCATCTGGCGCGGTAGCCACAGCGTGATTTCGGGGATGAAGGTAATGGCGATGAGAGCCGCGAACAGCGGCAGGAGCCAGGGTGAGATCGCGAGCGTGGTCGCCTCGATCGACAGCTTCGATATGCGCGACAGCACGAAGATCACCATGCCGATCGGTGGTGTCAGCAGGCCGATCATCAGGTTCAGCGTCATGATGAGGCCGAAGTGGATCGGGTCGATCCCCATCTTGAGGACGATCGGCAGCAGGATCGGCACCAGGATGGTGATGGCGGCGATGGTGTCGAGGAAGCAGCCGACGAGCAGCATCAGGATGTTGACGAGGATGAGGAAGACCCACTTGTTCGTGGTCAGCCCGAGGATGAAATCCGCCAACAGTTGTGCCGCCTGCGAAACCGTCAGCAGCCAGGCGAAGATGGAGGCGGCGGTGACGATGAAGAGTACGCTCGCCGTTGTCTCGATGGTGTCGAAGGTCGCTTTCGCCACCGTCGCGAAGGTCATCGTGCGGTAGCGGACGAGGCCGAGAAACAGCGACCACATGACTGCGGCCACCGCGGCTTCGGTGGGTGTGAACCAGCCGAGTGTCATGCCGCCGATCAGGATCACGGGCGTCATCAGCGCCATGACGGCAGAAAAGCGGAATACGTAGTCCAATGCCAGCACGACGCCGAGCGCGATGAATATGGCGGCATTCTGCGGAATGCCGATGCGCTCGAGGAAGATTACCGCCAGCGGGAACACGAGAACGACGGCGACTTCGACGGCGGCGCGTGCAACGCGGCTCAACTGGAAGGGCGCGTCCGAACCCCAGCCGCGAAGCCGGGCGAAGATTGCGACCGTGATCATCATCATGAGCGTCATGACGACGCCGGGGATGATGCCGCCGAGAAAGAGCGCGCCGATCGAGACGTTGGCCATCATGCCGTAGATGACGAACGGTAGTGACGGGGGGATGATCGGGCCGAGGGTGGCGGACGCCGCCGTGACGCCGACGGCGACCTCGACGGGGTAGCCGTGATCCTTCATGGCCTTGATCTCGATGGTGCCGATGCCGGCGGCGTCGGCGACGGCGGTGCCGGACATCCCGGAGAAGACAACGGAGCCGACAATGTTCACCTGTGCGAGGCCGCCGCGCATCCAGCCGACGAGATCGACGGCGAAGGCGTAGATGCGGCCGGTCACGCCGGCGATGTTCATGAGATTGCCGGCTAGGATGAAGAACGGCACAGCGAGGAGTGGGAAGCTCTCGACGCCGGCGATCATGCGCTGGGCGACGATGACGTCGGGAGCCACGCCGAAGGTGACGATGTAGAGAAGGGATGCCGAGGCCATGGAGACGGCGACGGGCACGCCGAGCGCCATGAGTACGAGGAAGGTGCCGATGAGAACGATCATGCCGCGCCTCCCGTCGGTCCGTTGTCGAAGGCGTCGGGACGTTCCAGGATCGAGTAGCCGCGGCGCCAGTTACCCCAGGCCACCTGGATGCTGCGCAAGGCCATCAGTGCGAATGCGCCGGCCACGATCATGAAGACGGGTAGTTTCGGGAAATCAATCGTGGTCATGCGTTCGTCTGAAATGATCGACGAATACTTCCAGACGAGCCAGGCGAGATAGCCGTAGACGGCGATGCGGAAGAGATCGACGAGGGTGGACAGCACACGCGAGAGCGTCGGCGAGAGAAAGCGATAAAGGAAATCGACCTGGATGTGCCGCGACAGTCGCGCGCACATGACGGAGCCGAGGAATACGACTGAAACGAGGGAATAGATCGCGATCTCCTCGGTCCAGGCGAAGCTGTTGTTGAGGACGTAGCGGGTGAAGAACTGGAGAAAAACCGCACCGCACATCAGCCAGAAAATGATCAGCGCGAGCCAGTCCTCGATGGCGTAGTCGCCGAGATGAACGGGTGGGACCTCGGCTTCCTCGAAGGTGCGCGCGATCTCTTCCGACGTGATCGGTGTGTGGTGTTCGGTCGGTGTCTGCACCGTGCGCCCCCCGGCGTGATAGAGACGGCGCGTTCCGTCTGAGCTGACGGAGCGCGCCGAAGTCTTACTGTGTCAGAACTTGATCGCCTGGATCTTGTCCCAGTCTGCCTTGGAGTAGCCGAACTGCTCGAAGGTCGCCGATTTGTTCACCGCGTCGAGAAATTCCTGGCGGTTGATCTCAGTGACGGTGAGACCCTTGTCCTTGAAGAACTGGACGAGTTTCTGTTCGCTTTCCTTGATCGTCTTGGTGGCGCGGGCGGCGGCTTCCTGGCTGATCTCGATCCAGGCTTTCTTCTCATCGTCGGTGAACTTCGCCCAGGTGCCCTTGGCGACGATGGTGTTCAGCGCGTCGACGATGTGGCCGGTCAGGATGATGTGCTTCTGGACTTCGAAGAACTTCTTGGCCTCGATCGTGGTCAGCGGGTTTTCCTGAGCCTCGACCGTGCCGTTCTGGAGCGCGAGATAGACTTCCGCGAACGCAATCGGCGTGGTGTTGGCGCCGCAGGCGCGCGGGTAGGCCAGATATGCCGGCACGTCGGGCACGCGGATCTTCAGGCCCTTCATTTCAGCGCACGACTTGAACGGGCGGTTCGAGGACGTGTGACGCGTGCCGTAATAGGTCGTCGCGGTGATGACGTGGCCGGTCTTTTCCTCGTAGCCCTTCGCGAGTTCCTTGAAGACGTCGCTCTTGGCGAAAGCGAGAAGGTGTTCGGGAGACTTGAAGGTGAAGGGATAGTAGCCGACGCCGATGCGCGGGAAGGAGCGAGCGGCAAAGCTCGCGCCGGAGATGATGATGTCGACCGAGCCGAGCGAGAGGCCCTGGTTGATGTCGGTTTCCTTGCCGAGCTGGGAGGCGGGGAAGACCTCGATCTGGTACTTGTTGTTGGTCCGCTTGGCGAACTCGGCAGCTGCCCAGAGCGCTTCGGTATGGAAGGGCTCGGAGGTTTCGTACACGTGCGCGAATTTCAGCTTCGTCTGCGCGAACGCGGGGACGGCGGCGACGAGGGCCGCGGCCGCGACGGCGAGGGCGGGGAGCATGCGTCTGGTCATCATCGTGATTTCCTCCTGGTGGTAACGACGGGATGCAGGGTCGGTGCTTGCGTCGGCGGGCTGGTGGCCGCCTGTGCTTCGGGGCGGCTCGCATCATCGGGTGACGGAGCGCCAAATGTTCGGGTGAAGCGCTCGCGCGAGCGTTCGAGGTGGGTTTCCATGGCGGCGCGGGCGCCGGCCGGATCGCGTGCGGCGATGCGGTTGCGGATCGTCTGGTGTTCTTCGCAGGCCATGCGCCAGCTGACGGAGGTTTCGAAATAGCTGGCGAGGCGGGCGAAATACGGATTGATGCGCTGGTCGAAGAGATCGCCGACGACCTTGGTGACGGCATCGTTGCCGAGCACGCCGGCGATGGCGAGGTGGAAAGTGCGATCGGCTTCGATGCTGTCGGGTCCCGATACCGTCACGGCCCACATGCGTTCGAGAGCGGCGTCGATAACGGCAAGATCGTCCGGGGTGACGAGTTCGGCGACGCGCTCGGCGACGGCGCCCTCGAACAGTGCGCGGGCTTCGAGGAGTTCGAACGGGCCGGCGATGGGTTGGGTGGCGTCCGGGAGAGCGGGGCTCGGTGCGGGTGGCGCCGTGACGTAGATACCGGAGCCGACGCGAATGCGGACCCGACCGTCGACCTCGAGGGCGATCAGAGCCTCGCGGACGGTGGGGCGGGAGACCCCGAGTTGTGCGGCAAGCTCGCGCTCGGTCGGCAGGCGGCTGCCGACCGGGTACTCACCGCGGTCGATGAGAGCGCGGAGTTGTTCGGCGACCTGCCGGTAGAGCCGGCGCGGTTCGATGGACTGGATGGGCATGATGCAGGCCCGGCTCGACGTTTCCCAAGGGTGCGCCCTCGTGGAGGCGCAACGGTCAATTGGCTTGACCAATTGACCGCACAATTGGTCGGCGCGGGGTGTCTGTCAAGCGGGGCCTCGGGTCAGCCGATATGTGCGGCGATGGCGGCGCGCGAACCATGGGCTACGATCGCGTCGTAAGCGTTTGCGACGGCAGAAGAAAATCTGATGTTTGCGGAAAGGGCTGGCGGGAAGACAGCGGCGACGCCGAGGATGGCGGTTGCGACGCGTGACGGATCGGGGCCGGCATCGGCGATGATTTTTGCGAACTGGCCGGCCAGGGGATCGCGCACGTCGATGGGTGCTCCATGTTCGTCGCGGCCGCCGACGTAGCGAATCCACGCGGCGATCGCGAGCGCGAGGCCGTCGATCGGAAGGTCGCGGTCGATCCGGAGCCTGGCCGTGGCGAGAAGGCGCTGGGGCAGCTTTTGCGAGCCGTCCATGGCGATCTGCCAGGTGCGATGACGGATCGCAGGGTTTGCAAAGCGATCGAGGAGCCGGCCGGCGTAGGTGGCGAGATCGACGCCGGGTGGGGCCGGCGTCGCGGGGACGATCTCGTCGCGCCAAAGCCGTTCGACGTAGCGGCGGTAGACGGGATCGGCGACGCAGGCGCCGATGGTTTCGTGGCCGCCGAGGTAGCCGAGATAGGCGAGCGCGGAATGGGCGCCGTTGAGCAGGCGCAGCTTCATGTTCTCGAACGGCGCCACGTCGGAAACGATTTCGGCGCCGTGCGCCTCCCAGGCAGGCCGGAGGCCGTCGACGAACTGATCCTCGATCACCCACTGGGCGAAGGGCTCGTGCGAGACGGGCGCGGCGTCGTGCAGTCCCGTCAGTCGCAAGGCGTCGTCGAGGTCTGCCGGCGTTGCGGCCGGGACGATACGGTCGACCATTGTCGAGGGGAACGCGCCGTGAGCCTCGATCCAGTCGGCGAGTGCGGGCTCGAAGCGGCGCGCGAATTCGTTCACGAGACCGCGGACGAGCCGGCCGTTATGCGGAAGGTTGTCACAACAGAGAACGGTGAAGGGTTTGAGGTTTGCGGTTCGGCGGCGGGCGAGTCCGGCCACGAGATAGCCGATCGCGGACTTGGGGGCGTGCGGTGAGGCGAGGTCGTGCACGATGTTGGGATGGGCGACGTCGAGGTGGCCGGTCGCAGGGTTGTGGCAGTAGCCCTTCTCCGTGATGGTCAGCGATACGACGTGTGTGTCGGGATGTGCGAGCCGGTCGATCACTGCGGCGGGGCTTTCCGGCGCGACGAGGACGTCGAGGACCGAGCCGACAACGCGCGCGCGCGGCGTGTCGCCATCGCGTTCGACGAGCGTGTAGAGGCCGTCCTGCGGCTTCAGTCTGTCGCGCTGATCGGGGCGGACGAGGCTCACGCCGACGATACCCCAACGCGTGTCGCCGGTGGCGAGCACGCTGTCGGTATAGGCGGCGCCGTGGGCTCGGAAGAAGGCGCCGAGGCCGAGGTGGACGATGCCTTGCTTCAGCGCTGTGCGGTCGTAAGCGGGACGCGCGACGGAGGCCGGGAGGTGATCGAGCGTGGCTCGGCGGAGGCGATCCTTCGTCATCCCGTCACGCCCCGAACGGGTACTCCACGAACTCGACAATGCAGCCTTCCGGGCCGTGGCAATAGAAGGCGTTGGCGCGGCCGCCACGCACGGGGATCGGTCGGCTCACGGGCTGGTAGCCGGAGGCGATAAGGCGGCGCTGTACTTCGGCGGCGTCCTTCACCTGGAAGGCGATGTGGGTGTAGCCGATGTCGCACTGGCGGATGTTGACGGCGGAGCCGGCCGGCGTCAGCCACTGGAAAAGCTCGATGTGATAGCCGTCGCGTTCGAGCATGGCCCAGCGGCAGCGCGCGCCCGGCATGCCGACGACTTCGGCGAGTTCGGGTTCGCCACGATCATGATCTTCGCCCAGAACCTTGAAGCCGACGACGTCGACGAAGAAGCGGCGCGACCCTTCCCAGTCGCGACACGAGAACGCCGTGTGGTGCGGGCGGACGACGAGGTCGGAAACGGAGACGGCGGGTGAACGGCTCGGCATCATTTGCATCCCATACGTGAGGCTAGATCTTCGAAATCCGATGCGACGACGGTCCAGGCCTTCTCGGCCGTGCGGTCGATCTTCTGTTCGGGGCCGTATTCGGATGGACGCGGCACGAAAGCGGTTTTCAGGCCGACGGCCTCGGCGGCAGCGAGGTCGCCGTTGTGGGCGGCGACGAGCATCAGTTCGGAGGGCGCGATGTTGAGAATTTCGGCCGCGCGCAGATACGCCTCCGGCAGTGGCTTGTAGGCGCGCGCCGTTTCCGCGCCGAGGATGACGTCCCACGGGAGGCCACCAAATTTTGCCATACGCGTGAGGAGACCTACGTTGCCGTTCGAGAGTGTGCCGATGATGTAACGCGTCTTGAGGCGGGTGAGGCCGCCAACCGCGTCGGGCCACGGATGGAGGCGGTGCCAGGCCTTGGTCATGTGGACACGGTCGGCTTCGGTGGCGTGTTCGAGGCCGTGCTGTTTGAGCAGTGTGTCGAGGCTTTCGCGATGGAGCACGTCGAGGATGGTCCAGGCGCGCTTGCCGGATCGGACTGCTTCCATGGACGGTTGATAAAGACCGCGCCATTCGTCGGTGAAGCGGGTCCAGTCGGTCGATAGGCCGCGCGCCTTACCGTAGGCGGAGAGATCGGCGATGATGCTCGAGCGCCAGTCGACGACCGTGCCGAACACGTCGAAGAGCATGGCGTGGACTGCGGGCGGGCTGGACATGGTGCGACTTTCTCCTCTCGGACTGGCGGCGGAGCCTAGCAGGCGCGAGGTTTCATGCAATGCGCGGTGGGACTAGCTGCCGATCTGTCCGCGATGGCGGAGAAGATGATCGGCGAGCACGAGGGCCATCATGGCCTCGCCGACGGGGACTGCGCGGATACCGACGCAGGGATCGTGACGGCCCTTGGTCGAGACGTCGGTTTCGTTGCCGGCTTCGTCGATGGAGCGGCGTGGCGTACGGATCGAAGAGGTCGGCTTGACGGCAAATCGGCAGATGACGGGCTGGCCGCTGGAGATACCGCCGAGGATGCCGCCGGCGTGATTGGAGAGGAACAGCGGCTCGCCGGTTGGGCTCATGCGGATCTCGTCAGCGTTGTCCTCGCCACGAAGCGCTGCGACCGCCATGCCGTCGCCGATCTCGACCGCCTTGACGGCGTTGATCGACATCATCGCTGCGGCGAGGTCGGCGTCGAGTTTGCCGTAGAGAGGGGCGCCGAGGCCGGCGGGCACATGCTCGGCCACGACTTCGACGACAGCGCCGACGGAAGAGCCGTCCTTGCGGATGGCATCGAGATCGGTCGCCCAGTGTCCGGCGGTGATCGGATCGGGGCAGAAGAAGTCGTTCTTGTCGATGTCGACGGTGGTCCAGGCACCGCCCCACAGGGCGTCGGGAATGCGACGTGCGCCCATCTGGATCAGTGCCGCGCGAATGCGGAGATCCGGTGCAAGGGCTCCAATGACGAGGCGGGCCAGGGCGCCGGCTGCGACGCGCGAGGCGGTTTCCCGGGCAGACGACCGTCCGCCGCCGCGATGGTCGCGAATGCCGTATTTCTTCCAGTAGGTGAAGTCGGCGTGGCCGGGCCGGAAGGCCTGGGCAATGTTGGAATAATCCTTGGACCGCTGGTCGACGTTGTCGATCTGCAGTGCGATCGGGGTTCCGGTGGTGGTGTGGGTTCCGTCGGCGGCTTCGAGGGTGCCGGAGAGGACGCGGACGAGGTCGGGCTCGCGGCGCTGGGTCGTGTGGCGGGACTGGCCGGGGCGGCGACGGTCCATGAACGGCTGGACGTCGCGGTCGAGGCGGAAGGACAGGCCCGGGGGGCAGCCGTCGACGATGCAGCCGATGGCCGGCCCGTGGCTCTCGCCCCAGGTGGTCATGCGGAACATCTGACCGAAGGTGTTGTAAGACATGCCGCAGCCCTCGCGACCCGAAACCGATCCCCACTGATAGCCGCCGGCACGGCGGTGGCAAGGCCGGAATGACCGGTCAGCGCTATCTGATTGATTCGCTGACCATTCCGACGACGCGGCAGTGTCACACCGGGACGACAATCCGCCTCCGAGGCCGTGACATCGGGCGATGGCGACTGTACCAAAACTGATCGTGCTGCGTCGAATCTACAACAACACCAGCATGGAGGCTCATTGCGGAAATCTGTTCTTGCATTGAGTTCAACGGTGTCTGCGTTCACTCCGACGGCGAGACCTGTTCTGGTTTCCGAGGCTTTGCTCGGACGAGATCCAGGACCGGTTTCTATGTAGGAACGGGAGAAGTGACGCATCGGCCCGAGGGTGTGATGCAATTTCTCCCATGAAACTGGGGGGCGGCCCGTCTGGCGCTGTCCCGGGTACCGGATGTTTTCGCTGGAGCGGTGTCCCAAACACGGCTCCTTGCGCGCATTCCGGGAACAAATGAGAGAGCTCTCGAGGCGCCGCTCGCCTCCGGAGCTCTTTCTGTTTTTGCGAGCAGATTAAAGTTATCGCGCGAAATCAGTACCTAGCGCCGGCCGGCTCCGACAAGTTCGCGACAATCAACAGCCTACGCCGCAGATGTGCGAAAGTGCGAGACCGGCGCGGCACTGCCATGTTAAGAGCGCAAGCGAAATTCCTAGTCCAAGAGGTCGATACTCATGCGTAAAATCGTAGTTGCAACTGCTGTAGCAGGTCTCGTTCTTTCGGTATTCGGTGCGATCGGTACGGCGCACGCGGCGACCACCACGACGAAGACGATCAAGAGCGGCTCGTCCACCATCGTCACGACGACCACGACCTATGTGTCGCCGGTTTCGTGCAAGCCTGCGCGCAAGATGTCGAAAGCCAAGAAGTGACATTCCGCACGCGATGATAGCGAGCGTTTCGGTCGCTTGCGATGCTTTATGCGGGTGCGAAGCTACTTTCCTGATTTCGTGGAAATACGGAGTGACGGTGTCGCGACATGCACTTAGTTTTCGCTGGGGGTGCGCGAGGACGCATCTCGACGCGTAACTGAGGATCAGGGGGTATCATGCGCAAGTTTTTCATCGCACTCAGCGCCATCGGCTTTGCCGTCTCGACCATGGGCGTCGCCGACACGGCGCTTGCTGCCAAAGCTCCGAAGAAGACGAAGCTCGGCTGTGTCGTGAAGAAGGAGAAGTGGGACGCCAGCGTCGGCAAGTGCACGCCGGTGAAGAAGGCGGCGAAGAAGGCTGCGAAGAAGAAGTAAGGTCTTGCCCGGCACGTCGTCTCGGGGGCTGCGCCTCGCGGACGTTCGTCGGGGACGGCTTGAAGATCGGGCTCTTTCGGCAGATCGCCGAAAGAGCCCTTTGCATTTCGTGGGCCGGCTTCAGTTCTTGTTGAGATAGGTCGGATGCCAGGTGTCGCCGCGGCGGACGAACATATCGCGCACCTGCGGATGACGGAGCGGAGCGCCAGTGTCGTCGGGCAGGAGATTTTGTTCGGAGACGTAGGCGATGTACTCGGTCTCGGCGTTTTCGGCGAGCAGGTGATAGAACGGCTGGTCGCGGTGCGGCCGGATTTCCTCCGGGATCGACTGAAGCCACTCTTCGGTCGAGTTGAAGACCGGATCGATATCGAAAACGATGCCGCGGAACGGATGCACACGATGCTTGACGACATCGCCGACGCGGAACCGGGCTTGACGCATTGACGCGGGCATCTGACGGACAGCCTCCCCCGTGGTGGTCTTACTGGCGGCTTAGCGCCCGCCGGATGGAGATGTCAATTGCCGCGCGGGATCAACGCTTTTTGGGCAATGCAGCCTCGCGCTCGCCGAACATCCGGGCGAGGCGGAAGGAGAGTGCGAACCAGACGGCGGCGACGGGCAGTGTGACGAGGGAAATACCCTTGATGCCGAGACCGGCCTTGGCCAGTGCGTCGAAATAGACGCCGGAAACGGCGTCGCCGCCGCGATACACGACCGTGTCTATGAAGTTCTGCGCCTTGAACTTCTCGTCCTCGTCGAGGACGGTGTAGAGGACCTTCGCGGCCGGATTGGCGAGTGCGAAATTCATGGCGCGCTCGAGCGCCAGGACGGTGGCGACGACCCAGAGCGAGTGCCAGACGGAGACGGCAAGGAAGCCGAGGATCGCGACGGCGGGCAGGGTGGATGCGGCGACGCCGATGCCGAAGCGTTCGAGGACACGCGCTGTGACGAACATCTGAATCAGTAGCGTGGATACAGAAACGATCAGGTCCATGCGTGCAAAGAATTGGACTCGTGCGCTGTCGTCGCTGATCGTGCTGCGCACGAGGGCGGTCTGTTCGAGGTAGAAGTAGGTCGAAACGAGATTGGCGAGGAAAATCCAGAGCGCCATATAAAAGAGATAGCGGCTCTCCCAAACGCGGCGGGCGCCCGAGAAGATCGTACTCAATGTCGCACCCTGCGGCGGTCTCTCGGCGTCGACGCCGTCGGCGCGATGGGACAGAAGTCGCGTCGCAAGCCACATGGCGACGAGCAGGAAGCCGGCGGCGATCGGCAGCAGATTGCCGGGGCCGAGCGTGGTCGCGAGAGATTGTGCGATCAGTGGCCCGGTCAGGGAACCTGCGGTTCCGCCGGCGGCGATTACACCGAAGAGCCGCTTGCCCTGGTCGGAGTTCCAGGACGAACTCATGACCGACCAGAACAGTGACATGACGAAAAGATTGAAGACGCTGACCCAGACGAAGAAAGATTTGGCGACAAAGGCGGATTGCGTTCCGGTCCTCAGAAACAGCCAATAGAGGAGCAGGTTTGAAACGAAGAAGGTGTAGATGACCGGAACGATGCGGCGGCGCTGGAACGACGACACGACGTAGCCGAACACCGGTACGGCCAGAAGCATCACGACGAAGACGACGATAAAGACGTTCTGCAGTTCGGCGCGGTCGACCATGGTGCCCATGGCGTCGCGGACGGGGCGAATGATGTAGTACCCGGTCAGGATGGTGAAATAGTAGAAAAACGAGGCGAGCAGCAGCGGCAGTTCGCCGGGTTCGAGCCGGGCTACACGCCCGAGAAGGTCGTGGAGTGGCGAGGCGGTGGTCGTCGGCTGCATGATGCGGACAGCCGCCTCATAGGTGATGGTCAGGTCAGGCTCAGCGCGGGCCGTAGTGTTCAGTAGAACAGGCTCGAGACGCTTTCCTCGCGCGCGGTGCGGGCGATGGCTTCGGCCATCAGCGGGGCGATCGAAAGGACGCGAATGTTCTGCGTGGCCTTGACGGCTTCGGTCGGCTGGATGCTGTCGGTGATGACGAGCTGCTTGAGCTTCGAGTTGGCGATCTTGGAGACGGCGCCGCCGGAGAGAACGCCGTGGGTGATGTAGGCGTAGACCTCGCTGGCACCGACCGCGAGGAGGGCGTTGGCCGCATTCACCAGAGTGCCGCCGCTGTCGACGATGTCGTCGATCAATATGCAGCGCTTGCCACGGACGTCGCCGATGACGTTCATGACCTCGCTTTCTCCGGCGCGTTCACGGCGCTTGTCGCAGATGGCGATGGGCGTGTTGATGCGCTTGGCGAGGGCGCGCGCGCGCACGACGCCGCCGACGTCAGGGGAGACGACGACGAGCTTGTCGAGGTCGAAGCGGTCGTGGATGTCGCGTGCGAAGGTGGGGGCGGCGAACAGGTTGTCCGTCGGGATGTCGAAGAAGCCCTGGATCTGTCCGGCATGGAGATCGAGGGTCATGACGCGATCGATTCCGGAACGCTCGATCAGGTTGGCGACGAGCTTGGCCGAGATCGGGGTACGGGGGCCGGGCTTGCGATCCTGACGGGCGTAGCCGAAGTACGGCATGACGGCGGTGATGCGGCGGGCGGAGGCGCGCTTCAGCGCGTCAGCGAGGATCAGGACTTCCATCAGGTTGTCGTTGGCGGGGAACGACGTCGATTGCAGGATGAAGACGTCTTCGCCGCGCACGTTCTCGTGGATCTCGACGAAGATCTCCATGTCGGCGAAGCGCTTGACCGTGGAGCGCGTCAGCGGGTGCTTCAGCTCGACCGCGATCGCCTCGCCGAGAGGCCGGTTGGAATTGCCGGTGACGATCTGCATCTTCTGTTCCCGTCCGCCAGAGCGCGCATCGAACGCCATTGAAACTCTCCTGCAAGTCCGGACTGGAATTGGCGCCCTTCTAGCAATCGGGCCCGGACGTGTAAACGCGCCGGGCCCCCAATTGCATGTCGTTCATTCGTCGGACCGGACACATTGATCCGAGGCGTGGCGCGACAGCCTCAGTTGGTTCCCGTCTTCGGCAGCAACTTGAGAATCCCCTGAGCTGCTGCCTCAGCCGCCGCGTCGGCGGTTTTGCCCCAGTTGCGGTCGAGCGAGCCCTGCGGGATGTCGTTTTTCTGCGTCACGGTGCCGAGCTTCTTGCCCTCCGGATCCTTCACGTTCCAGTCGATCTGGATGGCTTGCTTGCCGTCACGTGGCGGGCCGACATTCACAACCCCTTCGACGCGATAGCTCGACGCGGCCTGGCTCGTCATGCTGACGCCGTTCTTCGCGAGCTGGGCCTTGAGGGCTTCGGCGAGGGCGCTGTTGCCAT
>DAOMWV010000043.1:0-16924 GCA_035436725.1 Hyphomicrobiaceae bacterium
CGCAGGCTCGTGCGAGGCGCCGGTTCCAGCGCGGGAAATCGGCCAACTCTATTTCGTGGCGGATGGCAATGGCCGTGCCCGGCCGTCACCCCTGATTGACGTCCAGGCCTTCGAGATACTCGTTCATTTCGCCCTTCATCGTGCCCAGAACGACCTTCGACTCGCGGGCGAAGAGGTCGGCAAGCCAGAGATTATCGAGGCGGGTCCGTGCGTCTTCGAGCGTCACGCGGTGGACGCATGCGCCGGACTTCATGATGTCGATGGTGAGCGCCTGATTCTCCAGACGCGCGCTGATCTGGATCTCGGCGTCGTCGAAGCGGAGCGACTGGTCGGACGTCATGGGCGAAGCGTCGAGCATGAAAACCTCCGGATCTGAGCGATGAAAACAGTGTAGCGATCCGACGTGGACGCGCATCTCATTTCGTGTCAGAGTGTGTCGTGTTAACACATCAACGAACCCTTTTTGTAATGTTGTAAACATGGCGAAGGCTTTCGTCGGATCCAAACTGCGCCAGCTCAGGCGCAAGCAGCGCCTCACGCAGGCGGAAATGGGCCGCGCGCTCGGCGTGAGCGCGTCCTATGTCAACCTGCTCGAGAACAACCAGCGCAGCCTGTCGGTCGCGATGCTGATGGCACTGTCGGACGCGTTCGGCGTCGACTGGCGGGAGTTTGCCAAGGACGAGACGGCGAACCTGCTCGCGGACCTGCGCAACGTATCGCGCGATCCGATGTTCGGGGACGATCCGCCGGACCTGCAGGAACTCAGGGCGGCGATCGACCATGCTCCGGAGATCGTCCGCCGGTTTCTGAGATTGCACGGCGAGCATCGCAGCCTGCTCGAAAAACTGCTCCGCCTCGGCAGCGGCCGGATGCCCGACGACATCGTCATGACGTCACCGGAGGCGATCATCCACGACTTCTTCCGCACCAACTCGAACTATTTCGACAGTCTCGAGAAGGCAGCGGAGAAACTGAGGGCGATCGAGCCGTCCAACGTCGACGACGTCTACGCGACGCTCAAGCGACGGCTCGCGTCAAAGCACGGGATCACCATCCGGACATCGCCCATAGAGGAGATGAACGACGCGCTGCGTCACTACGACGAGAAGGCCAAAGTCGTCCACCTTTCCGAAGCGCTCGATCACCAGAACCGGGTGTTCCAGATCGCGCACGTCCTCGGGCTCATCGAGTTTCCAAAGCAGTTCGAGAAACTGACACAGCGCATCGGCATGACGTCGGCGGCGGGCCTGTCGCGCTGCAAGATCGAGCTCGCCAACTATTTTGCGGCCGCCTACCTGATGCCTTACGACGACTTCTTCAAAATGGCGGAGCGGACGCGCTACGACGTGGACCGGATCGCGGCGTCATTCGGTGTTTCGTTCGAGCAGGTCTGCCACCGGCTGACTACGCTGCAACGGCCCGGCGCGACGGGCGTGCCATTCTTCTTCCTCCGTGTGGACAAGGCAGGCAACGTAACGAAGCGATTCAACGCGACGTCGTTCAATCTCGCCGAATACGGAGGTGCGTGTCCGGTCTGGAACATACACACGTCGTTCCGGACGCCGGGCGTGATCGTCCCGCAATTCGTCGAGATGCCGGATGGCGAGCGGTTCTTCACGATCAGCCGCACGACGAACCGCCCGGTTTTCAGCCGGCACACGCAGGACCGGCGGCTCGCGCTGGCGCTCGGGTGCGAGCTCGCGGAAGCGCACCGGCTCGACTATGCGGCGCCGTTCAATCTCGCGGACTCGAGCCTTTTCAGCCCGATCGGCATCAACTGTCACGTCTGCACGCGACAGGCGTGCTCGCAGCGCGCACATCAGCCGCTCAACATGGAACTGCCGATCAGCATGAACCGGCGCGGCGGCACCCGCTACGAGAGCTGAGGGAGGCTTGCGCGGCCCCGCCTCAGGCTGCCTGAACGCGATTGGCGCGCAGGGCGTCATCCACGGTGGCCACGGTCTCATCGACGTCGGGATGGCCGATGCCGAGGCTGCGGCCGACATCACGGACGAGTCGATCGACCCGCTCGACGTACGGTGCGCCGGCGTCGATCGCGCGGGCCACCGACGACGGCTTCAGAAGGCCCTCTGCGGCCTTCGCGTATTTTTCAAATGGAACGAGATCGGCGGGGTCGGCGCCGAGGCGGACGACAAGGCCATTGACGAAATCGTAGATTTCACGCGAGCGGTCGATGTCGCCGTGAACCGCCTCGCGAATGGGCCGGATGGCACCGGGCAGGACGCAGCGGTAATTGCCCGTCAGCAGCATGCTCCACTTGGCGAGCGGCACGAACAGGCTGTCGTGGACGCGCAACTTCACCGGCACGTCCTTGCCGTCGATGGTGATGGCGTCGATGTCGGCTTCGAGGAGCTTCAGGATGGCGGTGTGGGCGTCGCTGGCGAACGGTGCCGCCTTGAAATTGGTGGGCAGGCCGACCTGCAGGACATTCGCCGGCTCACCCTGAGGACGGAAGGCTTGCGGATCGGGAGAGCAGAGGCTGACGGCGCCGGGGAAGAAGCGCTCCCAGACCTGGGCATTGGTGTAGGCGCCAGCCAGGGCGGCGGCGTCGATCGATGGCAGGCGCAACAGATACGGCAGTGGCGGCATGTTCATCAGGGACAGGCACGGCAGGCCGGTAGCCGCGATGCGGGCGAGCAGCGCGCGCAGGCCATGATCGGCGTACTGTGGCTCCTGCATGGCGAGGACGACGAGATCGAACGCTGCGACGTCGACGTCCTGCGGCACAGACGCGCGCAACCGGCCGGGCTGCGCTTTCGAGGAGATCTCGCGCAGGGTCTTTTCGTCTTTCAGAGCGAGACGGACGACGGTGCCCTCGCGATTGATCAGCGCAGCCGTGGCGGAGCGGCAGACGAGTGTGGCGTCGTGTCCGGCCATGATGCATTTGGTGGCCAGAAGAGAGCCGTAGGATGCTCCGAGGACGAGGATGTTGAAGGCCATGCGTTCCGCTCCAGCTTCGATCATTTTGGCGAAACTAGCGCGCCTGCGGACGAACGACACCGGGTATCGAGTTATTGTGTAAACTGTCAACATAACGAGTCCCCGCATTTGTTATTTTGTAATAAGCGTGGATCCGGTTCGTCTGGCGGAACGACGTCGCGGCCCGAACCGTGTGGCCGGCGCGACGAGCACACGGATGCCATGCGGCGGCAATTAATGTATACGTCGGCTCGCCTGGGCGGTCATTCGCAGGCAGCCGGCCAAACGATCCGGATTGCCGCAGGCCAACGTAGCGGACACCGAACGTAAGCGGAGGAATTCATGCTCAAGGGAATGTTGGCGGGCCTTTCGACCGCAGCGGCCATGCTCGTCGCACTGGGGACGGGGGCTGCGGCACAGGACAAATGGCCGTCCAAGCCGGTCACGGTCATCGTGCCGTTCGCGGCCGGCGGCAACACCGACGTCATGGCCCGCATTTTCGCGGAGCATCTCTCGAAGAAGTTCGGCCAGCAGTTCGTGATCGAGAACAAGGCCGGCGCGGGTGGCGTCACCGGGCTCAACGCCACGGCCAAGGCGCCGCCGGACGGCTACACGATCGCGGTTGCGACGTCGGGTGGCATCGCGATCAATCCGATCCTGACGAAGGACAAGATCCCGTACAATGTCGAGAAGGACTTCACCTACCTCTACGGCATGGCGGCGATGCCGAACATTTTCATCGTCAATCCTTCTGTGCCCGCCAAAACGATGGCGGAGCTGATCGCATGGCTCAAGGCGAACCCGGGAACGCCCTACGCCACGTCGGGCATTGGAACGACGCAGCACATCTGTGGCGAAATGCTGGCACTCAAGGCCGGGGTGAAGATCAATCCGGTCGCCTATCGCGCTTCGAACCAGTCCCTGCAGGACCTCATCGGCGGACAGATCAACCTCGCATGCGACAACTTCGCGGCTGCGTGGGAACAGGTGAAATCCGGGAAGCTGCGGGCCGTCTCAATTACGTCCCTCGAACCCTATCCGCTGGCCAAGGACGTCGAGATCACGGCGAAGTCACTGCCGGGCTTCGAGATCATGCCGGCATTCGGCTGGGTCGGGCCTGCCGGCATTCCCGCCGATATCTCCAAGAGCCTCATCGACGCGCTCGTCGAGGTCGGCAAGATCCCATCGGTGCGTGAGGCCATGGAGAAGTTCGGCGTGCTGCAGACGGAACAGGCCGGCAAGGCTTACGAGGATGCCCTGAAGAAAGAGCGTGCCGCCTATCAGGACGTCATCGAGAAGGCCGGCATCAAGGTCCAGTAAAATCAGGTCTACGGTCAATGCCTCGCGCGGCCCAGGTCGTGCGAGGCATTTTCATTTCTGCTCCGGATCGGATCGCTGCCGCTTGAGCTTCTCGAGCAAGGTCGTCAATGTCCCACCCGAGGTCGGCTTCGTTTCCACCTTCGCGCCGACTTCACTACGCACGATGACGATGCGGCGGTCGTGGAAATCCTGCAGTCCCTGCCGGTGCGCAACGTTGAGTATGGTTGCACCGGGGAGATCGTCGATGAGGGTCTGGAACATCTGAGCCTGGCTCTCGTCGTCGAGTGCACTGGTTGCCTCGTCGAGAACAATGATGTCGGGCTTTTCGAGAAGCACGCGGGCGAAGCCAATTCGCTGGCGCTCTCCCCCGGACAGGATCGTGTCCCAGGCCGCAGTATCGTCGAGGCGCGTGACGAGATGCTCGAGACCGACGCGCGTGAGGACGGATCTTGCTTCGTCGGTAGTGAGGGTCCGATCGGAGGGATAGGTCAGGGCGTCGGCGAGACGGCCGATCGGTATGTATGGGCGCTGCGGGACGAAGGATATCCGCGCTCCCACGGGCAGGATGAGCTTTCCGTCGGCCCAGGGCCAGAGTCCGGCCAGCGAACGCAGCAACGTCGACTTGCCGCTGCCGGAGCGCCCCTCGATAAGAATGCGTTCCCCCGGCAGGACGAGAACGTCGCTGGCTCCGATCAGGACCGTCCCGTCCTCCTTGCGCACAGTAACGCCTCGCAACTCGATATCACGTGCAGCATCCGGCGGTCGGCCGGAGTCCGTTCCGTTTCGCCCCGTGTCGATGTCGGTTAGGGCTGCGACAAGCTCGCCAGCGCGCCGGGCCGCGGCGCGCAGTTCGGAAATTCGCAGGAAATTGTCGGTCAGCCAGTTCAAAGCTCCGAGCACGGCTGCGAATGCGGCAACAAGCTGCATCACCGCCCCGAGCGACAATTCACCGGAGACATATTTCGGGGCGGCGAGAACCGCGGGGACGACGGGAGCGACGTAAGCGTTCGCGTTGGTGATCAACGTGACATTGCGGTTCTGCCGGATCACTTCCTTCCAGGCCCGGCGCAACTTCTGGAACGTGGACGTCGCAGACGACAGTTCCTTGGCGTCGCCCCGCAGAAACGCGATGCTTTCGGCATTCTCCCGTATGCGCGTCAGTTCGTACCGGAATTGCGCCTCGGTCTCGTTTCGATTGGCAAAGGCCGACGCCAATCGCCGCCCAACCCACGACACACCGCCGGTCACGATCAACGCGTAAGCGACGGCAGCAATCGCAATATAGCCCGGCATGGTGATGTGGAAGATTTCGACCGAACCACCGACGACGACGAGCACGCCAAGGAACATCAGCGCGTTCGTCACGGACCAGGCCAGACCGACGGAGAGATCTACGGCCGGCTCAACGGACTGGCGTACGTCTTCGGCGATACGATGTTCGATGTTGCCGATGTCGGAGCGGGCGAGGGACAGCCGGTAGTAGCGCTGCTCGCCCAACCAGGAGCCGAGAAGCTTTGCGGTCAGAAACGTTCGCCAAGATAATTGCCATGTCTGACGTAACCAGATCATGAGCGCTGCCAGACCGGCGCCGGAGACCACGATCGGTGGAAACCAGACCAGCGCCTGCCAGACGGCACCCAGGTCCTTTTGACCTACCGCATCGAAAAAGATGCGGTTCCAGACATTGAATGCATAGTTGACCGCAAGTGTCAGAGCGAGCGTCGCGGCGACGGCTCCAGTCAGAAACCAGGCCCGGCGCAGACTCGTTGCATCACGCCAGTACGACAGTGCCAGACGTACGAATGCGGCAGTCGGGTGCGTGTCGTTTGACGAGGCAACGCGATCTCCGCCGGCTGGCCTTTCTACTGATTGATGATCCGTCGCTCGCATCCCCCTACTATACCTGCTCCGGCTCAGGCCGCCTTTCCGGCATCGACGCCGAAGAACAGGGCCTGACTGACCATCGCCTTGACCATGGACGGCTGGAAGGGTTTGGTGATCAGAAATGCCGGTTCACGCCGCTCTCCTGTCAGCAGGCGTTCCGGATACGCGGTGATATAGATGACGGGCACGGAGATGGCTTTAAGAATATCGGCGACGGCGTCGATGCCGGAGCTGCCGTCGGCGAGCTGGATGTCCGACAAGATTATGTCCGGCCGGGTCTTCGATGCAAGTTCGATTGCTTGATCACGCGTCGCGGCAATGCCGACGCTGGTGTGGCCGATGTCGGAGACGAGTGTCTCGATGTCGAGCGCGATCAGAGGTTCATCCTCGATGATCATCACACGCGCAGCGATATGCGAGGAAATCTCACGGCTCGCCTCGTCGATCAGAGACAAGACTTCCGCGCTGCTGCGGTCGAGAATTGCCGCCACTTCGCGGGGAGAAAATTCCTCTACCGCGGTCAACAGGAATGCCTGGCGCGGTACGGGGGTGATCTGCTCGAGGCGACGCTCGGCGAGAGCGGTCGGGCCGGCCACCGAGCGGTCGGTGCCGGTATTCAACGGGAGTGCATTCCAGACCTTTAGAAACGCCTTGTAGAGTGCCACGCGAGGCGAAAGCGACTCGTCATACATTTGGTTGTCGGCAATGATCGCCTCGAGGGTCTGGACGACATAACCGTCGCCACTTTCCTGCGTGCCGCAAAGGGCACGGGCGAACCGGCGCAGGTACGGCAGTTCTGGGGCAATCCTGTCAGCGATAGCACTTCCGGACATTGTCACTTCCTTGATCTTCGATTGCAATTTCACGTTCGTCTTATTTTAAGTCACTGTCCACAGCGTCCCGCCGAGTGCCGCAAACAACACTGCTACTTTCCGGCGATAGCACGCAACATCCAGATTGCCTTTTCGTGGAAGGCGAGGCGTTGGGTCAGCAGGTCGGCCGTGACCAGATCGTCTGCCTCGTCGGCGGCGGATGCCGCTTCCCGCAATCGCTGCGTCACGGTTTCATGATCGGCGATAAGATTTTCGACCATGGACATGGCATCGGGATCACCGGCCTCACCGTCGAGGCGGGCCTGCTTGAGGAAGTCGCTGATCGCGACGGGCGCCGTGTGACCCAGCGCACGAATGCGCTCTGCGAGGTCGTCGGCGGCCTGAAAGAGATCTTCGTAATGCTTCTGCGTCAGTTCGTGCAACGGAACGAACAACGGGCCGACCACGTTCCAGTGGTACACATGGGACTTGATCATCAGGACATAGGTATCGGCGAGTACGCGCGCGACCTTGTCGGCGACCATTTTACGGTCGGCCTTGGTGATGCCGGTATCCAGTTTCTCGGACGGCAGCTCGGCTTTCATCGTCTTGCGGTTCGGCATCATGACCTCGCTCTTCGTGTTGCTGCTTTATGACGTTGTGGTGCGGTCGTACGTGCCAGGCCAGTTCGGCGGGCACGGTACGTCAGGTGTCGGACGCGACGGTCGCCTCTGCGCGATCGGACAAACCGAGATCGACGGCAAGCCTGTTGCGGGCCCGATTGACCCGGCTCTTCATGGTTCCGACAGCGCAGCCACACATCTCCGCCGCCTCTTCGTATGAAAATCCTTCGGCTCCGACGAGTATCAGGGCTTCACGCTGTTCCGACGGCAGCGCCGACAGCGCCTTGTTGAAATCAATCATGTCCATATGCGCATTCTGGGATGCGGCCACAGAAACCCGTTCGCTGAGCGACCCGTCGGCATCCTCGACTTCGTGGCGCCGCTTGCGCAGATCAGAAAGATAGGTGTTGCGCAGGATCGTGAACAACCAGGCCTTGAGATTGGTTCCCACGGTAAACTGGTCGATGTGCTGGCAGGCCTTGATCAGAGTCTCCTGCACGAGATCGTCGGCGGCATCGTGACGACGTGTCAGCGACCGCGCGAAGGCGCGCAGGTTAGGAATATGCCGGGTCATCTCCTGGTGGAGATCGGGCGCGGTGCTGTCTGGCATGGTCAGCCCTTCTTCGCCAGCTGCTCCAGCAGCTTCATGAACTTGTCCGGTACAGGTTCCTCGAGATTGGCCCCGTATGTCTCACGAAGTCGCCGCGCGATCATGTCCTGGGCGTCGCGGGACAAGGGCGGCGACTCGCCCCTGCGTTCGCCGGAGTTTGGGGCAGCACCGATTTCGCCGCTTCCGGTGCGCTTCTTGTCGGTCATGCGTCTTACCCTGCCTTATGTTGCTTCCGTCCGCCGGGCCATGTTGGTTTCAATGATGACGCGGAGGGACGGATGAATTGGTCATCGTTACCTCAACTCGCCCCCGAAGTGGCGAACGCGCCATCATCCTCACGCGGTACAGCCGCCTCTGCATCCACTTGTTCCGACTTGTCGCGATAGAGCACGAAGGCTGCAGCGAGCACGGACACTACGACCGGCAAATTGCGCCCGAGAGCGCGAAGCAGAGGCCCAATCGCCAGGGGCGCGGCAGCAGCCACGGCACTTGCGACCAATTCGGCATCGATGTTGCCAAGCGCTGCTTTCGTGCCAGCCTCGCCCGATGGCGCAGACGTGTCGGTTGAGTGATTGCCGGGAGACGATGCGGATGCGGATGCGGTGTCTGTCGTCTCGGACGCGGTTGCAGGGCTCGCGCCTGTCTCGCCCGGTGACGGCTGACGCAGAACGGCCACTGCAATCAGTCCGGCGACCACGTAGACGCCAGCGATCATGAGATATCCCAGTTCGGCGCCATAATTGCGCGTTACATAAGAGGTTGCCGCAGCCGTTGCAAAGCCTGCGGCAACGACGAACGGGACCGCCATTATCGCCCGGTTGACGGCCTGGCCGATGGCATTGTCGACGGTGGCCTGGGCTCTGCGGAAAAGTATGGAGAACATGGCGGGTTCCCGATCGTGATCACGTGGTGCGTCGTTCGCGATTGTCTGGACAATCAGGATTTCCAGAGTGCGCCGACGACGAAGCCGGCGAGAGCTGCGATCGCAAGCGTCGCCATCGGCTGCTCACGCAGGGATTTATCGACTGCGCCCTTGAGATTGCCGGCAACCGCGTCGATCTGGCGGCCAGCTTCGCGGCCGCGCTTCATTGCTTCGGCGGCGGCATCGCCGACGGCGGCCTTGGTGCTCTCGACGGTATCGGCGGCCTTGTCGATCGCAGAGGCTGCTGCATCGAGAACGGAGTCGGTCGCGGTCTTTGCGAGACTTGCGGTATCGTTTTTGACTTCGCGGGCGTAGCTCATGACATCTCCTCTGAGGGGATCTGGTTACCTTTTTGTCCGAGGGGCCGGACCGGTTTCACAGACGCTGAACGTCGGGTCGGCGCGAAAGTTCCGGGATGGGACCGGAAAAAATTTCGCCCCACCTGCATCGAGAAGCAAGTCGATGATATTCTTCACTTCCCGGTCTTTTTGCGGCGAAACAAGGCCCCCGCGGCGTTGCGTATCTGGCGGTGAAGGGGCACGCGCGGAAGGGCTTCCGACGGCGGATCGTCGTGGCTCGCGGCGGATGGAGTGCCGGCTGCGGGGCGGAGGGCGGCAGGGCGCAGGCGGCCGCCGTAGAGGTCGATGGCGGCACGGCCGATTTCCTCCACATAGGTCTCGACGAGACGGCGGGAGATCTGTTCGTGACCCCACGAGATCAGCGCCTTGGTCAATCGCTCACGAACTTCATGCGTCACGGCCGTCGCAGGATTGGCGAGACGGAGGATGCGCCAGACGTCATAGGCGCGACCGGCGACGTCGACGAGCGTGCGGGCCTTGTACAGGGACATGATCTGAGCTGCCGTCAAACGATCGCCGAACGGCACATGGGTCGCGACGAAACGGGAGAGACGACGGCTGACCCGCTCGGAAATTGCGAGCGCTTCGGGGAGCGTGAACTGCCACATCGCCTGATCGGAGCCGGGATGGAGACGACGGGAGACGACCTCCACGGTTCTGGTGGCGAGCTGCCAGGCCGCATCGGGGTCAGTTACGACCGATGATCCGGCATCGGACGCCACAGCACGTACATCCTGCCAGGCGGCTCGCTCAGCGGGTGACCAGTGAGATCGTGAACCATCGCTTTCCTTGTCCGGTTCAGCTCCATAAGGGCGCACCTCGTCGACCCGACCGCCTGTTGTGGCAGAGCTCGAGGCCGGGCGCCGCAATGCGAGCCATTGCACGAGGGCGACAAAGCTGACGAGCCCCAGCGCGGCCAGCGCCCAGTGGAGCAGCCACCCCTTTTCCCAGAGGTACATGCCTCCGAGCGGCAATAATGACAGTGTCGGCAGCAACAGGGCCGAGAGCGTCAGAAATGCGAGTTCAGCCCTTCGGGCCGGGGTTCTTTCGACCATGTTCTCGCCAGCTCCCTGCAATCACCTTCCGGCCGGTCCGCCGGCACCGTCGATCGTTAGCACGCCTTGACTGTCGCAGTCGAAGCGACCGCACAAACGGCAATCGGCCGACGTCGGGGGGAGCGACGTCGGCCGAGGACCTCACCTTCTTACGCCATCACGTTCGCCGGATGAGACCCGCGACCGCAGAAATGGCGAAGAGGATGATCGCGACCCAGAAGAGGATCTTGGCGCCTTCCATCGCCGTGCCGGCGATGCCGCCGAAACCGAACAGGGCGGCGACGAGGGCGACGATCAGAAAGACGATGGCGTAGTGCAGCATGTTGCCCATGATTTTCTCCAGTTGACTGATGCATCTGCGTTCAGTTTCCAGCTCAACGACGCAAGGTAAACGACTTGTGCTCCAGCGAGCCGCTCCGGCGAAGCCCGCCCGATCCGTTACGCGACCGCTCGGTGACCTCGTGTCCGTCAAACGTCACTGTCGACCGACGGTTCCAACGTCATGGAACTTTTTTCGCGTCTCCCCGTTCACTTGCCATCGAACGGCTATGGCCGGCGATCCAGATCAGGGACACGCCAACGGGGGGGACTGGCATAGCCGCCCGTGCACGTGTCCCTAACCGCTCATGATGCCGAACCCGGGGGTCCCACATGCCGCTCGTTGCCGAGAATCTTCGCAGCGCTTACGCGGCGCTCGTCGTCGCGGCGTTGGTCATTGCCGGCCTGGTGCTTGGCCGCGACGTGTTCCTGCCGCTCGCCATCGCCTGCTGCCTCGCGTTCGTTCTTTCGCCGATCGTGTCGTGGCTCACGAAGCGCCGCATACCGCGTGCTGCGGCCGTGGTCGGCATAACCCTTGTCGGCTGCGCCGGTCTCGGCGCGGTCGGGACGCTGGTCATATCGCAGGGGGCGTCACTCGCAGCGGAGCTCGGTACATATCGCGCCAATCTCGTCGAGAAAATCCGAACGGTCACGAGTTCGGCACAGAGCGACGGTGTCTTTCGCCGTGCGACGAATGCGATCCTGTCTCTGGAAACGGAGATCGCCAAGGAAGTGAAGGATGCCACACAGGCGAGAGACGGCGCGTCACCAAGCGATACAGGAGCGGCACGTTCGGCCGTCACACGGGAGCCCATCGTCGTCCGCCTCGACCAGTCCGGGTCCTCTATATGGGACCACCTCGGCGTCCTCGCGCACCCGCTCGCGACCGTTGGCCTCACACTTCTGTTCACTGTTTTCATACTGCTTCAAACGCAGGACCTGCGGGATCGCATGATCAGGGTCGTCGGCACCGACAACATCGGTGGCACAACGTCGGCCATAAGCGATGCAGCGGGACGGCTTTCCAGCCTGTTTCTCACGCAGGCACTCATGAATGTGAGCTTCGGAATAGTCGTCGGGACGGCGCTGTGGTTCATCGGTGTTCCCAACAGCGCCCTGTGGGGCGGGCTCACGATCCTGATGCGGTTCGTGCCGTATGTCGGATCCATCGTCGCGGCGGTGCCGCCTGTGCTGCTGGCCGCAGCCGTCGATCCGGGATGGGGAATGGCTTTCGCGGCGCTCATGGTATTTGTTATCGGCGAGCCGCTAATGGGCCATGTCGTCGAACCGGTGGTGCTCGGCAAGAAGGCTGGCCTTTCGCCGTTCGCGATGCTGTTGTCGGCGAGTTTCTGGGCGCTGATCTGGGGGCCGATCGGGCTCATCCTGGCAGCGCCGCTGACGCTCACGCTTGTGGTGCTGGGCCGCTATATCAAGGGGCTAGAGTTCCTCACCGTGCTGCTCGGCGATCAACCGGCCCTGTCACCGGCGGAGCGGCTCTATCACCGCCTGCTCGCAGCGGACGCGCTCGGAGCGGCACAGCATCTCGAAGAAGCCACCAACGGGCGCGATCCGGTCGGGCGCCTCGACGCGGTCGTTCTGCCGGCGTTGCGGATCGCTGCCTTGGATCTCGATCGCGGCCAGATCGATCGTGCGAGAGTGGGCGACTTGCGCACGACCGCAAACGAAATGATGGCGGCTTTCGATCCGCCGCCTCGCACAGCCGAGAGCGATACCGCCGATGATGCGACCGCGCGGCGCGTGCTCGTGCTGCCCGCGCGTTCGGATGTCGATACAGCGGCGGCCGCCCTCATCGCAGCGACGCTCGATGGAGAACAAGGCGTCGTCGCCACGTCGGCGCAGAAGGGCACTGGGCTCACAGCGATCAGTGCAGCGGCTCAAGCCGATACAGAGAGGCCGGACATGGTCGCCATTGTTCTGACCAACGGAAATGACGCGCAGTATCTGCCGCTCATCTGCCGACGAGCGGCACTGGCCTTTCCCGCCGCCGTCATCGCGGTGCTTCACAGCGGGGACGGCGATCGCCCGGCGGCTGCGCTCGGATCGGTGCCGGACGTAACACGCATCTCGTCTGTCGCGCGGCTGGCCGAGCAGGCGAGGCTGCTGAAACCTGACAGGGTCGAGCGCCATGCCCGTGCCTCCTGACCGTGCGGTCGGTCCCGCCGCCAGTCTGGTTTGTCCGCGTCCGGATCGAGTAGTGGCCGATCGCGAGGCCGTTCACGGTTACGTACACATTGATGCCCCGCTTCCGGTTTCGCGATATGATGTCGTTCCAACCTCGCGGCCATAAGCCACCCCGAACCCAAGCGGAGCAAGATTTGTCGTCGTCGTTTCACAAGTTGTGGCTGCGTCTCGAAACATTCACGGAGCGCGCGCTGGCACGACTGAACGCGGACGGCGATGGCGGGAGAAGCACGCTCGGACCGACCGCACTTATCCTGATCCTGTCGCTTTTGGCGTCGGGTCTGGCGTCCTGGGTCACGTACAGGTCCACGGTCACCACGCAGCAGACCCGGTTCGATCTGCTGTCGCGTCGGGTGGCGGACGAAGTCGCAAACATCATGGCGCCCTACTCACTGATCCTGCGCGCCGGTGCTGGCCTCTTCAGCGCACAACGTAACGTCGATGCAGACCGCTGGCGGCAATTCGTCGCCACAATCGACCTGCAGAGGAATTATCCGGGCATCCAGGGGCTCGGATTTTCCCGCGTCCTCAAATCGTCGGAGATCGATACACATATCGCAAAGATGCGGGCCGCCTGGCCGGACTACGAATTCAGGCCGAAGGGCCAGCGAGACGTCTACACGTCAATCGATTTCCTGGAACCACGCAACTGGCGTAACGATCGGGCCGTGGGCTACGACATGTACTCGGAGCCGATCCGGCGCGAGGCCATGGACGAAGCGCGGCTCAGCGGCAATCCGCGCATGACGCACGCGATCACGCTCATGCAGGAAACCGATCAGGACCGGCAAAGAGGCGTACTTGTCTACATGCCGGTCTTCGACAACGCTGGCGTGGCTTCGTCCGACGAGGATGAAACGCAGCCTCCGCTGATCGGGTACGTTTATGCCGCATTCCGGCTGCGGGACCTGTTCGAAAGCAACATTCGCAGCCAATGGCCCACACTGCTGTCCGATGTTTCAGTGCGCGTCTACGACAAGCCGGAAAGCGCGGGAGGCGAACTTCTCTTCGACAGCCTGCAACCTGGCACAACGGTCGACGTGTCCGATGAGGTGGCATCGAAACTGTCGACGCGTATTGCTCGCAATGTTGCGGGGAGGACGTGGGAACTCTCCGTTTCGGCGCGGGATTCGTTCTTTTCTCCGTGGGAGGCCGCCTTGCCTTGGCTCGTCCTCGGCGGCGGCATCGCGATAAGCCTGCTCGTTTCCGGCATCGCCGGAACGATGGCGGTCGCCCGCAAGCAGGCCGTGGAGGCGCAGCTCGTCCTCGAAGACGAAGTCAAGACACGCAAGGCCGCCCAGGCCGCACTCGAGATATCCAACCGAGATGTGCTGATCTCGAACCAGGAGCTCGTCCACCGGGTCAAAAACATGATGGCCGTCGTCTCGTCGATCGCCACACAGACCGCGCGCTACACGCCGGACCCGAACGAGTTCAACGGCATCTTTCGCGAGCGGCTCGCCGCACTCGGCCGTGTCCACGAGTTCCTCAAGCCGAACCCGGGCTTCAGGCCGGATCTCGCCGAACTGGTGCCCGAGATACTCGCACCCTACGCGGCACCGAACGGAAAGCAACTCGTCATCAATGGCGTTTCAATTCCCGTATCCCAGTCCAATGCCATTCTCCTCAGCGTCGTCATCAACGAACTGGCGGCGAACGCCGTGCGGCATGGCGCATGGACGAGTGCCACGGGGGTTGTAACCTTCGAATGGTCGATCGCGAGCGGGGAGAATAGCAGGTCGCGCATCAATTTTCGCTGGGCCGAGAGCGGCGGCCCACCGGTTACAGCGCCCGTCCGCAAGGGCTTCGGCACCAATGTGCTCAGGTTTTCAGTGGAACAGGGCCTCAAAGGCACCTTTGCAACGCGCTTTAATCCTGACGGCCTCGTATGCGAGTGGTCCATCCCCTACGTGACGGGCGGTGGCGGGGAGATAGATCGTGTCTACTGATCGGACCTTTGTGGCCATCACGAACCCGCGCGTCAGCCCGTCAGATCAGAGGGCGGCGGACGCCATCGGTCTCGTCATAGCCGGAGATGTCGCGCAGCTTTTCCTCGTCGAGAACAGTGATGGAGCTGTCACCGACTTCGATCAACCGATGTCGCACGAGGCGGCGAAGGGTCTTGTTGGTGTGGACGAGCGACAGCCCGAGGGCATCGGCCACATGTGCCTGGGTCAAGGGCATCGGGAACGTGGTCCCGGTCGCAAGATCGAGTGCTGCGCAGCGATGGTAGAGGTGGAGGATCAGGTAAGCGATGCGTTGGGTGGCGGAGCGCCGCCCGAGCGAGAGCAGATGCTCGTCCGCCATCCGCTCGCCTCGCGAGGCAAGCCAGACGAGATCGTGCGCGAGAGCAGGATGGGTCGAATACAGCTTCCAGAGGCGCTCGCGCGGGAAGGCGCAGAGACGCACCGGCGTCAGAGCTTCGATCGAATGCTGCAGACCGTCCATGACCGGTCCCTGCATGCCGATGAGATCACCCGGCAGCGCGATGCCCAGGATCTGGCGACGATCGTCGGGGAGAGACTTGTAGCGGAACGCCCATCCGCTGAGGATCGTGAAGATGAACCTGCTCTTCTCTCCTTCGGCGATAATTGTGCGGCCGGCTTCGACCGTCTTCTCGACCGTCTTGAACCATTCGACGAACGACAGCTCCCGGCCTTCGAATGGACGGAATACAGGCTTCACCCGCAGCGGACAATTCCGGCAATGGACCGTACCGGCTGCAGCGCCGCGTTTCTGTCCCTCGCTCCGCCGCTTCATCAATGCCACCCGTGTCCCGCCGCAATGTATTCAAAGGACTTCCCTACACGTCTTCGAACAGGAACGGCCTTTGGCCGCTATGTCGCACGACATAGGTTACCGATTCCAGGAGTGCTATGGAACACGATTGAAAGAAACTCTCTGCACTGCCGAACGCGATCTTCGCTTTCCATAGCCGCCTTCCCGGCAAAGCCGCGCACAGCGGTCCAGCCCTTCCCCGCCGTAGTCGAGTAGCGACCATGACACGAACGCACGCACTCTCGACAACCACTCCGGCCGAGGACAAGGCGTTTCTCGACGTGAGCTTCCGGTCCG
This sequence comes from Hyphomicrobiaceae bacterium, assembly GCA_035436725.1. GTDB lineage: Bacteria > Pseudomonadota > Alphaproteobacteria > Rhizobiales > Hyphomicrobiaceae > JABFRJ01. Next base: position 16,121 of record DAOMWV010000043.1, read on the forward strand.
ATCTCGTCGGCGGGCTCCTGGTCGCCTCGCGCGCCTGCGTCAAACTCGTCGACGTGCGGGGCGCGCTGGTCGCGATGAACACGCCGGGCCAAGCGCTCATGGAAATCGACGATTTCGCCGCAGTGTGCGGAAAGCCGTGGGCGGGTCTCTGGCCGGAGCAGGAGCGTGAGCGCATCAGCCGCAGCGTCGAGGCGGCGCTCGAGGGGCAGTCGACGAGCTTCACCGCGTTCTGCCCGACCGCCAAAGGCGTGCCGAAGTGGTGGGACGTGACCGTCTCGCCCGTGCGTGACGAGACCGGCGCGGTGGTGCAGGTCCTGTCGTGCTCCTACGACGTCACACACATCAAGGAGAGAGAGGCGGCGCTGCAGAAGCTCGTGGAGGATCGCCAGCAGGTGATCGTTTCCCTGGCGCAGCAGCTCGATGCCGAGACACGCCGACTATCGGAGGCGCGGCGTCGTGTGAGCCATGCCGAGAAGCTGCACGTCGTCGGGCAGTTCGTCGGCAATGTGGTTCACGACATCAACAACGTGCTGGCCGTGATGCAGAGCGCCTCGCGCGTTCTGAGGCGGCGATTGCCCGAGGGAGCGAACAGCGACATCTTCGACCAGGTCGACAAGTCGGTGGCACGAGGATCGACGCTGGTGCGCAGGCTGCTCGATTTTTCAAGGGCGGACGGCGGCCGTGCCGACGTCTTCAGCCCGAGCGACGCGCTGGCGGGGGACGCGGATCTGCTCAAGCACCTCGTCGGCGACGGGATCGCCTTCAACACCGAGGCATCACCGAACCTCTCGCCGGTGCTCGCCG
>DAOMWV010000044.1:0-16646 GCA_035436725.1 Hyphomicrobiaceae bacterium
CCTTGCCTGCATCATCGAAAACCGCAATCAGAGAGAACGAACAAAAAACAAAACCGGGATACGATATGAAAATCAGAACCTTGATGGTGCTTGCAAAACGAGAACAAAGATGGTACATTCACTTCATTGCCTGAATCTGCAACTCATGAAATAAGGGGATTTCTCATGGCGATGCGGCAAGAGCGCGTGCGGGGCGGCGAGGGTCCGGAGCTTCGCGTGCTCGAAGGGGGTGGCATGGACAAGAACAAGGCGCTCCAGGCGGCGCTCGAGCAGATCGAGAAGCAGTTTGGCAAGGGCTCGATCATGAAGCTCGGCGCCAACGATCATTCGATCGACGTCGAAGCCATATCGACGGGGTCTTTGAGCCTCGATCTCGCCCTCGGCATCGGCGGCCTTCCGAAGGGTCGCATCATCGAGATTTTCGGCCCCGAAAGCTCCGGCAAGACGACGCTCGCGCTCCAGTGCATCGCCGAGGCCCAGAAAAAGGGCGGCACCTGCGCCTTCGTCGACGCCGAGCACGCCCTCGATCCCGTCTACGCCCGAAAACTCGGCGTCAAGGTCGATGAGCTCCTGATCTCCCAGCCCGATACCGGCGAACAGGCTCTTGAAATTGCCGATACGCTCGTACGCTCCGGCGCGGTCGAGGTCCTTGTGATCGATAGCGTCGCCGCCCTTACGCCTAAAGCCGAACTCGAAGGTGAAATGGGTGACAGTCTGCCCGGTCTGCAGGCGCGCCTTATGAGCCAGGCACTCCGCAAGCTGACCGGATCGATCTCCAAGTCCGGCTGCATGGTCATTTTCATCAATCAGATCCGCATGAAGATCGGCATCATGTTCGGCAACCCCGAGACGACCACGGGCGGCAACGCGTTGAAATTCTATGCCTCCGTCCGCCTCGATATCCGCCGCATCGGCCAGATCAAGGACAAGGACGAGGCCGTCGGCAACCAGACGCGCGTCAAGGTCGTCAAGAACAAGGTCGCCCCTCCGTTCCGCCAGGTCGAATTCGACATCATGTACGGTGAGGGCATTTCCAAGACCGGCGAGATCGTGGATCTCGGCGCCAAGGCCAACATCATCGAAAAGTCGGGCGCCTGGTTTTCCTACAAGGGTGAACGCATCGGACAGGGCCGCGAGAACGTGAAGGCGTTCCTCAAGGCCAATCCGAAGATCGCAGCCGACATCGAGCGGGCGATCCGCGCCCAGGCTGCCGGCGTCGTAGATGCACTCGCGGCCGAGCCCGAGGGCGACGAGGCCAAGGAGGCGGAAGAGGGTCCGGACGCCGATGGCGTTCTCCCCGACGAGGACGTCAAGAAGCCGAGCCGCGGCCGCAAGTAGTCGGAGCCGACGTCCGCGGAGCAGGCAGGCACGCTTGTCCGGAGCCTGAGGCATCGCACGGGGCAGGGGCTTGGTAGTCGCGTGGCGACCTCTGCGGGTCGCCGCGGCCTTTCTATACCTGCACGGGCGAGGACGTCAGACCGCGAGAAACTTCTCTCTGAGCGCGGTATCCGCAAGGAACTCCGCCATCGGCCCGTCGTGGCGGACGTTTCCGGTCTCCATGACGAGGACACGGTCGGCGATCGTGGCGGCGAAGTGCAGGTTCTGCTCCGACAGCAGGACTGCAATTCCCTGAGCCTTCATGGCGCGAACGGCTTCTCCCATCTGCGACACGATCAGCGGCGATAGCCCCTCGGACGGTTCGTCGAGAAGGACCGCATCCGGATTTCCCATCAGCGTGCGTGCGATCGTCAGCATCTGCTGTTCCCCGCCCGACATGCGCGCCGCCGACCGGTCCATCATCTCGGCGAGGTTCGGGAATATCTTCACGAGCCGGTCGGGTGTCCACGGCTGCCGTCCGCCACGGGCCGGTTGCCGCCCGACTTCAAGGTTCTCTGCCACCGTGAGGTCGGTGAAGATCCGGCGTTCTTCCGGCACGAATCCGAGTCCGTCCCGCGCGATCACGTGTGTCGGGAGATTTCGAATGTCCTGACCACGCCAGGTGAGTGCGCGCGCGCGCCGTTCAACGAGCCCCATGATCGCCTTGAGCGTCGTCGTCTTGCCGGCGCCGTTCCGTCCGATCAGTGCGCATATCTCCCCCGCCCGAAGCCGGAGCGAAACGTCGAACAAGACTTGCGCCTGTCCGTAGAAGGCATCGAGACCTTCGACGACGATCAGTCCCTCCAGGGCATCCCTGCGTGTGGCGGAATCGGTCATGGGTTCGTCGTCCGCCCCTCCTGCGCGCTCTGTGCTGTCGCTGCTGCCGCTGCCGCCGCGCCGAGATCGCCGAGATACACCTCGCGCACGCGCGCGTCGCTTCGGATGTCGTTGGGACGGCCCCGGGCGATGATCTCGCCGCGGACGAGCACCAGAATGCGATCGGCGTAACCGAACACCGCATCCATGTCGTGTTCGGTGAACAGGACGCCGAGATTGCGCTCCCGCGCGAGCCTTTGCGTGAGCGCCATCAGGGCCGACCGCTCCTTGGGCGCCATGCCTGCGGTAGGTTCGTCCATCAGGAGCAGTTTCGGCTTGCTCGCCAGCGCGATCGCGAGTTCGACCCGTTTGATGTCGCCATAGGCGAGTGTCCGCACCGGCCGGTCGGCGCTATCGGCCATGCCGACAACGTCCAGAAGTCCGACGGCTTCCGCGCGGAGCGCCTCTCGCGCGCGGGAGAGCATGTCGAGGCTGCGCCCGGCCGCCGCATGGAGCGCGACACCGACGTTTTCCGCGACCGTCATGGAGACGAAGGTCTGGGCGATCTGGAATGTCCGCCCCGCCCCGGCTTTCACGATCGACTGCGGCGTGTGCCCTGTGATGTCGATCCCGTCGAGACGCACATGCCCGGCATCGGGTCGTGTCTGTCCGCCGACCATGTTGAAGGTCGTCGACTTGCCCGCGCCATTCGGTCCGATCAGTGCGAGCATCTCGCCCCGCTCGAGCTTGAACGTCACGCCACGGGCGGCCACCACGCCGCCGAAGCGCTTCGTCAGATCCTGCACTTCCAGAAGCGGTACACCGGAGTTCATGGCCGCGCTCCGTCGCGACGGGCGCTGGCGCTGTCGGGTGTCGCCCCGCGCTCCCGGACGCTGCTCAGAAGCCGCTCGGCGGCACCGGCAAGACCCCGCGGAAAGAGCAGAACGCTTGCGAGGATGAGTGCTCCCAGAAGCATCCGCCACAGGTCCGTGAGCGGCATCACGATGTCCTTGAGCGTATGCAGCACGAATGCGCCGACCGGAGAGCCTAGCACCGCCTGCACACCGCCCATCAGCAGCATGGCGAGGAAATCGACCGACTGCGGTATCGACAGGAGCGTCGGATCGATCGACCCCTTCGAGAACGCGTAGAGACCTCCGGCGAGGCCCGTGACGGCCCCCGCGAGCGTGAACGCCACCCACTGCAGTCTGGTCACGTCGAGCCCGATCGCCTCCGCCCGTGTTGCGCTGTCACGGCTGCCGCGCACGGCGTAGCCGAACGGCGAGTGCAGCACGACGAGCAAGAGCGCGATGCTCGCCGCCGAGAGGACGAGCGTTAGATAGTAATAGACGACGCGCGACGACGCCCACGCCGAGGGCCACACGCCGACGATTCCGTTGTCCCCGCCGGTAAGATCAGTCCACTGGAACGCGATGGCATACACGATCTGCGCGACCGCCAGCGTCAGCATGGCGAGATAGATGCCGCGCAGGCGGACGATGAAAAGCCCGAACAGCGCCGCCCCCACCCCCGCGACGATCGGCGCGAGCACCAGCGCTGGCTCCATCGCCAGCCCGAGCTTTTTCACGCCGAGCGCCGCACCGTAGGCCCCGAGTCCGAAATACGCGGCATGCCCGAAACTTACGATGCCGCCGTTGGCGACGAGAAACGCAAGCGCGAAGGCGGCCGACGCAAAGATGAGGATCTCGATCATCACCTTGAGAAGATAGCCGTCGGCCACGAGAGGCAGGGCCGCCAGCACTGCGAGCATCACGCCGCCGATTTGCCAGAAGCGGCGATCGGGAGGCGAGAGATCGAGAAAACCCTCCGGCAGAACGACACGGCTGCCGGCGACCTCGGGCTTTCCGAACAGCCCCTGCGGCTTCAGGATCAGTACCACCGCCATGAGTACGAACACGAGAACGAGTGTCGACTTCGGCAGCACGACGATCCCGAACGAATTGATCTGCCCGATGAGCAGCGCCGCCACCGCCGCACCAGGGACCGATCCCATGCCGCCGATCACCGTGACGACGAAAGCCTCTGTCAGGATCGCGATGTCCATGTGTGGGCTCGCAGCCGATTTCGGTGTTTGCAGCGCGCCACCGAGACCGGCGAGAAAGGCGCCGATAAAGAGCGCACCCGTGAACAGGACGGCTTGGTTCACGCCGAGCGCAGAAACCATCTCGCGATCCTGCGTCGCAGCCCGGACCAGCACGCCGAACCGCGTCTTCGTGAGGATCGCGCTCACCGCGAAGAATACGAGCGGCCCCATCACGATCAGGAACAGTTCGTAGGCGGGAAACGGAATCCCTGCGATCTCGACCGCGCCCTTGAGCCCCGGCGCGCGCGGGCCGAGGATTTCGAGCGGACCCCAGACGCGCATGACGAGATCCTGCACGATCAGCACCACGCCGAACGTCGCAAGCAATTGCAGGAGCTCCGGCATTTTGTAGATGCGCCGGAGCAGGGCAACCTCCATGAACACGCCGATCAGCCCGGTGATTGCCGCCGCGATCAGAAGCCCCGCGATGAACATCGGAAACGAATTGGAGACGTCGTAGAGCCGCGGCAGGATCGAAACGGCGAAGTACGCGCCGAGCATGTAGAGCGAGCCATGCGCGAAGTTCACGATCCGCGTCACCCCGAACACGATGGTGAGCCCGGATGCGATGATGAACAGGGAAGCTGCGCTCGCGAGCCCGTTCAGGAACTGGATGACGATGAATGATGTCGACATGCTCACCGGATCGAGAGGCGATGACAGGCGCCCGCCGGACACCATTCTGGATGGGGACAATGCCAGTGCACGGCCGACTTGAAAAGCTCCCTCGTGCCCGATCGGACGGCAGCTCTCCCCGGTTTTGGCAGCCCCGCGGTCAGACCGGCGAACGGCTCTTGTCGCGGGACCACGCCTCGAGCTGGCGGGCGATGCTGGATATGTCCTCCTTGCCGAGGCCCTGCGTCATCAGGAACTGGTAGAATTGCCGCACTGCGGACCCGACCCACATCGGCGTGCCACTGGCGTCGGCCTGGTTGAGGCAGAGCGAGACGTCCTTGTGCATGAGTTCGATCCGGAAGCCCTGATCGAACTTGCGCGTCGCGACGTGCTTTGGAAACGCGATCTCCGACACCCAGGAACGGCCGGAACTCGCATTGATGACGTCGAGCAGCACGTCGATCCCGACCCCCGCCTTGGCCGCCATGGCCGTGACTTCCGAAAGGACAACGGTATTGGTCGCGGCCAGCAGGTTGTTTGCGAGCTTGACGACCTGTGCCTGCCCGACTTCAGGCCCGATGTAGGTGATCTTCCGTGCGAACGTCTCGAGAAAGGCACGCCCCGCCGTCAGCGCCGCCTCCGAGCCGGACGTCATCACCGCGAGCGTGCCGGCTTCGACGCCGACAGGGCCACCGCTGACCGGGGCGTCGAGGCAGGCGATCTGCCGGGCCGTCAGCCCCTCGGCGATCGACTTGGCCATGATCGGCCCGGTTGTCGACAGATCGACGTAGTTCTTGATGGCGCGGCCGTGCACGAGCCCGTCCGTGCCGAGCGCAACCTCTTCGGACACCGCCGGCACCGGCAGGCTGGAAAAGATCGTCTCCGCCTTGTCGGCCAGATCGCGCGGGCTAGATGCGGCCGTCGCCCCCAGGGACAGAGCGTGTGCCATCGCGTCCGTGTTCGTGTCGAAGACGATCACGTCCACGCCCGCCTTGCGGGCCCGCTCGATCATTCGTGCGCCCATCGCGCCGATGCCGACCATTCCGAACGCCTGCGCCATTGCCGTACTCCCTGGTGCCGTTTTGCCGAGCTTGCCCTGTCCCACCGTGCCGGGGCCAGTGCCGGAACCGAATGCGAGCCCTGCATGACGTGCCGCAGACGCACCGAGGCCCGGCATCTCTGCCGGGCCTCGTTCGCCTGTAATCGGCATGTGTCGGGATTACTTCTTCTTGGCCGCCGCGACTTCTTCGGGCGTGAACATGACCGCGGCACCATCGATGAACTTCCAGTTCGTCATGACACCCTGGCCATCCTTGACGGCCGTCTCCCCGACCCACGCGCCGAGTGTGGCCTGCTGGTCGATTCCGCGCATGGTGACCGGTCCGACGATGGTGTCGAACTTCATGTCCTTGAGGGCGACCATCAGCTTTTCGGTCTCGGCCCCGCCCGCCTTGTTGATGGCATCGCGAACCATGTATCCGACGACGTAGCCGAGCAGCGACCCGAGCCGTGGTGTGTCATTGAACTTCGCCCGATAGGCGTCGACGAAGGCCTTGTGCGGCGCATCCGTGATCTGTTCCCACGGATATCCCGTCACGATCCAGCCCGGAGGCGTCTCGTCCTTGAGCGGCAGCATGTACTCGGGCTCGCCCGTGAGCAGGCTGACGACGGTCTTGCCCTTGAACAGGCCACGCGTGTTGCCCTCGCGGACGAACGGCAGCAGATCGGCGCCGAACAGGACGTTGAAAATCCCCTCCGGGTTCGCGGCCGCGAGCGCCGACACCGTAGCACCTGCATCGATCTTGCCGAGCGCAGGAAATTGCTCGGCCACGATTTCCGCGCCCGGGATCGCTTCCTTGATGAGCCGCTTGAAGCTTGCGGCTGCCGACTGGCCGTACTCGTAGTTGGGCGCAACGATCGCCCACCGCTTCACGCCCTTGGCCTTCGCGGCATCGACGAGCATCTTCGTCTGCATGAACGTGCTCGGCCGGACACGGAAAGTGTAGGGGTTGCCCGCGCCCATGGTCAGTGCGTCGGTCAGCGGTTCGGATGCGAGGAAGAGGACTTTCTTCTGGTTCGCGAAGTCGGAAACGGCGAGACCGATGTTCGACAGGAACGTGCCGACGAGGAAGGCAGTCTTCTCACGCGTTATCAGTTCCTCAGCCACGCGGACCGCATCGCCCGGTGTCGCACCGTCGTCGCGGATCACGAACTCGAGCTTGCGCCCGCCGAGCACGCCACCCTTGGCATTGATCTCGGCTTCCGCCAGCTGCAGCCCGTTGCGGTACGGCACGGCGAATGCGGCGAACCTGTTGTACGAGTTGAGCTCCCCGACCCGGACCGGCTCCTGTGCCGACGCGGGCCCGGCCGGCAACCCGGCGAGCATCGCGACCGCCGCCGTGGCTGAGAAGAATTTCCTGCGATTGATCATGTCCGACCGCTCCCACACGTCGCCTCGAAACATCGTGTCTGCAACACGATAACGGCGAAATTGGTAGCAGATCAGGGCCGTCCGGCAAGCGCGGCCACCGTCGGCACCAGAAAAATGTGCCGAAATCGACCGGCGGTTTACCCGGATTTAACGGGGAGGTCGGCATGGTGCTTGAGCAAACTGAGGTCCGCAGGCCTCTCGCGAGAGCCTGTTCCACGTAAAAGGGTAATGCTTCCATGAAAACGATTTCGCTTGTGGGGCTCGCCGGTGCGGCCGTTATGGCCATGACCGCTGCAACCACTTCCGCCCAAGCGGCCGACCTCGGTGGTCTGCGCAAAGGCTCCATCAAGGATGGCTACGTCGCCCCGGTCCGCGAGGCGATGGCCCCGGCCGGCAACTGCTACTTCCGTGCGGACGTCGGCTACTCCTTCGCACGCGATCCGAAGGCCACCTGGCCGGTGTCCAACATCGACATCGATGCCGGTGGCAACTACACCTATACATACATCGGCGATCAGGTTTCGACCATCAACGTCGACAATGTTCCCTTCGGTGGCGTCGGCCTCGGTTGCGGATCCGGATCGCGCGGCATCCGCGGCGAATTCATGCTCAACCATTACGGATGGCGCGGCTATGACGGCCGGCCGCAGGAATTCGTGATCACCGATGCGTCGGGCGGTCCAGGTACGATGGGCGAAGACCCGGTTCACACCCGCATCCGTTCGACCACGGCGATGTTCAACGCCTACTATGACCTCGGCCAGTTCGGTCGCTTCACGCCGTATGTCGGCGCTGGCGTCGGCGTCGCCCACAATCGCACGGACGAAGCCTACTTCACCGAGAACCCCTACCTGCTCAATCGCATCCAGGGCGGCTCGCGCCTTGCGCTCGCTTGGTCGCTGATGGCCGGTGTCGGTGTTCAGGTTTCCGATCGTGCGATCATCGATGTCGGCTACCGCTTCACCGACCTCGGCAAGGCCGAGACCGGGCGTGTCGACAACGCCGGCTTCATCAACCCGGCCGTCAAGTTCGACGAACTCCGCAATCACGAAGTCCGTGTTGGCCTGCGCTACCACTTCGGCTCGTCCGATTGCTGCGCATCTGTTCCGATGAAGTAAGCGGATCAGCCGCACAAAGCTCCGGCTCCCGCCGGTTGAGACCTGAAAGCCCGGATCGCGAGATCCGGGCTTTCGTTCTTTCGATTTCGGGTAACGGGTCTTGTGCGTCGCAATATAAACACCGATATTGGGCGCGGAGGGCCTACCGATGATCCCGGCCGGCAATACGGTTCCATACAAGTCGACGCCTCGCGCAACCATCGCACTCGTTGTGATCTGCGTCGTCGCCTATCTCTATCAGATGACGCTTGGCGATGCGGCGTTGAAGCGCTTCCTGCTCGAACATGCGCTTGTACCCGCGCGCTACACGACCTCGGGAATTGCCGATGTGGCAGGCCTGTCGCGCTGGAATCTCACGCCGTTCCTGACGAACATGTTCCTGCACGGCGGCCTGCTGCATCTGGTCGGTAACATGTGGACTCTCTGGGTCTTCGGACCCGCTCTCGAAGACCGCCTCGGCTCGGGGCGCTTTCTGACGCTCTACCTTCTGGCCGGCCTCGCGGCCGGCGGCCTGCATATGCTCTTCAATCTTTTCTCCCCCATCCCCGCCCTCGGCGCATCCGGCGCCATCGCCGGCATCATCGCGGCCTATGCACGCCGCTTTCCCTGGGCTTGGGTCAACGTACTCCAGCCCATCGTCATTTTTCCGGTGTTCTTCATGCTGCCGGCCCTCGCGTTCGCCGGGCTGTGGTTCCTGACGCAAGTGCTCGCCGGCACGATGTCGCTCTTCGGCCCGTCGGGCGGAGGCATCGCGTGGTGGGCGCACATTGGTGGCTTCGTCGCTGGCTGGTGGCTGGTGCGGCGCACCGGCGCACCCGAGGACCCGGTCGGCGATGCGCGCGCCCAGTCGGAAAGCGCACTTTGGCCGTGGACCTTCTGGTGGCGCATGCAGAGCCGCTGGTGGCACTGGTGGATGCGGCGGTAGGCCCCACGGCCGAACATGCGGTTATGACAGGACTCAGACCCCGCTCGGCTGAGCCTTCTTGCGTTCCGCCAGCTGCCACAGGATCACCGTGCCACATGTGACCGCGCCGATGATGTCGGTGACGAGCCCGGGCACGACGAGCGCAAACGCACCGATGACGAGGAGCGCACGCTGCAACATGTTGGCTGGTCCGATGAGGAAACCAGCGAGCCCGGCCGCTAGGAGCAGGCAACCCGCCGTCGCAGTGATGCTGGCGTGGATGATTGTCGGCCAGTCACCGATCATGAGGAGCGCCGGTTCGTAGACGAACATGAACGGCACGATGAAGCCGGCGGCCCCGACCTTCACCGCAGACCACCCGGTCTTCCATATGTCGGATTTTGCCAGACCAGACGCCGCATAGACGGCGAGCGCGACAGGCGGAGTGATCGCCGAAAGTATTGCGAAGTAGAACGCGAACATGTGGGCTGCGGGCTTTGCGACGCCCAGCTTGATGAGTGCCGGGATCAGGAGCGCCGACATGATGATGTAAGCAGGTGTCGTCGGCATGCCCATGCCCAGAACGATCCCCGCGAGCATGGTCAGGATGAGGGCGAGGAGAAGATAGTTCTGCGCGAGCCCGACGACGAACTGCGTGAACGTGATGCCGAGCCCCGTCAGTGTCACGATACCGATGATGATGCCGGCGCAGGCACATGCGAGCGCTACAGCAAGGGTATTCTTTGCGCCGTCTACAAGCGCATCGAAAACTGCTCTTGCCGTCACGTTGCCTCGTGTCGTCGAGCGCAGCAAAGCCACCGGAAAACACGCCAGAAGGCCCGCGAGCGCCGCCAGCGGTGCGCTGTAGCCGGCATTCATGACGACAAGAATGGTCGCGACGGGAATGAAGAGGTGCCCGCGATCCCTGAGGGTCTTGCCGAGTTTCGGCAATTCCGAACGCGGCACTCCGTGCAGACCCTGCCGCTTGGCTTCGAAATGGACCGCAGCGAAGCATGCCACATAGTAGAGCACTGCCGGAATAATGGCCCAGATGACGACCTGTCCGTATGACACGCCCATGAACTCGGCCATGACGAACGCAGCAGCACCCATGATCGGCGGCATGATCTGGCCGCCCGTGGAAGCGACCGCTTCGACGGCGGCGGCAAAATGCGCCTTGAACCCGGTCCGCTTCATGAGCGGAATGGAGATGGGGCCATCGACCATCACGTTTGCGACCGCAGATCCCGAGATGGTGCCGAAGAGCGACGACGAAACTACCGAAACCTTGCCTGGTCCGCCCGCCGTATGGCCGGTCAGAGACATGGCGAAATCCATGAACAGTTGACCTGTGCCCGTGCGTTCCATGAACGCGCCGAAAAGCACAAAAATCATCACATAGGCTGCGGAAACCCCAAGTGGCATTCCGAAAATGCCCTCGGTGGTCATGTAGAGTTGGTCGAGCAATCGCATTGGCTCGACACGCGCTATGAAAAGCGCATAGGCGAGGAAGAGGAGGGCTGTCACCGGTAGCGCCAGCCCCATGAGCCTGCGCGTCGCCTCGAGGATGAGCAGGATCAGCGACACTGCCATCACGGTATCGAACGTCGTCAGATCGTCGACGTAATAGATGCGATTGATGAAGTAATTGTAGTTCCAGAAGATGTGGCCGATGGCAACGAGGCCGACGACGACCAGCGCGAGATCGAGCAGCGATGGCCCGGTATATTGACCGCGCTGCTCAGGCGGCAACATCGCCTCTTCGTCTTCGGTAAGCGAGCGGCTTCGATACCAGAGGAATGTCAGCGTCAATGCCAGCATGAGATGCAGGGCGCGGAAAATATGCTGCTCCGGCGCGCCGAACCACACCACGAACATGTGATAGAGCGCCATGCCGACGGCGATGGCGGCGGTCAGATACTTGAAAAATCGCGTCGTGGCCGTCATGCCGGCACCCGTCCCCGTCCGGCCGCAAGGCCGCCCATCATCGAACCGTCATCGAAAAAGGGGCGGCTGCCGCCGCCCCTCGAAAAGCGCAGCCGGGGCGCTTACTTCACCGTGATACCCTTTTCCGCATAGAACTTCGCGGCCCCCGGATGGAAGGGCACACCGACGTCCTCGGCCATGTCCTTCGGCGTGAGGTTCGCCATCACCTTGTTGAGGTTGGCCAGCAGCGCCGTGTTCTCGGCGATGGCCTTTGTCATGGTATAGACCTGATCGGCCGGAAGCGTGCAGGCAGCGACGACGTGCGTCGCGTAGCCGATCACTTTCACGTCCTGCTCTTGCTTGGGGTAGGTTCCCTTGGGCACCGTCACCAGCGTATAGCCGGGATTGTAGCTCTTCATCTCGTTGATCGAACCGCTGAGATCGAGCAGCTTGATGTCGCGACCGGAGGCGAGATCCATGATCGCGCCAAGCGGGATGCCCGCGCCGAGCGTGAACATCTGCGCCTGCTTGTCTTTCATCTGTTCGACGCTTTCGGTGTAGGAGCCGAAATTGACCTTGACGTCGCTGTAGCTCAGCCCGTTCGCCTTCAGGATGTGCTGCGTGATGAGCTCGCCGGTATTGCCGCGCTGCTGCGTCGTAATCGTCTTGCCTTTGATGTCCTTGACGGAATTGATGCCACCATCGGCCAACACCACGACCTGGAAGTACTGGGGATAGAGGGTCGCGACATTGCAGAGCTTGTCGTGCTTCTTGTCGAACGGCGGATTGCCCTTGACCGCATCTGCGGTCGTGATCGTGTTGCCGAACCCGACTTCCGCCTTGCCTTCCTGGATCGCGCGCGCGTTGGCCACGCCAGCGCCGGGCAGGGCCTGAGCCTTGAGACCGGGAATCGCCTTTTCCCAGAGGTCTTTCAGCTGACCGCCGAGGGGAACCCAGATGCCGCCCTGCGGGCCGGTCATGATGCGCATGTCGTTGGCAGAGGCCGGACCCGACATCACGGCCAGCACGGCGGCGACGGCAATGGCGGACTTCACGATCATTTTCATTGTTCCTCCTGCTCGATTGTTCGGTCGTCTTCCTGTCGACCATCGGATGGAGGGCACCCTAACAGCCGCGATCCCATGCTGCCACGCAAAAGCCGCGCCCCCGCAATGCAGCACGTGATTGAGTGCCGTCGAGAGACCGCGCCCGACGCGCCTTGTGACCCGACGAGTTGCCCGCCATATTCCACCACATGGCCAAGGCATCGAAATCGTCGTCCCCCAGAGCGTCACGCGGCAAGGCGGGAAAGCCGCAGGCCCCGCCCGCAGAAACGTCGGCCGGGACACCGGGATTTGGCGAGGCGCCACAATCCGCGTTCACAGCATCCGGCCCGCTTTACGCGCTTGGAGGCCGGCTGGCTCCAGAGGAGTCGGGAGGCTCCAGCCGGTCTTCCGCGTCTCCCGGCCGGCTCCCTGCAGGGGAGTCGGGCGGCGCCACGAAAAAGCAGCTGCCGGCATTGCGCGGCGTCGGCGCCCCTTTGCCGGGGCGCAGCGGTGAAAGTCTGACCGCCACTCTCGACGCGCTGCTGGCGAAGCCTGAAGTCCGCTCCGACGCTGCCAAGGCGGTTCTTGCGCGCCAGCCGATGCTGGCGACGCATCCGCTCGTCGCCGGCGACATGCCCGATTATGTTCCCCATCGCCCGCCCCGCCCGGAAAAGAGCGAGGGTGGCATCCCGTTCCGACTGGAAAGCCCCTTCGAACCGAAAGGCGACCAGCCCGCCGCCATCGCCGAACTGGTCGACGGCGTGAACAAGAGCGAGCGCAATCAGGTCCTGCTCGGTGTCACCGGGTCCGGCAAGACGTTCACGATGGCGCACGTCATCGCGCGAACCCAACGCCCCGCGCTCATTCTTGCGCCGAACAAGACACTGGCCGCTCAGCTCTACGGCGAGTTCAAGAGCTTCTTCCCCGACAACGCGGTCGAGTATTTCGTCTCGTACTACGACTACTACCAGCCCGAAGCCTATGTGCCGCGCACCGATACCTACATCGAGAAGGAAGCCACCATCAACGAGCAGATCGACCGCATGCGTCACGCGGCGACACGAGCCCTGCTCGAACGCGACGACGTGATCATCGTCGCCTCCGTCTCCTGCATCTACGGTATCGGTTCGGTCGAGACCTACACTGCGATGACCTTTCAGGTGAAGGTCGGCGACAGGATCTCGCAACGCCAGCTTCTCGCCGATCTCGTCGCGCTTCATTATCGCCGCAACGACCAGAGCTTCCACCGTGGCACCTTCCGCGTGCGTGGCGATACGATCGAGCTGTTTCCTGCGCATTTGGAGGATCGTGCGTGGCGCATTTCGCTGTTCGGCGACGAGATCGAGGCCATCACCGAATTCGACCCACTCACCGGGCAGAAGGCCGACGAGATGCAACTCGTCAAGATCTACGCCAACTCGCACTACGTTACGCCCAAACCGACACTCCAGCAGGCGATCAAGGCCATCAAGGCCGAGCTTAAGCAGCGGCTCGAGGAACTCTATTCTACCGGCAAGCTCCTCGAAGCGCAGCGGCTCGAACAGCGCACCCTGTTCGACATGGAGATGATGGAGGCGACGGGGTCGTGCGCCGGCATCGAGAACTATTCGCGATACCTCACCGGCAGAAGGCCCGGCGAGCCGCCGCCGACGCTCTTCGAGTATCTCCCTGACAATGCCCTCGTCTTCGCCGACGAGAGCCATGTCACCGTGCCGCAGATCGGCGGCATGTTCCGTGGTGACTATCGGCGCAAAGCGACCCTTGCGGAGTACGGCTTCCGCCTCCCTTCGTGCATGGACAACAGGCCCATGCGGTTCGAGGAATGGAACGCCATGCGCCCGCAGACCATGTTCGTCTCGGCTACGCCGGGATCGTGGGAGCTGGATCAGTCCGGCGGCACATTCGCCGAGCAGGTGATCCGTCCGACCGGTCTCGTCGATCCCGTGTGCGAGGTGCGCTCGGCCAAGTCCCAGGTCGACGATCTCCTCGACGAAGTGAGGAAGGTCGCCGCCAAAGGCCATCGCACGCTCGTCACCACCCTCACCAAGCGCATGGCCGAGGACCTGACAGAGTATCTGCACGAAAACGGTATTCGCGTGCGCTACATGCATTCCGACATCGAAACGCTCGAACGCATCGAGATCATCCGCGATCTCCGGCTCGGCGCATTCGACGTGCTGATCGGCATCAATCTCCTGCGCGAGGGGCTCGACATTCCCGAGTGCGGTCTGGTTGCCATCCTCGATGCCGACAAGGAAGGCTTCCTCCGCTCCGAGACGTCCCTCATCCAGACCATCGGCCGCGCCGCGCGCAATGTCGACGGCCGTGTGCTCCTCTACGCCGAAACCATAACCGGTTCCATGGAGCGGGCGCTGGCCGAAACCAATCGGCGCCGCGAAAAGCAGCTCGCCTGGAACGCCGCCAACGGCATCACGCCGGAAAGCGTGAGGAAGTCGATCTCGGACGTTCTGAAGAGCGTCTACGAGCAGGATCATGTCACCGTCGATGCCGGCCTCGCCGGGGCGGGCGGCGGCGCCGTCGTCGGGCACAATCTCGCAGCCGTCATCGAGGACCTCGAAAAGAAGATGCGTGAGGCCGCCGCCGATCTCGAATTCGAAACGGCGGCGCGACTGCGCGACGAGGTCAAGCGCCTGCGCGAGACCGAACTCGCCATCGCCGACGACCCGCTCGCGCGCCAGGCGGATGTCGAGGACCGTACCGGCGGCTACCAGGGCGAAAAGAAGTATGGCGACGCGGCAAATCTTCCTTCTCCCCGGTCGCGGGGACAGAGTGCCCGCAGGGCGGATGAAGGAAAGCCAGTCCCGAAAGACGGGGACAGCCGCACCCCCGCCATTCGCAGGGCCTATGAACCGGTACAGCCGACGAACGCACAGTCGACGGCCGTGCCCGCGTCACGCATCCGCAAGCCGTCGCTGGACGAAATGACTGTCGGCCGCACCGAGGTGCCCCTCGCCAAGCCGTTACCGAAGAAGCCCGACCCGCTGGCACCGCGCCCGCCGGTCAAGACCGTGGATGTCGAGACGGGCGAAGAAAAGTCCCGCCGGCGCGGCCGCCCGAAGAAAACCGGTCGTCCGGGGGAGTAGCTGCATGGGACGCGTGTATGCAGCCGGTATCGCCGCAGGCTCTCTGGCCGGATTGATGCTCTCGGGCCTTGTTGCGACGACCGCCGTTGCCGAAGTCCGCATCGGCAAGAATGTCCGCGTCGGCGGCAACCCGGTCACGCCCGAGACGTTCGACGCGAAGCGCCGCGGGCACTACGTGATCCGGCGAGGCGCACCTGGGAAGCCGACCTGCTCGTGGCGCACGGCGAACGACGGGTCGCGCGTCAAGGTCTGTCACTTCAGGCGCACCAGTCCCTGACCATTCCGTTTATGCACCGCACCTCTGCCGGCGCTCGAGGCGCTGCAGAACGGAGACGTTGTGCCGCTGGATATCGGAAAGCGGAACCGCCGCCGCTGACGCGAACCGGCAGCCCTGATTGCCGAACCACTGCCGCGCCTTCTCGGTCTGGAAGCAATAGCCGGCGTCCTTGTAGATGGAGTTTCTGAGCACCCACAGGTCTTCGCATGACCGCTTGCCGACCTGCGCCGGAGTAATCCGGACATTCTCGACACAATCCACGAGATGGCACCCCGCCTTCGCCGGTCCGGCGAGAAGCGCAAGGCTCGTCAGTGCACTTCCGATCAAATAATGTAACTTGATTGACACGTTCGCCTCCCTGTCCATTTCGGCAGCTAGAATATCGCCTCCGAACTGAACGGAAGCGGATCACCATGTTGGCCGAAATTCATCAACGAGCTTGCTACGGAATGGAAGCGCGTGGGATGAGTCCGCGGCCAGCGGCGCAACGGCGGGTGCAAAATGTTGGACGCGAGAGTGGCAGTGATAAACGACTTTTACGACGCTTGGTTCCGGCGCGATGTCGACGGCGTCATGGCCACCATGAGTCCGCTGGTCCGCTTCACGCAGCACTTTGCCGATCCCGCACTTGGGTTCACCGGCACCAGCGTCGGCAAACCGGCCTTCAAGGCGCGGCTCGAAATGATATTCCGTGACTGGTGCTTCGATCACGCCGAGCCGCGTCACGACCGGGTGGACTGCGATCACATCCGGACGAATTGCCGCTTCGAGGTCCGTCACCTCGAATCCGGCGCCGTCTTCGATGGCACGTTCCGGCATGACTGGCGAGTCTCGCAAGGATTGATCACACACATCGACGAGCAACTCGACGTCGCCCGTCTGAAGTCGTTCCTGCGCCTGCTCGAGGCATCGTCGCGGGCGGAATGAA